>NC_012526.1:2495000-2819842 GCF_000020685.1 Deinococcus deserti VCD115 | reverse complement strand
TTTCCTCTTCTCTCTGCGGTTCGGCGAGAAAGAATCAGGAAGTTCGGGCGACTGCGCCCAGCACCTCTTTTTCGCGCTCCGGGGTCAGGGCATAGCTCAGCTCTGCGGTCTGGCTCCAGGCTCGGGTGTCGGCTGCAGTGACTGACGGAGCAGTATGAATCAGACCCGCAGCCAGCGCCCTCTCCGGGCTGACGTCCATCAGCCCACCCTGCTCGCTGTGCTCAGGTAGATAAAGCGGCAGGTCCCGGTGGCCGAGGCCATGGCTCTGCAGCGTTTCATAGGAGACCCAGTGTGGTTGGGCAGCCCCCAGGACCTCCAAGAAGTCTGACCAGCTCAGGCGGGGTCCTGCGAGGTTGAACACGCCGCTGATTTTTTCCTCCGCGACTTTTACAGTGAAGCGGGCCTGATCGCGCGCGTCGATGACCTGAACATGGTCCGAGCCGTCGCCGGGTGCCAGCATCTCCCCTCCCCTGCTGGCCCGATCAACCCAGTACGGATAACGGGCCGTGTGGTCATAGGGACCTGCAACGATCTGGGGACGCAGAATGGCGCAGTTTTCTGCGTACACGTCCTGAACAATGCGCTCGCAGGCGACCTTCAGGGGGCCGTAGGTCTCACCGGTCACTTCGGTAACATCCTCGGCAGCCGGGGGCATCAGCGGGTCGTCCTCACGCACCGGGTGCCGCCCAGGCTCGGCGTAGACACTGACGGTGCTGATGAACACGTACTGGCTGATGCGGTCACGAAGCAGCTCAGCGCTGGCCCGGACCTGGCCGGGAGTGTAGCCGCTGACGTCCACGCACGCATCCCACTGCCGGTCTGTGAGTGCTAAGAGCCCTTGAGGGCCCTGATTGCGGTCGCCCTGCAGACGCTCCACCTGCGCAGGCAGTTCGTCGGCTGACTTCCCGCGCGTGAGGATGCTGACCTTGTGACCGGCCGCAAGAAACGCTTCGACGATATGCCGTCCGACAAACTGCGTGCCGCCCAGAACCAGAACATTCATACAGGTAGCTTAAGTCCCGCGCGGGGCTATCCTGCCTGCATGAAAGTCCGTTTCACTGCCCGGGGCGTCCGTGTCCGGATCGATGACCTGGAACTGGCAGCCCTGCAGCGCGGGGAAGCGCAGACGACAGGAGTGGACTGGGACGGCGGAGGCTGGAGTCTGACCCTCGACCCCCAGTCGGACAGTGTGACCGGAAGGGGTCCGCTGCTCGAAGTCGGGCTGCGCCTGCTGTTGCCTGACCTTCTGGACCCCTCCCGTGAAGGGGTGACGCTCTCCGGGCCTGTTCGGGTGGATGTGGAAAAGGACTTTGGACCTCAACACATTGACGCCCACGAATCGGCGTTGTCCTAGCGGCGGACCCAGCGGCCGCCGCTCTCTTCGGCCAGACCCTGGAGCTGCAGCATGACCAGGGCGGTTTGCAACTCGGGAAGGCAAAGCCCGGTCGCCGCCCGCAGGTCATCCAGTGTCGCGGGCGCGGTCAGCGCTTCAAGAACTGCTGCCTGATCCGGCGGCAAGGTCGGCAGCGGACGCGCAGGAGCATTGCCCCAGCCAAATTCTTGAAGGATGTCGCGCGCCGTTTCAGTAAGCACTGCCCCGTCACGCAGCAGCTGATGGGGGCCGGCTGCCCGTGGATCGCCAGCCCGGCCCGGCATGGCGAATACGGTCCGCCCGCACTCCAGCGCGTGGGTAGCAGTAATCAGCGAGCCGGACTTGAATTCACCTTCCACAACCAGCGTGCCCGCCGACAGGGCCGCAATCAGGCGGTTACGGGTCGGAAAGTGATGCTGCGCAGGACCTGTGCCCAGCGGATACTCGCTGACCAGGGTGAGCTGCTCTGAAAGCGCCTCGTTCTCGGGAGGATAGATGCGGTTCACTGCGCTGCCCAGCACGCCGATGCTCTGGCCGCCTGCCTCAACGGCAGCGGCGTGCGCCGCCGTATCCACACCGCGTGCCAGACCACTGACCACGGTGACATCTGCGTGGGCCAGTTCGGCTGCGAGCATGCGGGCCATGCTCAGTGCATGGGGACTGGCTGCCCGGGTGCCCACGATGCCGATACTTCGGGGAACCACCGGCAACTCAGGCAGGGACCCGCGCACCCACAACACCGGGGACGGATCACCCAGGGCTTCCAGCGCCTGGGGATACCCGCTCAGGCCACGGCCCAGCAGGGTCACGCCCAGCTGCTGAGCCAGGTGAAGCTCCGCTTCTGCCTGTGCGCGGGCTTTGGCATTTCCCAGGGCTGCGATGCTCCGGGAGTCCAGCCCTGGGACCTCTCTGAGGGCAGAGAAAGGAGCGCTCAGGGCCTCACACGCTGTGCCGAAATGGCGGCGCAGGCTTTCAATCCGGCGCGGTCCAAGGTGAGGTGTAAAGCGTAAGGTCAGCAGCGCGAGCAGTTCAGCCTTGCCGGGTTCCGGCAGAACAGCGGGTGATGTCGGAAGGTCAGGCAGAGGCACCGGCGCAGCATAACCGCGTGCTCAGCGGTGCGCCGCCGCAGGTGTGGAGACCTCTGCAGACTCGGTTTCCTCCAGGTCGTCATCCTGGTCATCACCCAACGTGGCACTGGGAAGCGACAGCACAAACTGGGCGCCGCCCCCCTGATTGCTACCGGTCAGGTTGCCGCCATGCATCACAGCAATCTGTCGGCTGACGCTCAAGCCGAGACCACTGCTCCCGGATCCACTGATAAACGGCTCGAAGATGCGCTCACCCAGTTCCGGTGGCAGGCCTGGGCCGCTGTCCTGAACCACAAAGCGCACCTGCTCAGGCGTGTCCTCCAGGGTCAGGCTGACTGTGCCGTCTGGCCCGGCAGCGCGCCGGGCGTTGGCCAGCAGGTTGCGCAGGGCCTGGGTCAGGCGGTCCGGATCACACAGGATGCCTCCGCTCCAGTCCCCCTCGAAACGGGTGCCCGGAACCAGGCGGTCCAGCCGTCCCAGCAGCGTACGGGCGGGAATGTAGTGCCACACCATCTTCATTTCCAGCTGCCCGCGGGCCAGCTGCATCAGGTCCTGGGTGGTAAAGGTCAGTTCGTCAGCCACCAGGGCGGCCCGGCCCACTTCAACGTCACCGGTACGTTCGGCCGCGCGGTTGAGTGAGGCCTTCAGGACAGTCAGAGGGGCGCCCAGCTCATGCACGATCTGGCCCAGCAGCTGCTTTTCGCGGGCCTGCCCGGCCTCGATTCGCACCAGGAGGCGGTTGATGGCGGCCAGCAGGCGGTGGACTTCGTCCTCGCGCTGGGGCAGCGGCAGGGTCGCCAGGGAGCGGGTCGGGTCGATGCGGTCCGCCAGGTCTGCAGCCTGCCCCAGACCGGCCAGGGCCCGGCGCCCGACCCACCATCCCAGCAGCAGCATCAGCGCGGGAGTGATCAGTGCCGAGAGCAGCAGCGCTCGCATGGCACTTTCACGGGCGGCAATCAGGTCATCTTCGGGGAGGCCCACCCACAGGGTGCCAAACCCACCGGCCTTGCGGGTCACGGCGCGGACCCGGGTGCCCTGCACAGGCAGCCGGTACTCGTTCAGCTGGGGAAACGGCTCCCCTGGTGCCAGGTTCAGTCCGTTGCTGCTCAGCGCCACCCGATTTTGGGCATCAACCAGCACGGTAAACCCGGTGATGGCCGGTGGCCGCTGGCCCAGCCCCTTACTCAGGTTGGTGAACTGGTCTGCCAGGACGTCGGCCCGCTCATTCAGGCGCGCGTCGAACTGCCGGTCCATGCTGCCCAGCAGCAGCGTGATCACCACCAGCCCGCTTAACGTGGTAATGGCCAGGGCCACCAGCGAATACACCAGGGCCAGCCGGAATCGCAGGCTGTGACGCCAGGCCACGCGCGCGGTACTGAGGGCCACATGACGTGTCATGACCGCTCCCCCACGTCAGAACGCCGCTTCCAACTCTTTGGAAGGCGGCGCAGACAGGGCAGCATCATGGCTGAAGTGTAGAAGGGAAGCGCTGCGGGGCAACTGCTTTCTTCAGGTTTGCAGAACGTAGCCGACATTGCGGATGGTACGGATTCTCAGGTCGCTGGCAGCCTGCTCCAGCTTCTTGCGCAGCTGGGAGATCCGGACCTCCACACTGTTGCTGTTGGGCGTTTCCCAACCATACAGGTGGGACTCGATGTCAGCGCGCGAGAAGACCCGCTCGGGCGTGCGCATCATGAGTTCCAGGATGCGCGCCTCGTGTTCCGTGAGGTTGATGTTCTTTTCGTCCACCGTCAGCAGCAGGCTGCTGGTCGACAGGCTGGTATTGCCCAGGTTGACCCCGGTGCCTGCCGCTGTCCGGCGGAGCAGCGCAGTAATGCGTGCATCAAGTTCCGGCATGGCAAACGGCTTGGTCAGGTAGTCGTCTGCTCCGGCATTCAGGCCGGCCACCCGTTCCTGCACGCCGCTGCGCGCTGACAGCACCAGCACCGGCGTACTGCTGTACTGCCGGAGTGCCTGGACCAGATCGAGCCCGTCACCGTCGGGGAGGTTCAGGTCCAGCAGGATCAGCTGCGCACTGTGGGTGCCCAGCCAGGCCTGAGCGTCTCTCAGCGTCGCGGAATGATGAACCTGATAATCGGCCGACAGGTATTCCTTCAGAAGGGGCCCGAGGTGCGGGTCGTCCTCCACCACAAGAATCTGCGCAAGCATAGAGCCTCCTCTGGAACTACTTATTGTTGATCTTGATGTTATCCGGCCCAGCGACTTTCAGACCAGGCAGTGTGAGGGTCTGTCCCGTCGACTGCACGTTGACGCTCAGCCGGAAGATAGCCAGAAACTTCGCGAGTGTCACGTCGTCGTTTCCCGGAGGCTCGATGGTCAGTTGCCCTCCGCGCAGAAATCCGTCGTAGCGGCTCAGCAGGGTGGGGAACGTGGCACGCCGGCGTTCCTCGTCCGTCTGGGAAAACAGCACCACGACCGGCCCACTGTAGCGCGGCAGCAACTGGATGTTGAATTTCCCACCACTGCTTTCCCCATAGCCAACTTTTGTCTGAAAATCACGGTCCCAGACAATCAGCTGCAGGGCCCCCGCCGGTGAGGCGAGCAGCAGCAGAAGAAGGAGTGTCAGGAGTCGAGGCATTTTCACTAGGGTATCCAATCTTTCCGGTGTGGAAAGCAAGCCGACCTGCGTTCAGGCACAGCGCTCAGGCGGTCAATCCACCTGTGAATCACTACCCTAGCGGCTCAAGCTGACGGAACGCTGAACCAGACTGCAGATTTGGCCCAGGATCAGGTCGAAGCTGCAGCCTGAGCCCCTGATCACATGGCTTCGAGCATCAGTCGGTCAGGATTTTCCAGCAGGCGGATCACTTCCTTGCAGAAGCGGGCAGCTTCGGCGCCGTCCACCAGACGGTGGTCGAACGACAGGCTGAGGTACATCATGTGCGCGACGACAATATTGTCGTCCTCATCCACGATGGGGCGCTTGACGATGCTGTGGACGCCCAGGATGGCAGCGTCAGGCACGTTGATGATGGGAAAGCTGAACAGCGCTCCGATAGACCCGATGTTGGTAATGCTGAAAGTGCTTCCTGCCAGTTCGTCAGGCTGCAGCTTGCCGGCCTGGGCGCGCCCGGCCAGGTCCACCACTTCGCGGGCCAGTTCAAAGACACTCTTGCGGCCCACGTCCTTGAGGACCGGTACGGTCAGGCCAGCGTCGGTGGCCACAGCCATCCCCATGTTGTAGTAGCGCTTCTGAACAATTTCCTGGGTGGCCTCGTCAAAAGAGGTGTTCAGGCTGGGATACTTACGCAGGGCAACTGCAACCGCCTTAAAGATGAAAGGCAGGTATGACAGCTTGACGTCGGCAGCCTTCGCTTCGTCCTTGACGCGGTTGCGGAATTCGACCAGGCGGGTCAGGTTGACCTCGTCCACGGTCAGCGTCCGCACGGTGTACAGGTGCGAGGCGACCATCTGGTTGCTGATGGCCCGGCGCATGCCGCGCAGAGGAACACGGTCTTCGAGGTGCTCGTAGCCTTTGGGCGTGCGGTACTGCACCGGAGCGACCGGCAGGCCACCCTGGGCGGCTTTGCTGGATGCTGGCGCCGGCTGAGCGGCAGCCTGGGCAGTGGAGGCGGGCTGGGGAGCCGGTGCAGAAGCAGGCATTGAGGAAGCAGCCGTTGAGGAAGCGGTCTGCCCCTGCGTCTGGGCCAGGACATCTGATACGCGGATGCGGCCGTTGGGTCCGCTGCCCTGGATACGGTTGAGATCCAGACCAAGTTCGCGGGCCAGCTGGCGGGCCGCTGGAACAGCCAGCACCCGGCCGTCGTTGCGGACCGGCTGCGCGGCGCCCTGTGGCGCCGGAGTGCGGCCTCCCAGGCCCTGGACCTTGACCTGCTCGTCCGACGCGAAAGCCTTGAACAGGCTGCTGGAGTCGTCATCGGCCTTGGGCAGGTGGCTGGCTTCCACGATGCTGCCACCGATCTGTTCGCGCTCTTCCTGAGCCTGGGGAGGAAGCTGGGCATCAGCGGTTGCCGGACTCTCTGCCGTGTCCTGAATGGCCTGCATGGCGCTCGGGGCAGAGGAAGAGGCGCCGCCGCCTGTCTCGTCGATCAGGGCAATCGCGGCGTGTACTGCGACCACGTCGCCTTCATTGGCCAGCCGCTGGCGTAGCACACCCGCCACCGGGCTGGGAAGTTCCACAGTGACCTTATCTGTCATGACCTCGCACAGCGGCTGTTCCAGGGCGATGGTGTCGCCTTCCTGAACCAGCCATTTCAGAATTTCACCCTCGACGACACTTTCGGCGAGTTCGGGCAGCAGCACTTCTTTCATGACAACCTCTCTTGAGAAAAAAACATTCAGCGCAGCAGAAACGCGCGCAACACGCCGTAGACCGCCAGCAGCAGCCCCAGCACCTGGATCCAGCGTTCGCCTTGGGCATACCAGTAGGCCACCGCGCCCAGAATCACGAACAGCGCGCCGATACAGACGCTCTGCCATGGCTCGGCCAGTTTGCCGATCAGCCCGTAGAGCCCGAACCCGATCATCAGCCCCAGGGTTCCCAGCAGGGGACGCCACAGTTCGGGCTTCATGCGGCCTTCCTAAGCTGCTGGACCGGCATCAGTAATTCAGGGCCTGCACGCAGGCGCGCACGATACGGTTGGGACCGGGCAGATAGACCTTGTCCTGTACGTAGGGGTAAGGCGTGTCGAAACCGGCCACCTGCCCCACAGGCGCCGTCAGATAATCAAAGGCCTGCTCCTGGATGGTGTAGGCGACCTCGCCCATGAAGTTCCCGATACGGGGGGCCTCACTCACCAGCACGGCGCGGCCGGTCTTCTGGACACTGGTCAGCACCCGGTCCTTGTCCCAGGGCACCAGACTGCGCAGGTCAATGACCTCCACGCTGACGCCTTCAGCGCCCAGGGCATCGGCGGCCTTTTCGAGATCCGGCATTACGCCGCCGTAGCCGATCAGGCTCAGGTCGCTGCCTTCACGGCGGATGGCCGCCTCGCCAAGTTTGACGGTGAAGTCGTGGACTGGCACCTCACCCTTGGAGGCGCGGTACAGCCGCTTGGGCTCGAAGTAGATGACCGGGTCCTCGCCGCGAATGGCAGCCTTGAGCAGCCCCTTGGCGTCGTAGGGAGTGCTGGGCATCACCACCTTGAGACCCGGGGTGTGGGTGTAGTAGGCCTCGGGGCTCTGACTGTGGTGGTGTCCGCCCTTGACCCCGCCGCCTGAAGGCGTACGGATGACCATGGGAGCGGTGAACTGCCCGCCGCTGCGGTAGCGGATCTTGGCCGCCTGCGAGATGATCTGGTCGAAGCCCGGACCCATGTAGTCGGCAAACTGAATCTCTGCGACGGGGCGCAGGCCACGCACGGCCATCCCGACTGCCGCGCCTACGATGCTGGCTTCACTCAGCGGCGTGTCGAACACGCGGTGCTTGCCAAACGTGGCCTGCAGCCCGGCCGTGGCCATGAAGACTCCACCACGCGCGCCAACGTCTTCTCCAAACAGCACCACGCGCTCGTCGCGCTCGAGTTCCTCGTGGAGGGCCTCGGTCACCGCCTGAATGAGGTTGATGGTCCGGGTCTCCCCTCCCCCACTGGCGGGATTGCGTTGCTGCGTGGCCGTCATGCGCGCACCTCCTGGCCAGCTTCCTGCTCGGCACGCAGCTGGGCCTCCTGGTCACGCAGGTGGCCGGGCATGTCGGCATAGACATCCTCGAAAATAATCCGCCAGTCAGGCTGGCCCGTGGCCTCGGCCTGAATGACCTGTTCGTCGACCTCGCGGTGGGTCTGGGCAATCATCTGGGCGCGTTCCTCGGCGCTGATCGGGTGACCCAGGTGCTCAAGCAGCTTTTCAATGCGGACAATCGGGTCCCGGCCCAGCCATTCCTCGACTTCCTCGCGGGTGCGGTAGTGCTTCTCGGCGTCCGCATCGGCATTGCTGTGTGAGCCCACGCGGTAGGTCAGGCACTCCACCAGGGCGGGGCCGTTGCCGGCGCGCACCCACTCGGCAGCGTGGGCGCAGACTTCCATGACAGCCACGATGTCGTTGCCGTCGACGTAGAAGCCCGGCATGCCGTAGGCCTTGGCCTTGATGTGGATGTTCTCGCTGGCCGTCTGGGCCCTGAGGTGGGTGCTGATTGCCCACTGGTTGTTCTCACACACGAACAGCGCCGGGGCCTGATGGGCACCCGCCATGTTCATGCCGGCGTGCCAGTCACCTTCGCTGGTCGCGCCGTCTCCGAAGGTGCAGACCGTGATTTCGTCTACGCCCAGGTACTTTTGCGCCATGGCATTGCCAGCGGCCGGCGGCACCTGCGAGGCGATGCTGCTGGAGATCGACACAAAGTTCTGACGCTTGGCCGCGAAGTGGTGAGGCATCTGCCGCCCGCGGCTGGGGTCGCTGTTGCTGCCCAGGCACTGGCTGATCAGCTCAAACATAGGTACGCCCATGGCCAGTCCCAGGGTGTGGTCGCGGTAATACGGCCAGACCCAGTCGTGGCCTACGCGGATAGAGCGTGCCAGGCCGACCTGGGTGGCTTCCATACCGCTGGACTGCGCGTAGAAGGTGGTGCGCCCCTGGCGCAGCAGGGTGATGAGCTTGCGGTCGAATTCGCGTGCGCGCAGCATCAGGGCATGCAGATCTCGCAGCAACTGGGGCGTGAACCGTTCCGGCAGGTCACGGACCGGCACACCGCTTTCCGAGACCCATTGGATGGGTTCAGCTGTAAAAGGTTGAATCATGACGGGGAAAGCCTCCTCAGCCATGACGGCGGGAAGGCTCACGGGCCGCGCCCTACCGTCAGGAGTTGTCTATCTAACGTTCGTTAGGCATTCTAAGCCATGCCTGGAAGGCCCGGCGGTGAAGCGTGCTTTCTTATCGGCCGTTCGCTGTCCACCATGCAGAGACAAGCTGTAGTTTGAGACGCCCTTGAAGAGAAGACAGCTAAAGTTGACTGAGAAGGCTCTATGGAAGTCGGCATAAGGAATGAGCCGGGATGTTTACCCGGGTGATATGGACGACAAGACCAGCAAGATCATGCTGCTGTGCCTGGAATGTACTCTAGAAGATGCTACCTGGGGTCACTCTGCGCTTAATTCCACCTCACTGTGTTCGTCTTGTTGGCATTCTGATTTCTCCTGTCCTGAACTCAAGCCGTGCGAAAGAATGATTGTGATCAAACACAAGCGCAAATGAGCAGAACGAGCAATCCCACAACGCCACCTGCAAAGGCGTGGGCTCAAGCGGGTGGTGTCCTCCTGTTGATTTTGGCAGTTCCGCTCTTCATGGCTTGGGAGAGCGCGTGGAGTCTACCCCCGAAAGAACTTCAGAAACGCTGTGCACTCACGGTGGATGCAGTCGTCCAGCCACCTCAGGAATGGACGGTGCGCTACTTCGTGGCTGTCGGGACCAGCGGGCGTACAGCGCTTGCACAGGAGGTCGGTTCAACTGCCGATGAGCCCAGAACCCGGAGTCTACAGGTCCATGTCTTCCGGCACGGTGATCAGCGCCGCTGGGATGGCGCGTGTCTGAATGGCTGGGGAGGGGTTGATATCCGAGTGAGCTGGAGCGCGCAATAAAGTACAGGTGCTTGATGGCGTACGTTAATGCTTTCAAGTCCTGTGGAGCACGCACCAGGGGTCCTGCCGTCTGGACGGCATCATAAGCTAGCGCGCTGACCCATGAAGTGACCTGTTGCAGGGAGTCTCATGGGACCAACGGCACCTTTTGAGCTCAGAGGACCTGAGCCCTCCCAGTCAGGAGGACAAACTCAAGCCCGGGAGATCAGGTCACCCTCACAGTCCGTCAAACAACCTCGGAAAAATCTACCGATCAAGCGTTAATGGGCAAAGAACACGAGGTCAGCCGGCACCTGCGGTGGAACTGCGCGTGCTTCTCCCCTCTCGCTCAGGCTGCTGGCGAGCTGAAATGCGTATGACAGATACTTCTGATACGGCACTGCCCCCTCTTCTTTCAGGGGCCGCTCGTGCCCAAAAAGATCAAGTGGGGCCTGATCGTCCGCATGGGTCCAGGCTCCGGTCTGCCAGTTGAAGTCGTAGAGCGGCAGGAAGCGTTCTCCATATTCCGCGATGAACTCCACAGCGGCCAGCAAAAAGGTGACCTCCTCGTCCGTAGCCCAGGGAGCCAGATTGAGGCGGGTCCAGCCGGGCTTGATGCCTTCAAGGTCTCCCATGATGCACTGGAAGTAGCGCTCGCTGTGCTCTTCGTCGATGTTCAGCAGGGCGTGGCCATAGGGCCCGGCGCAGGCACAACCACCCCGGGCCTGGATCCCGAACAGGTCGTTGAGCAGCCGGACCACCAGCCGGGGATGCAGGTACGTGCCTTGCGACGTTTTGACAAGGAATGACAGAAAAGCCAGGCGGGCAGAATCCGGGTTGCCCAGAAGTTGAACACGGGGATTGGCCCCCAGCTGAGCCAATGCGCGTCCAAAGAGTTCGTGCTCACGCTGGGTCAGCTGCTTGACCCCCAGCTCCTCTTTGACGCGGAAGGCCAGAGCTGTGCGGAGCTTGCCCAGGATGGCTGGGGTGCCTGCATCCTCGCGGGCTTCGATGTCCTCGATGTAGGCGTGTCGCTGCCGGCTGACGTAGCGGACCGTGCCGCCCCCGGCGGTGCTTGGGACCTGCAACTGGTACAGGTGCTGCTGGAAACACAGCAGGCCGGGTGTGCCTGGCCCTCCTACAAATTTGTGCGGGCTCAGGAACACAGCGTCATAACCATCCGGAGCGCCGGGCTTCATGTCAATCTTGACGTACGGTCCGCTGGCAGCAAAGTCGAAGAAGGCATACGCCCCGTTGGCGTGAAGGAGCCGGGCCACGGTTCGCGTGTCAGTCAGCAGCCCGGTGACATTGCTGGCAGCGCTGAATGAGCCGATTTTTGGGCGCCGTGCGTAAACAGGATTTCTGAGGAGACCCCGCAGGGCGTCGAGGTCCAGGCCTCCCCTGGGGCACAGGGGCACCTCGATCACCTCGGCCAGCGTCTCACGCCAGCTCACCTCGTTGCTGTGATGTTCGTACGGGCCGACAAACACCACGGGCCGCTCGTGTTCAGGCAGGTTCGAGAGCACTGTTTCACGGTGACTGCACGGCACACTGAGGCCCAGGATGTCCTGAAGACGGCGCACGGCAGCGGTGCTTCCCGACCCGCAGAACAGCAGCTTGCAGGTATCGTCTCCACCCAGCTGGCTCTTGATATACGCCTGCGCCTGGTGCGTCAGGTGGGTGCTGTGTGCGCCGGTTGCGCTGTCTTCAGTGTGGGTGTTGGCATACAGGGGAAGAGCGAGGGTGGCGATACGGTCCTCCACGCTGTGCAGCGCCCGTCCTGAGGCCACATAGTCTGCGTAGGTCACGCGCCGGATTCCGAACGGTGTGCGGATCGCCGCGTCCCCGCCGATCAGATCGGCCCGTAAACTTGCAAAGTCCATAGTCGCAGTGTAGTGGTCTCTTTCCTGCCCCGCGCGGCTGTCCAGGAAGGACGGTCACCCTTGTGTGACGGGCCGCCCGGTACACTGCCGCCTGAGATGAGTGGCTGGAATGTGATTGTAATCGGCGGTGGACACGCGGGCCTGGAGGCAGCGTGGGCCGCGGCAAAGTTCGAGCGGGTCGCGCTGCTGATTGGCAACCCGGCCACCGTGGGTCGGATGCCGTGCAACCCTGCAGTAGGAGGCCCCGGCAAAAGCCAGCTGGTGTTCGAGGTGCAGGCACTGGGCGGCCTGATGGGGCGGCTGGCCGATGAGACCGCGATTCATACCCGGGTGCTGAATGCCAGCAAAGGCCCGGCCGTGCAGTCCCTGAGAGTGCAGAACGAACGTGACGCCTACGCTGAGCGCGCGCAGGATGTCATTTTTGGTCACGCTGGTATTGACATCGTTCGTGGCGAGGCGGCCGATCTGGAGTCCGACGGACGGGGCGGCTGGCTGGTCGTGACCACTGATGGCCGCAGGCTGGCAGCGCGCAGTGTTGTCGTGGCCGCCGGGACGTTTATGCGCGGCGTCACCTGGTACGGCCGGCATTCCCGCCCGGAAGGCCGGCAGGGTGAGCCCCCGTCACGCTTTCTTTCCGCACCGCTGGCCAGTGCGGGCCACGTTCTCAAGCGGTACAAGACCGGCACGCCTCCACGGGTTCGAGCAGACGCAGTGAACTTCTCTGAGTTGCTCGAAATTCCGGCTGATCCGCAGCCGCGGGGGTTCACCGGGCGTCCGGGGCCGCGCGCTACGGAATCACCAACCTGGCAGACCCATACCACTCCGGAAACCCACCGCCTTATTCAGGCCAATCTGCACGAATCTCCCATGTATGCCGGTGACATCGAAGGGCTGGGACCCCGCTACTGCCCGAGTATCGAGGACAAGGTCGTGCGCTTCGCTCATCACGACCGGCACCTGCTGTTTGTCGAGCCGGATGGTGTGCAGACCAGCGAGGTGTATCTGCAGGGATTCAGCTCGTCGTTGCCGCCGCACCTGCAGGATCAGCTGGTCCGGACCCTTCCGGGATTCGAGCAAGCTGTGATCCAGCGGTACGCCTACGCGGTCGAATATGACGTGGTGGACTCGACAGAGCTGACCCTCAATCTGGAGTCGCGGTACCTGCCCGGCGTGTTTACCGCGGGGCAGATCAACGGCACCAGTGGGTATGAGGAAGCGGCGGCCCAGGGTCTTGTGGCGGGAATGGCGGCAGCGCGGCGTTCCCTTGGCCTGGAAGAACAGGTTATCGGGCGCGAAACCGGATACCTGGGAGTTCTGCTTGACGACCTGGTCTTTAAGGGCAGCGACGAGCCCTACCGCATGATGACCAGCCGGGTCGAACACCGCCTGCTGGTCAGGCAGGACAACGCCGACGAGCGTCTGACGCCCCTGGGATTGCGTCTTGGACTGGTGACCGATGCAGAAGCATCCCGGGTCGAGGCGAAGTACAGCCGGGTTCAGGCAGGACTGGAAGCGTTGCAGCGCCAGAGGATTCAGGGACAGACAGGTGACTCCTGGCTGCGGCGACCCGAATTCGCACTCGCCGATGTGGAAGCGCTTGGGATCGAGCTTCCTGTCCTCGCCGCAGAGGAACGGGAAGCGTTGGAGATCCGTGTGAAATACGCGGGATACATCGACCGGGCCCGCCGCCAGTTACAGTCCGAAGCCCATGCCCGTCGCCTCAGCCTGGAAGGCGTGGACTTTGCTGGTATTGCAGCGCTGTCCAATGAGGCTCGAGAGAAGCTGGCGCGCCACCAGCCTCAGACTGTGGATCAGGCAGCGCGGATCTCTGGAGTGCGGCACGCCGACATTGGCGTCCTGTTGGTTCATTTGAAACAGCAGCGTGTTTCACGGGAAACCTGACGGTGAAACAAATAGGTGCGCCAGGGTGTGCTGGCGCACCTTTCGCTTGACGATTCTTTCGTTTCACGGGAAACTTGACGGTGAAACAAGAGGAGGAAGTGATTTGGCGACTTTTGAACAGGGCCTTCTGCTCGGGGTGCTGATTGGTGAAGGGCATTTCGGAGGAGACGGCAAGCAGCCACACGTGACGGTACGGATGCACACGAAGCACGCCGGACTGTTCAATACGCTGCTTGATTTGTGCCCGGGCTCCAAGCTGTACGGTCCGTACGAGCACGGAGGACGCAGTTACTACCAGTGGATGGTGCGCGGACAGGTGCTGCGGGAGCAGCTGGTTCCTCAACTGGATGCCCTGCCTTTACAGAGCATCGACCACCATGTTTACGACCGTTATATGGAAATGAAGCAGAGGTATCACCTGTGAATCCTGAAGCCACCGAATTACTGCTCGCAGGCGCGCAGGAACTGGGACTCGATGTAGCGCCAGTGCTCGATCAATTTGCGGCGCTGCTGGTCCTGTTGCAGGAAGGCAATGCCCGGTTCAACCTCACGGCCCTGAAGACCGAGCGTGACATCGTTTTGAAACACTTCGTGGATTCGCTGACGTGTCTCGGGGGTGGCCACCTGGACGGCAACCATCAGGTGGTAGACCTGGGAACGGGCGCTGGTTTCCCAACCCTGCCGCTTGCCCTGATGCGGGCAGAACTGCAATTCACGCCAGTGGATTCCACCCGCAAAAAGGTGGAGTTCGTGCGCGCCACTGCTGAAGCGCTTGGCCTGCAGAATGTTCGCCCAGTGGCTGGGCGAGCGGAGACCCTGACCAGACAGCCGGAGCACCGCGACCGGTATGACCGGGTGGTGGTGCGTGCCGTCGCTGCGCTGCCCATCCTGGCAGAGCTCGCCCTGCCTTTCCTGCGGCCCGGAGGCCTTCTGGTAGCGCAGAAAGGCCCGATCAGTCCAGAAGAGCTGCGTGCGGGGCAGCGGGCAGCGGGTGAACTCGGCGGCCGTGTTACCGAGGTTGAGGCCTTTACGCTGCCCGTGCTCGGAGACGCCCGGACACTCGTGGTGGTGGAGAAACTGAGGGATACCCCCGACAGATACCCGCGCCGGGAAGGCGTGCCCAATCAACAGCCGCTATTCTGGAGCGCGAAGTGAGACGAAAACCATGAAGGTGCTTGGGGTCGTAAACCAGAAAGGCGGCGTGGGCAAAACCACCACTGCTGTCAACCTTGCGGCCTATCTGGCTGCAGGTGGCAGAAAGGTGCTTCTGCTCGACATGGACCCTCAGGGCAACGCCACCAGCGGCCTGGGGCTGCGCGGCGCTGAGCAGGGCCTGTATGAGGCTCTGGGCGAACCGGCCCGGGCCGCCGAGTTCACCCTGCCGACCTTGCAGGACGGGTTGTTCGTTTTGCCTTCTACCCCTGACCTTGCCGGTGCGGGCGTCGAACTGGCTGATGATCCGGACGCCCTGACCCGGCTGCTGGCCAGTGTTGGTGGGTACGACTTGGTCCTGATTGACGCACCGCCCAGCCTGGGTCCGCTGACAGTCAATGTCCTGGCGGCGGTTGATGCCCTGCTGATTCCTCTGCAGGCCGAGTATTACGCGCTGGAGGGACTGGCAGGCTTGATGGAAACCGTCGAACGCGTCCAGGGCGGCCTGAACCCGCGGCTGAAGGTGCTTGGAGTGGTCCTGACCATGTTCGACGGCCGGACCAATCTGGCACAGGAAGTTGAAACGATGGTGCGCGGACATTTTGGGGAACTGGTGTTCTGGTCGGTAGTGCCGCGCAATGTCAGGCTGTCCGAGGCCCCCAGTTTTTCCAAGCCCATCAACGCATTTGCGCCATTGTCCAGCGGTGCCGCGGCCTACAAGCGACTGGCCGACGAGGTGATGCAGCGTGTCGAAAAAATCTAGTCTCGGCCGTGGTCTGGACGCACTGCTGGGTGCCAAGGCCGCTCCCGAGGCCGCAGGCGGGCCCCAGGTGCAGACCCTGAGCATCAGCCGGATTACCCAGGCCGCTTATCAACCAAGGCAGGTCTTTGCCCCGGAAGCTCTGGCTGAACTGGCCCAGAGCATTCGCGACAAGGGCGTCCTGCAACCCCTTCTGGTGCGGCCACGCGGGGACAACTTTGAGATTGTTGCTGGTGAACGGCGCTGGCGTGCCAGCCAGCTGGCGGGACTGACTGAAATCCCTGTCATTATCCGCGATCTGGCTGACCGCGAGGCGCTGGAAATTGCCATCGTCGAGAACCTTCAGCGTGAGGATCTGGGACCCCTGGAAGAGGCACGTGCCTATCAGGCGCTAATGAATCAGGGGCTGAATCAGGAAGGCGTGGCCCAGGCGGTGGGCAAAGGGCGCAGTACAGTCGCCAACGCCCTGCGCCTCCTGTCGCTGGACAGTGCTGCGTTGAACGCCCTGGACCGTGGC
This sequence comes from Deinococcus deserti VCD115, assembly GCF_000020685.1. NCBI lineage: Bacteria > Thermotogati > Deinococcota > Deinococci > Deinococcales > Deinococcaceae > Deinococcus > Deinococcus deserti. The sequence goes on along the minus strand of NC_012526.1, from coordinate 2,803,636 downwards.
CAGATCAGTGCAGGCCATGCCCGGGCGATTCTGGCTCAGCCTGAGAAGGACCGGGCCTGGGCACTGGACCAGATCGTGACCCACGGACTGAATGTTCGGGAGGCCGAGGCCCTCAAGCGTGAAACCCGGGCCCCGGGGCCCATCAAGGTCAACCCACCAAGGACCTACCGGCAGGTCGAACTGGACCTGAGCCGCCGGACCGGGACGCGCGTGCGCATCACCGGAGAGGACAAGGGACGTGTGGAACTCAACTATGGGTCCCGTGAGGAACTTGATCGCATCCTGTCGCTGCTGGGCTACGCGGCTGACGACTGAAGGGCTGCGGCCATTAAGCAGCAAAGAGGGGAGAGGCACACAGGTCTCTCCCCTTCGCGTGATCCTTTCTGTCAGGACTTCGTACCGACCAGGAAGATGTTGGGCCAGGGCCGGTACTGGCTGCGCAGCGTGTCCTGCTTGAAGACCTTGCCGGCACGGATAAACTTCCGGGTAACCTCGATGACGGCTCCCGGCGCGGCCCAGTCCACCTGTTTGCGCTGCCCGGCATTCAGGGTGGCGTCCTGAATCAGCCGGTCTTTAGGCGACGGCGTGGTGCTCAGGGTACGCGGTGCCCCGACTTCGACCGTGTGGTCGCGCACCTTGCCGAACACATGAACGCTCAGGCGCGCTTCCTTGTCATTCCAGTCTGCCTGGAACCACAGGGCGCCGCCTGTGTCGTTGGCAAAGCGCAGGTCCTGACTGGGCTGGTAGATGGTGGCGTCCATTCCCTGCGGATCGTAGTAATGCACCTGGTAGGAATGATTACGCCGTTCCACTACGGGCAGCCCGGCCTTGTACAGAGTCCGGAAGACCGTGGTACTGACCTGACAGATGCCGCCGCCCACGCCACTGGCAGTACGTTCGCCAGCAATCACCAGCCCTGTCACGTAACCGCTTTGGGTGCTGATCGGCCCGATCATCTGATTAAAGGAAAACGTCTTGCCTTCAAACAGGCGGTCTTTGAAGCTGGCCGCACCCACGTGGATGTTGGTCATGCGGGCCGGGCTGCTGCCGTGATAGTTGGTCTCTCCGCTGCCTAGATGCGCGGTGATGCCCCGCGAGACAAAGTAGTCCAGCGTGCGCTTGGGCGCCACCTGTCCACTGATCACGACCGTGGCCTTGACGCCTTTGGGGTTTTTCAGGGCGGTCAGGATGCTCTGACGTGTTTTGGCGCCGTCTACTTTCAGGCCGTTTCGCTGGACCAGGGTCCAGCCATCCCACAGCTCCTCAAAACGGGCGTCCTGGGGTTCAGTGGGCAGCTCCTTGATGAAGGTGGCAACGTCGGCCTCCAGGCTGGGAGTGATAACTCCGCGCTGACGCAGCACGCTGACGCGGTGTCCAGGAATAGTGAGGGTCCGGGTAAATGGCACCACGGTCTTTTTTCCGTTGACCACCGCGGGCCACTGGGCCTCCACGTTGATCAGGAGGGGAGCGGAGATCTGGGGAGCGGGCTGAGCAGGGGCCACAGGCTTGGCAGGCGGTCTGGGAGCCGGGTCGACTGGAACCGGCTCAGCCGGAGGAGGTTCTACCGGGGCCGGCTCGACGGGAGCTGGATCAACAGGAGCCGGCTCCACAGGAACAGGCGCGGGCTCGGTGGGAGGAACTGGGGTAACCGGGGCAGCAGGTGGCAACACCGGCACACTTTGTGCAGCGGCGTGCGCACCCAGCAGCAGTGTGCCTAACAGGAGGGCACGCGAAAGGGCAGAAACCATGCCGGGAGTATTTCACGCATGGCTTTGTGGCCCATGAATGCCCCCAGGCGGGGGAGGGGAGAGGGGCCGGACTGGCCTTCAGGGGCCCGATAGCTTCGTTGGACGACCTGGAGTTTTCTCCGCTGGGCGGCTGAGTTGGGTCTCTTCCTGTTCAGCCTTGCCGCAGGACTCCGCTCCCCAGCTGACGGGTAATTTCAGCCACTGCGACATCAGCGTGAAAGCGGCCGTTCTCGATAAAGACCTGATTGGTTTTCCCGGCAAACCCCGCGCTGCCCGCCACGAACAGACCGGGCACGCTGCTCTCGTAATGATCACTGAGCACCAGACACTCGTCCGGGTGCTGTGCGAGTCCCAGACCCGACAGGAAGGACAGGTCCGGGCGGTAGCCGGTCAGCGCGAAGGTGAAATGGGTCGGCAGGTCCCACGTGGTGCCGTCCTGGCGCTGCACCCGGACGAGATCAGGGTGAATTTCCACGACCTGGGAGTTGAAATGGGCAGTGATGCTGCCTTCCTTGATGCGGTTTTCCAGGTCTGGCCGCACCCAGTATTTGATGGTGGGCTTCAGTTCCGGGGCACGCACCACCATGGTCACGTTCGCCCCGCCGCGCCACAGGTCCAGGGCGGCGTCGGCGGCCGAGTTTCCTGCACCGATGACCGTCACGTTCAGCCCCATGAAAGGATGGGCCTCGGTGTAGTAGTGGCTGACGTTGTCGCTGTCCTCGCCCGGAATGCCCAGGGCCATGGGATTGTCGTAATACCCGGTGGCCACCACCACCCGACGGGCCTCGACGACCCCGCTGTTGCCGTCACGCTTCTCGACCTGGACGGTAAAGCCGGCAGGCGCTGCATGAACGGCAGTAACTTCGGTGTACTGCTCGACATTCAGCGCCTCGCGCTGGGTGACCAGCCGGTAATACATCAGCGCGTCGCGCCGGTCGGGCTTGTCGTGCCCGGTTACCATCGGGTGGTTGCCGATTTCCAGCTCTGGAGCGGTGGTGAAAAAGGACATGTAGGTGGGGTATTCGAAAATGGCGTTCACCACACAGCCTTTTTCCAGCACCACGTAACTCAGGCCTGCACGCTTGCAGGCAATGGCGGCGGCCAGACCCACCGGGCCCGCACCGATAATCGCAACATCTACCAGACCACTCATGGGCCGCATTCTGTCAGGTGCTGCTGCCTGCAAGGGTAAGGTCGTCCGGTCAGCGCGGGCGTCAGCCTGGGTGTATGCCCGCCTCTAGCAGGGGGCGGCCAGGAACCGCGTACTGTTCGCTGGCCGGGACACTCACGGTGTCCAGCTCCGGGTACCGCAGGGCCGTCAGTTGGCCCCCGAAGGCACACCCGGTGTCAATATTTACGGTGCCGTTGAGCCAGCGGGGAGCGGTGACCGGGGTGTGGCCGTACACCACCAGGGCCTCACCCCGGTAGGTGCGGGCCCAGTCACGGCGGACCGGCAATCCAGTCTCATCCACCCGCCCGTCGGTGTCGCCGTAGAGGGCAAAGCTGCGGACCCGGCCCGATACCCGGCCGTGGTAATGCTCAGGCAAACCGGCGTGCGCCACGACCAGCCGGCCACCATCCAGCAGCAGGTGGCTGGGCATGCTCTGCACGAAGGCCCGCACCTCCGAGCGGAACGCTTCGCCGGCAGCGTGCAGCTGCTGGAGTGTCACGTCCAGGCCATGGAGCGCACGCACCGCCTTGCCGTTCAGGGCGCGCAGCAGCTTTTCCTCGTGGTTGCCGGGCAGGCACAGCGCCGCGCCGGAATTCACCATGTCCATGACCAGTCGGAGCACCCCGGCGCTGTCCGGGCCGCGGTCCACCAGATCACCCAGAAACACGGCCCGGCGCCCTGGTGGAGGCGTCATGGCCTGCCCCCTGGTGTAGCCCAGCTGGTCCAGCAGGGTGAGCAGTTCCGGCAGGCAGCCGTGAACGTCACCGATGATGTCAAAAGGTCCTTCCAGGTCCCGGCGGTCCGGCGCCAGCGGCACGCGCTGCAGGCTGAACTGCCTGACTTCCTGCAGACTCCGCAGCACCCAGACCCGCCGGAAACCTTCTTTCTCCAGGCCGTGCAGGGTCCGGTGCAGCTCGGTGACTTCGGCGGCCAGGGCAGCCCGGTCACCTTCAGGTCCGAGGCGCTGGGTCAGCAGTGGGCGTGGCAGATCCAGCACCACAGCCACCGCCGAGACGTCATGCTGCCGGGCCAGCTCCACCACGCGCCGCCGGTCGTGTGGACGGACCAGCGGCGCGTCCACCACCGCGAGTTCCCCCCGCGACAGCCGTGTGCCGGCTGCCTGGAGCAGAGGAGCAAGCGGGTCCTCACCGTGCTGGGCCGCGCTCACCACCTCCTCCGGCCTGAGGTGCTCTGCGGCGAAGGTGGTTTTTCCGGCGCCACGTGCACCGATCAGCGCCACCAGCGCCAGGGCAGGCAGCCGGACTTTACGGGGTTGTTCGGGGGAGCCGGACATGCTGGCGTCATGCTGCCACATTGGGCCCTGAGTCTTCACTGGCCCAGCCGGGCGGGAAGGGAGTATCTTCAGGGCACCCCTTTTTCCCGGTCAGGCGTTCGTTCGGCCACCCTCTCCTCTCACTGCCCAGACCAGAGGTGATGCACATGCCCGTTCGTATTGTCAGTCTCGCGGCGCACTCCGGCGCCGGAAAAACCACGCTCAGCGAAGCCCTGCTGCACCGGAGCGGGGCCATTTCACGTGCCGGCCGTGTTGAGGACGGCACGACCCAGAGCGACCACAGTGAAGAAGAGCGCCAGCATGGCTTTTCGATCCGTACCGGCGTGCTGCGCCTGCAGCACCGGGACACCAGCATCACCCTGCTGGACACGCCGGGCTTCGCGGATTTCGTGCGTGAGATCCGCGGGGGAATTCGTGCGGCTGACAACGTGATCGTGGTGGTCAGTGCCACAGGCGGGGTCGAGGTCGGTACCGAACGGGTCTGGACCACCGCCGACCGCTTCGGCATGCCGCGCATCGTGGTGCTGGGCAAGATGGACCGGGAGCGTGCGCATTTTGCCGCGACCCTGGCGGACGTGCGTGCCACCCTGCCCGGCCCGACGGTGGCCGCTTACCTCCCGGACGGTGAAGGCCCTGATTTCCGTGGCCTGGTGGACGTGCTGTCCGACGAGGATCAGGTGCCGGACGAGCTGCGCAGCGCCGTGGCTGAGGCCCGCACCGTGCTGACCGACGCCATCGTCGAATCCGACGACGAGCTGATGAACCGGTATCTGGAAGGCGAGGAGATCAGCACAGAGGAACTGCGGGCGGCGTTTTTCCGGGCCGTGCATGCCGGCCAGCTGTACCCGGCCCTGCCGGTCAGCGCCACCACCGGGGTGGGTCTGGACGAACTGCTGGACCTGATGGTTCACGGCCTGCGCAGCGCGGCCGAACGTGGGGACGTGACCGGAGTAGACGGTCAGACCCGTGCGCCCACCCCCGAGGCACCCTTCAGCGCGCGGGTCTGGCGCGTCAGCATGGACCCGTATGTGGGCAAGGTGGCGCACGTCCGGGTCTGGAGCGGCACGCTGCGCGCGGGTGACACGGTGCGCAACACGACCCGGGGCGCCGAGCTGCGTCCCGCCCACCTGTATGTGGCCAGCGGGCGGGAGCTGCAGGAGGTCCCGGAGCTGAGCGCGGGCATGATCGGCGTGCTGACCAAGAGCCCGGACCTGCATACGGGCGATACCCTGGCCGATCCGCAGCACCCGATCGAATACGATCCGCTGGAACTGCCGGACGTGGTGCACACGGTGGCCCTGCACCCGCAGACGCGTCAGGACGAGGACCGTCTGGGAGACGCGCTGGGCAAGCTGCTCGAAGAAGACCCTACGCTGAACTACAGCCGCGAACCGCAGACCGGCGAAATGCTGCTGGGCGGCATGGGCGAGATGCACACCACCATCGCTGTGGAGAAACTCGCGGCGCTGGGGGTCAAGGTGAGCACCACCCCACCGCAGATTCCGTACCGCGAGACCATACGTGCCACAGCGCAGGCCCAGGGGCGGCACAAGAAGCAGTCGGGGGGGCACGGCCAGTTTGGAGATTGTGTGCTGCGGATCCAGCCGGGAAAGGGCTACCTCTTCAGCAGTGCGGTGGTAGGCGGAGCCATTCCCAGCAAGTACCTGCCCAGCATTGAAAAAGGCGTACAGGACGCCATGGTCAAGGGCAGCCTGGCCGGTTTCCCGGTGCAGGACGTGCATGTCACTGTGCTGGACGGCAGCTACCATGAGGTGGACAGCAGCGACCTGGCTTTCCGCATGGCAGGGGCGCTGGCCATGCGCAACGCCCTGGAGCAGGCCCGTCCCGTTCTGCTGGAACCGGTCATGCTGCTGCGGGTCCGGGCCCCGGCGTCCTTTACCGGTGACCTGATGAGTGACCTGCAGACCCGCCGGGCGCGGGTGCAGGGGATGGAGCCCGAAGGCAGTGTCTTTACCATCAGCGCGGTGGTGCCGCAGTCGGAACTGCAGACCTACAACGCTGACCTGCGCAGCATGACCGGTGACCGGGGCGCCTACTCGGTCAAGCCATTCGGCTACCAGGAGGTTCCCGAACATCTGGCCAGAAAGGTCATTGAGGAACGCCGCGCGGCGCAGGTATAAGCGGGCGTGGTGGTCAGGTGGCGTGGAATCAGGTCCAGGCGGTCTGGGTCTCCACCTGCCAGCTGCAGCTGGCAGCTGCGGTCCGTGAAGTCAGAAGATGCGGTTGAGCCACGCAGGCTTTGTCGTCTCAGAGATGTCGGCAGCGCTGGACTTTGACCTCATGTAGGGGCTTCATGTCTCCTTGTGCGCCGACCCCACGCAGGACCATAGGAGGGTTGAGGTCGGTGGCCTGTGGATTGCCTGGAAAGCCTAGGTTCTGCTGCGTCAGGTCAATCCCTCCTGGTGCTTACTTTCTCTGGTGGCCGAATCGGCGTGGTGGTGCAGACCGATGATGCGGCTGAAGTTGATGAGGTCGTCCGCCGGGTTGGGGACGCCAGATACCACGTGATCACTGAGCCTTTCGATGCACCCTGGGGACAGCGCTGCGCCAGCGGTGACCCTGATGGCACACATGTGGACGTGCTTGCCTGGCGGCCTCACTGAGCACCGCTATGCTGCGGCCGTGAGGCTTGCGGCGAGGACGAGCGGGTGAAGGTATGGATCGCGCTGGACGGCGTGGGCCACCCCCTGGACGCTCCGGGCGGCAGCGCCTGGGAGCAGGCACTGCCGACCCTGCGCCCTCTGGTAGACCGTGGCGCGGCACTGGACGCCACTCTTGGCGTGCCGGGCCAGCCCCAGTCCGGGACAGGGCAGAGCTGCTGGCTGACCGGCCAGGATGCGGTGAGGGTCATGGGCGAGCACTTCGGGCCTCACCCTGGGCCGACCTTGCAGCGCCTGCTGGCCCAGCACAGCCTGCCCGTGCAACTGGTTCAGGCCGGAGCGCGCGTGGCGCTGGCCAACCACTATGCTCCGGCGTTTTTTGAGGCGCAGCGCCGCCGTTCGCGTCTGGGATGCTTTCCCTTTTCAATTCAGGCCGCAAGGCTGCCGCTGAACCCACCTGGCCTGCCGCTGGTGCCGGCCTCCTTGGGCCTGGACTACCGCGCGCCCTGGCTGGCACACACCATGAGCCTTTCTGACGTTTCAGCGCTGGGCACAGCCCTGGGAGGCGCAGCCCGTGCCTGGGATCTGCTGATTCTTGACCTGTGGTTCAGTGACCTGCTGGGACATGCAGGCCGCGACCCCACTCCTGTTGAGGTGATGCGGGCTGCCCGGACCTATCTATGCCGGGTCGACGCCCTGATTGAAGGGCTGCTGTCCAGCGGGGCAGAAGTGGTTCTGAGCAGCGATCACGGCAATATGGAAAATCTGCTGATCAAGGCCCATACCCTGGCAAGGGTGCCTCTGGCGGCCTCGTGGACGGACGTGAGGGGTCCCCTCCATGTGGTGCATGGTGGACAGTGGCTGAAAACCTGGATGGGACTTCCCGGAACTGCAGAATTTTGAAATGACTGCATACGGCAGCTCTCCACCTGGGGCTTCGGTCACAAAAAAGCAGCTGAAATGCCGTATGATTTTCCCGATTTGTACGGCTGCCGTGCCAACAACCAGGGCGCCTGCAGCACCACGATAAGCCGCGACCGGAGTTAAAAGTTATCCACAGAGTTATCCACAGGGCTTGTGGACAAGCTGTGGATAAGGTGTCTGTGACGCCAGGGAATCACAAAGAGAAACTCTGTGTGGAACGTCGTGGAAGCGAGCTTTGCGCAGCTGCTCCAATCCCGGGAAAGTTATCCACAGGAAGGCGTTTCACTGTGGATAACTTTGGCCAATTGCCTGTTTTGCCGCTCTCACAAAGGCCCGCACGGCTTCCGGATCCTTGACTCCAGGCTGTACTTCCAGGCGGCTGACAGCGTCCACCCCGGCGGGGCGCAGAACCTGGACAGCCTGCGCCACATTTTGGGGTCCCAGGCCACCGGCCAGCCATGCACCGACCGGAAATTCCGGGCGCAGCCCAGCCCAGTCCAGAGGCTGGCCGCCCCCAGGCTCCGGCGCATCCAGCATCAAGGTCACTTGGCCCGGGCCTCTCCACACGTCCTGCGCTGCCGCCAGATCGGCGGGGCGCAACACACGCAGAACGGGATAATACGCAGCCAGATGCTCCAGGTAAAGACTTGACACCGGGCCATGAATCTGCACCGCCGAGACCCGCGCAGCTTCCGAAAGACGCAGAACCTCGTCCAGGCCTTGATTCAGGAAGACGCCGACCCTTGCCACGGCGGGGCCAACGCTGAGCCCAGCCTCCCGGGCGACCTGAGCCGTGACCAGCCGGCGGCTGACTGGCGCAAAGATAAATCCCAGGGCGTCGGCTCCAGCCTCAGCGCTGAGCACGGCGTCGCGTACGCTGGTGGTGCCGCACACCTTGACCTTCACGGCTGGGCCACCTGCGCTTCCAGCGCTGAGATGCGGGCTTCCAGTTCGCGGTTGCGGCGCAGCAGAGCGAGCAGCAGCAGAGCGTAATGGTCGTAGAGTTTTGGCCGTTCCATGCGCAGCTCACCGGCCATCCAGCCTGCGAGCAGGCGCTCGGCCTCGCGCAGGACTTCACCTTCAGGTACGTCGCGGTAGGAGCGCTCTCCCAAGATCTCGCGCGCGAAATTCAGTTCACGGTCCATGTTGCCTATTGTGCCGCCCCCGCCAGCTGGCCGATGCGAGCCGCTCACTCCGCCTGACATGCTGAACGACATGACCCGGCGCCAGACCTGCCTTCATCTGTGTCTGCACCCGGACGGAAAGCACTTCGCCCGCCTTAGCCTGACCGTCGGGCACACGACCTACTACGGTGAAAATGTGCTGGAGGCTGCGCCATAGAAGCCTATCTCCAGAGCTGGACCGGTTACGCTTCCCCTGCGAAATTGCGGTCCCTGCATGCAGATGCGCTGCGGGCCGCTGAACTGCTGCGGGCACTGGGGTATGTAGACGGCATCCAGCCTTACATGGACGACCCCACCGAGTGGCATGGGGCACACCTGCTGCACCTGCGCCGGCTGCTGCCAGGGAAGCTGGAGTAATTTCCGGACGATCTTCTCCGTTTCCACCGTGGACAGCCTCATCCAGATGCTTTTCCACCACAGGGTATTGCGGCGCCACGTGCCTGCAGGGTCAGATGCGCACGGCTTGTCCCACGGGATAGCTGCACGCCAGCTCCTAACGAGTGTTGATCACGTGCTGTAGGCAGCAGGTTTGACGTACATATACGCCGGGTTCACCCTTTCCCGCTCTCAGAGAGCCCTGTCTCTTTGTTTCACGCCGGTCCGGATCAGATGGGATCAGGCGCCAGACTGCCGGGCCGTGACGTTTCCGTGCCGTGCCCCGCCGCCGGTTCGGTAGACGGCTGATCCAGCGGCGGCAGGGCTCCACCTTCCAGTACTGTCTGCACGTCCTCACCGCTGAGGCTCTCGCGGATCACCAGCTCGTCGGTCAGCCGGTTCAGGACATGTACGTGCTCGGTCAGGAGGGTCACGGCGCGCTCATACTGATCGTTCAGCAGACGCGAGACCTGCTCGTCAATCTGCTGGGCAGTCTGATCGCTGTAGGCAGCGGCCTGCGGACCATAACCCAGATAACCGGCGCTTTCCTGTGCCAGGGCGATCTGACCGACATCACTCATGCCCCATTCGGTGACCATCCGGCGGGCCAGGGCGGTCGCCTGCTGAAAGTCGTTGGCAGCGCCAGTTGTGACCTGCCCGGTGGCCACCTGCTCGGCGGCGTGGCCGGCCAGGGCCACGCACAGCCGGTCCAGGAGCGCCGAGCGGGTGTGGTGCATGCGGTCCTCCGGGGTGTACAGCGCCGAGCCGAGGCTGCGCCCTCGCGGGACCACGGTCAGCTTGTGAACCTTATCGGCATGCGGCAATAACTGGGCAGCGAGGGCGTGACCGACCTCGTGGTAGGCGGTAACCTTACGGTCGGCTTCTCTGACCACCATGCTGCGGCGCTCGGGACCCATCAGCACCCGGTCTCGGGCCTCGTCCACATCCCGTCCCACAATCCGCGTCCGCCCCGCCCGCGCCGCCAGCAGGGCCGCCTCGTTGAGCAGGTTCTCCAGTTCCGCCCCCACCATGCCTGCGGTGCGCCGGGCAATCAGCGAGAGATCCACCGACGGATCGAGTGGTTTCTTGCGGGCGTGGATGCGCAGGATCATCTCGCGGCCCCGCACGTCGGGGGCGTCGACCACCACCTGACGGTCGAAGCGTCCCGGACGCAGCAGCGCGGCGTCAAGGACATCCGGGCGGTTGGTGGCGGCCAGGATGATGACTTCCTGTCCGGAGGCGAAGCCGTCCATTTCCACCAGCAGCTGGTTGAGGGTCTGTTCGCGTTCGTCGTTGCCGCCCTGGACGTTCAGACCGCGTTTGCGGCCCACGGCGTCGATCTCGTCGATAAAGACGATGCAGGGTGCGTGTTTGCGGGCCTGTTCGAACAGGTCGCGTACCCGGGCAGCGCCGACACCGACGAACATTTCGACGAAGTCTGAGCCGGACAGGGAGAAGTACGGTACCCGCGCTTCACCGGCGACCGCCTTGGCGAGAAGGGTTTTGCCAGAGCCGGGGGGACCGACGAGCAGCAGACCGTGGGGAATGCGGGCGCCGAGCTGGTGGTAGCGCTCGGGGTGGCGCAGAAAGTCCACCACTTCCTGGAGGTCCTGTTTGGCTTCGTCGCAGCCGGCCACGTCCGTGAAGTTCAGCTTCACCTGTCCCTCGCTGATCACCGCTGCCTTCGATTTGCCGAACGTGGTGGTGGCGTCCTGCGTGTTTCCCTGGCGGCTGCGCAGCAGAACCATCACCAGTCCGGCAATCAGCGCCAGGGTCAGCAGACCGCTGAGCAGGCTCAGGCCACTCAGGCGGGAAGTTGGTGCGTACTGCACGTTCACGCCTCTGGCCTGCAGGGCTTCAAGCTGCACCGCCGGATCACTGGCCAGCGCCCGGGTCTGATAGGGCTCCCCGTTTTTCAACTGGCCGCGGATCGCTGCGGTGCCGTTCTGAAAGGTCAGGACAGCGCTCTGAACCTCGCCCTGCCTCAGCACCTGCATAAAATCGGAATTGTTCAGGTCCTGCCCGCCCCCGCGTGGCATAACCAGGACAATCACGACCAGCAACACTCCAGCTCCTCCAAGGAGCCCCCAGGCCCAGCGGGGCCAGCTCAAAGGCGGCGCTCCTTGGTCACGGACATGCTCCAGTCTAGAGCTACGCCACAGCCCACAAAGAGGATGGTCTTCACCAATCTCACTGATCTCGGCTCCTCATGTTCCTGATGTACTCTTCACGGTTTCGCAGAAGGCCGGAAAACGAAGTGGTTCTGGAAGACATCAATCAGACTCAACGGGCATACTCGGCGGATGTCGTTTTCGCGCTTTGTTTCCAACCTTCACCTCCGGACCCGCCGACGAACCTCTGCCCGTGGTCTGCTGATCCTCGCCCTGCTGGGCGCTCCGCTGACTGGCACCCCTGTGCTGCGTGCCCAAGCCGCAGTAGCCTCGGTGGGTTCAGTACAGTTGACTTTCACGGTGGATCAGGCCACGGCCTACATCAACGGCGAGACGGTGCGCCTGCAGAACGTCCCGCGCAATGTGGGCGGGCGGAGCATGCTTCCGCTGCGCGAAACGGCCGCGCTGCTGGGCCAGCCGCTCACCACCGGCAACGGGCAGACACAGCTGGGCCGCCTGAGCGTGGACACCAGCCGCCATCAGGTGTCGCTGGCTGGGGTTCCGCAGCCTGCCGGCAACGCGGCCACAGTCGGTGGCGTGCTGTACGTCAGCGTGCGCTCGCTGGCCGACGCCCTCAACGCCAACCTGAGTGCCGCCGACGACTCGGGGCGCACCATGACCCTGACCGCGCTGCGCGAAGGGGGCAACCCACTGGCTCCCCAGGCCCGCTTTTCGACCGACAAGAGCGTTTATGCCCCCGGCGAGCGGGTGATCTATACCGACTACCCCTATGACCCGGACGGCGCCGACATCACAGGACGCCGCTGGACTGGCCGCCAGGACGTGTTCTTCCAGCCGGGCACCTATACCGTCAGCCTGACGGTGACCAACAGCCGTGGGCTGCAGAGCCAGCCGTTTACCCGCACCATCCGGGTGGAAGGCACACCAATCGACACCCCACTGACCTACGGACTCAAGTACGCGCAGCCAGGTGACGCTTTTCCTGACTCCCAGGTGCTGACGTACCCGGCCGCCACCCCTATGGTCGTTCAGGGGCCAAACTATCCGCTGCTGTTCAGTGACAGTCCCGAGGTGCCCAGCCAGAGCGGCGTGCTGTATCAGGACAGCCTCTCAGGCCGCGCGCGCCTGCTGGCCTACCACATGAACGGGCTGGGCCGCCCGGCGCGGCTGTATATCCTGGCGCGCAACCTCGAAAGCAGCGAGGTCGAGGTTCGCACCGAACGTCAGGGTGAAACCGCCCCCACCCGTATCGAGGGTCTGCTGGGCCAGGTCACGCTGCTGGAGTACTTTGCCAGTCTCGGTGGTGCCACGCTGAGCCTGGCGCCGGGACAGACGGCAGCGGTGTATGCCAGCCCAACCCTGAACCCCGGCAGCGGCGTGAACATCATGCAGGACATCAATGCCTCGGGCCGCGTGGAGCTGACCTTCCTGATGCTGGAGGCGAGCCTTCCCCCCACGGCGCAGGTCGCCCAGCAACTGCCCTACCTGCAGCCGGACGGACGTCACGTGCGCGGTACCTTTCCCGGGGCGGTGCGCAGCCTGCGCGTAAATCTGGGAGCCCTGCCCACCCGGATCGTCATTGGGGACGGACAAATGGACCCGGCAATTATTGGCGTTGACGCCCTGACCCGTCAGGCTGTGCGGCTGGCCGGGAATTACGGTGTGCTGTACGACCTGGAGGTCAATGGTGCTAGCGGGACCGCCGTGGCGCTGAGCCCGCGGGGTGGTCTGTACCGCGGCGCCATGAATGTGCAGGACGGTCCGATCAACCAGACCATCAAGTTGCCGCGCACAGGTAATGCTCTGCAGCCGGAACATCCGGTGCTGCTGTGGCGCGCGCAGTCTGACCGTCTGAAGATCGATTTCGTGCCCTCCAGCGGAAGCAACCTCCCGATCAGCCTGGTGTTTTACCGCACCCGGACCCTGCCGGGGTACAGCGGTGGGCTCAAGACCTACCAGCCGTAACAGCGAATCAAAAGAAGATGGCGGGCCTGCATAGGGCCCGCCATCCGTTGTGCTTCAGGAGTGTCGATGGGCTCCAGGGCACGTCAGCACCTCTGCTGCATTGCGGTCCGGGGAAACACCGGAGAGAACACATATTCTACCGTACCGCCACGCAGGATCAGGGTGACGCGGCGCAGCAGCGTGCTTCCACCGGCTTCGAAGGTTGGCAGCCGGAAATTCGGCGGAGAGAGCCTCTCTGTATCCGAGTGGAGCGGGAAGGGGAGGTGCAGCCGCGCAGCGGCCTCCTGCTGCTCTGCCGTGTTCTGGACGCTCAGGCCAAAGCCCCGCGCTCCAGCAGCCTGCAACTCGGCGTGATGTCCCGGAAGGCACAAAGACTGCGGCGAACACCCCCAGGCTCCGAGAATCAGGTCCCGGTCGTCCGGCATGGGGACGCCAGGACGCGCCATGCGCGGATACACACAGAACCGACCTCCCCGGCAAGGCGGAGAGGTCGTGGTTAAGGCCATCGGTTCCTGCCAGGGGCACGGACGGGAGGAAAAGGCCAGCCAGATGCGCGCAGGCGCCGTCATCAGGTGGAACCGGAAGGCTCAGGAACTCGCTTATTCCCTCAGCCTGGGCCAGCTGCAACTCAGTACTCAGTGGCCAGCTGCAGTTCAGTCCTCGCTGTCCTCGTCCTTCTTGCCGCGCTTGTAGGGGCCCTTTTCGTTCCACTTGAGCCGTACGGGCACGCCAGCAAGCTGCAGGTCCTCGCGGATGCGGTTTTGCAGGTAGCCCTCGTAGGCGCGGGTCACGAAGTCGGCGCGGTTGCAGAAGATCGCGAAGGTAGGCGGCGCAGTCTCTACCTGCGTCATGAAGTACATCTTGAGCTTCTTACCGTGGAAGTTCGGCACAGCCTGTCGCATCTGCCAGACTTCCAGCCAGCGGTTGAGTTCACTGGTCGGAATGCGGCTCTGCCACTTGTCGTGCAGTTTCATGGCCTCGGCCAGCATCTCGTGAATGCCGTAATCGTTGATTGCGCTGGTATATACGCGCGGCGCAAAGGAAATATGGTGCAGTTTCTGGTTCAGGTCCTTCTCGGTGCGCTTGAGTTCCTCGTCCGGCACCAGGTCCCACTTGTTGACCACCACGATCACCGGCTTACCGCTCTCGTACGCCAGGTTAGCCAGCTTGAGTTCATGGTCGCCCATGTCGGTCGCGTTCACGACCAGCCAGATCAGGTCACTGCGCTGGATGGCAGCCTGCGAGCGCTGGATAGCGTAGTCCTCGATGGCCGTGTCCGGCTTCTTGCGGATACCGGCGGTGTCCACGAGAACAAAGCGCTGGCCACCGAAATCCCACTCCACATCCAGGCTGTCGCGGGTGGTGCCGGGCTGGTCGGCCACGATGGCGCGGTCGGTGTTGGTGATGGCGTTGAGCAGGCTGGATTTGCCCACGTTGGGCCGCCCGATCAGCGAGATGCGGATGGGCGCAACTTCCGGCACGTCCTCGTCGTCGGCCGGCAGGTGGGTCATGACGCGGTCGAGCAGTTCGTCCAGGCCCCGGGCGTGCTCAGCGCTGATGGCCACGGGGTCGCCGAAGCCCAGGCCCCACAGTTCGGCCAAATAAACCTCATGCTTGGGGCTGTCGATCTTGTTGGCCACCACGATCACGGGTTTGCCAACGCGGCGCAGCCAGTCGGCCACCTCGTAGTCGGCGGCGCTCAGGCCCTCGCGGGGGTCGAGAACAAAGACCACGGCCTGCGCGCCTTCCATGGCCCACTCGGCTTTCTCGCGGATGGCGGCTTCCCACTCGTCGCCGCTCCACAGGCCACCGGTGTCCACCAGGGTAATGCGGTGGTTGTGGTACAGCATCAGCCCTTCCTTGGCGTCGCGGGTGACGCCGGGGAAGTCAGCGACCACGGCTTCGCGGCGGCCGATGAGGCGGTTGAACAGGCTGGATTTGCCAACGTTGGGTCGGCCGACAATGGCAACTTTATGCATGAGAAGCCTCCACACCCGTCAGGGTGGCGAGCAGGTCGGGTGAAAGAGGCGGCGCCCAGACAGAAGCCTGAAGGCGCACCCGGCACACGTGGGCCGGTAGACGGAAGTCTAGGTGCATGAAAGACGCTCCTTTACGGTGTCGCGACTACCCCGGCGTCAGGGGCGAACGCGCCGATGCCCGCCGTCACGGTGACAGCCCGGGCCATAGAAGAAAAAGCATAGCTCACCTGGGTGGGCAGGGGATGAGCAGGAAAAAGGCACGGGCCCGTCAGAACCTTCAGGCCTGGTCTGAAATTGGAGAGTGCGCTGATGGCAGAGCATGGGAAAGGTCCAGTCGTGCGGAGGCTGAGACTGCTGGCTGCTGCACTCAAGGGAATCTTCCGGTTCAGGCCTGGCTGTCAATCTGACCTTCCTTACCGGAACTGTCTGTAGAGCGTAAAACGGAGAGGAGCATGACTTCGCCACAGCGTTGAGCAGCCTCTGAAGCAAGGCTGGCAGCGCGAAAACAGTCTTTCGATTCTTGCCTCGAGATTATGTTTTTAGCATAATCTATGCTATACTTTTACGTATGAAGAGCCTTCCTAACACCCTTGACTTTGGCAACGTCAGGCTGCCCGTCAGTGCGGACGGCCTGCTGCACGCCACGACCGCCCTGGCCCATCTGGGCCTCGAAACTCCCGAACAGTGGGACGAGTTTGCCCACACCCATCAGCTCACCAGCCCCCTGCGCGACTTCGGGGCCGGTCCCGAGCCCACCCTGCACCCCGACGAGTTCACCCGTCTGGCCTTTGTCCTCGACACCATTGAGGCCAGACGCTGGCGCAAGCGCGCTCAGACCCTGCTGTCGCGCGCCATGCAGGGCGACGTGCGCCTGAGCGCCCAGATAGCCGAGCGCAACCCCGACCCCGAAGCCCGGCGCTGGCTGGCCGCCCGCCTGGAAAGCACCCATGCCCGGCGTGAACTGCTCAGCACCGTCTCGCGTCACGGCGGTTCCGGACAGGTTTACGGTCAGCTGGGCAGCATCAGCAACCGCAGCGTCCTGGGCACGGACAGCGCGACCATCCGCCGCGAGCGTGGGGTCAAGCAGACCCGCGACGGCCTGAACAGCACCGAACTGCTGCGCATGGCCTACCTGGACACTGCCACCGCCCGCGCCATTCAGGAACACGGCGCGCATGGCAACGCTGCGATTCTGCGCGTGCACGAGCAGGTGGCCCGCCGCGAACGCCTCGGCTGGGAGATGCCACTGACCACCCAGACCGGTTAAAGTCTCTGAGCCAGGCCCCTGCCCCCACCGGCGGGGGCCTTCTTTGTTGTACCGCCCTCATCCGCGCCCGCTAGAATCGCACGTGTGCCGTCCATCCTGACCCGCTTCGTGCTGCGCGAGGTGCTGCGCTGGTACGCGGCGGGCGCTGCGCTGTTCCTGACCCTGCAGATGACGGATGTGCTCAGTACCACCGTGGCCAAACTGCTGACCTATGATCCGCCGCTGTGGAAGGCCGTGGCGGCGTTCGGCGCTATTCTGCCGACCATTCTGAACCGCACCCTGGTCCTGGCGGTACCGTTTGCCATTCTGCTGGCCTTTTCCCGCATGCAGCGCGACAGCGAGTTCAAGGCCATCCTGGCGGCCGGAGTGCGGCCCCTGAGTCTTGTGTGGCCGCTGCTGGCACCCTTCGCTGTGGTGGGGCTGATTGCCGGATATAACGCCGGCACCCTGGTGCCGGCCGGGCTTAAACAGTGGGACCGTGCGTGGTACCGCATTTACGAGCAGACGCCGCCCCCGCCCACCCAGGAGCACTACACCTTTGCTCCGGCCGGTGCGCTGTACTACGCCAGCCGGATAGTAAACGCCAAAGGAGGCGACCGCGCCGAACTGACCGGCGTGATGGTGCAGCGCGGCGAGGAAACCCTGACGGCGACCAGTGGGGTCTGGGACGCCAAGGCACGGACCTGGACCCTGCAGAACGCCTGGGTGGTGCGCCCCGGTCAGCCTCCCCGTCAGAAAACCGGAGCCCTGGTGCTGCCACAGCGCGACACACTGCAACCCCCACCTGCCGAGGGCAAGCAGCTCAGTAATGCCCAGCTGCGCGCAGGACTCAAGCGGGAGCTCAGCCCCGCCCAGCGCCGGGATTACCAGTATCAGCTGGCCACACGGGTGGCTGATCCGGTCACGCCAGTGGTGTTTGCGCTGGCCGCCGGCGCCCTGGGCCTGCTGATCCGCAGCCGGGCCACGGCTTTCGCGGCCGTGCTGGTGTTCATCGCCTCCTTTTACATCCTGTGGTCCACCGCGCCGCAACTGGCCCGGGCCGGCGCCATGGATCCCGCCCTGGCCGCGTGGCTGCCCAACCTGACATTCCTGCTGCTGGCAGGCGTGCTCGCCTGGAGGCTCAGATGAACCTGGGCTGTTTACGGGGACCGGCGTGAAGCGTTTCGAGCGCTATGTCCTCGCTGAGATCCTGCCGCTGCTGGTCGGAGCGCTGGCTTCCGTCATCGTGCTGTTTGTGCTGGCAGCATTGCAGGAAGTGATTGCGCCGCTGCTCGCCAAGGGGGCCCGGCCCCTGCTGGTGGCCCGCGTGCTGGCGCTCAATGTTCCGGAAGCCGCCGCGCGTGCGCTGCCGATCGCGCTGATGTTTGCCACCCTGCTGGGCCTTTCGCGCCTGAGCAGCGACTCGGAACTCAAGGCCGCGCTGGCCAGCGGAATTCCGGCTCGCCGGCTGTACCGGCCCGTGCTGCTGCTGGGCCTGGGAGTCACGGTGCTGGCCTTTCTGATCGGAGAGGGTCTGCTGCCCCGTACCAAGATCGAGGAGCGCAAGGTCAAGCAGGAAATCGTGTTCGACAATCCCCGTGTTATTGGGCTGGGCGCGCAGGAACCGGGCGGGCAGAGCCTGGTGCTGCGCGACGCGCTCGGCCGCGCAATCAGTGTGGGAGAAGTCAGGGCCGGCGGCGAACTGCGCGATCTGCGGATCGTGACCATGCAGGGCGGGTCGGTGCCGCGCGAGGTGATCACCGCCCGGGAAGGCCGCCTGAAATCCGGCAGCAATGTGCTGGAACTTCAGGGCGGCCAGCGTGTCACCTATCAGGATGGCCGCCCCGTCACCATCCTGAGCTTCGAGCGCGGCACGCTGCCGGTTCAGGACGTGCAGGCTGACCTGGACACGGGCGGCAAGGCGCTGAAGGCCAACTATCTGCCGCTTCGGGAGCTGCTGGCGCGCACCAACTCCTACCGCCAGCAGCACATCCAGGCGCCCGCGGAGTTCACTGCGCTGCACCAGAAGTTCGCCGAGCCGCTCGCAGCCCTGGCGCTGGCTTTTTTTGCCGTGAGTCTGGCCGTGTTTACCTTCCAGAGTGGCCGTGACCTCGGGCTGGTGTGGGCGCTGCTGCTGGCCTTCGCGTACTACGCCACCTGGAGCGTGTTCCGGATCATGGGCGAGAACGGCGCGATTCCAGGTGTGCTGGCGGCCTATGCCCCCGACCTGATTGCGGTTGTGGCGGGAGCAGTGCTGCTGAAACTGGCTGGGCGCCGTTAGGCGGGAGTTGAACAAGTGCGGAGGCAGCGGTACGGCAAACCACCGGTCAGGCTGTTCGCTGGAGCCAGCCTCTGCGTCAGAGGAATGCTGAGTGCAGAGCTGCACGGCAATATTGACTGCAGGGTGAAGCAAACCTGAAACGAACAAGCTGAAGGTGTGGAGCCTTTTGGTGTGTGGAGGCCAGCACACCACACCTGACCTTCCTGTTCCAGAACTCAGGTCAGCTGCACATGAACACTTCCCAGCCGGGATGCGCTGGTATCCATTCCTTCGTCTCCCTATTCTGTCGGCAACATGACTTCTTCTCCCATCACCGGGCGCCGGGCGCTCCTGGCTGCTGCCGGGCTTGGCGCGGCTGCCCTTGCGGCCCGTCAGGCTTCCCGACCTGCCCCCACCCCGCACGAGGTTCGTGACGCCAGCCTGCGTTTGCTGGGTACCGTCCTCCCCGACAAACGGGCCTTTGAGCTGGTGCTCTGGGACGGCACAGTGCTGCTAGGGGGGCAGACTCCGCCGCGGGCCCGACTGATACTGAACAGTGATCAGGCGCTGGGACGAATGATGAGGTTACCGGTGGATCTTGCCCTGGGCGAGGCGTACCTGCGCGGCGACTTCGAGATCGAGGGAGATATCGGCGCGGTTGCAGGACTGGCGGACGATTTTGAAGGCTCCTTTTCAGCGGCGGCACTGGCGACCATGGCCCGGGACGTGCAGCTTCTGCGCCGGCATGCGGGCGCCGCGCCAGCTCCGGTGACAGCAACCCTGGAAGGACCGCAGCACAGCCGTGAACGCGACCGGCAGGCCATCACGTATCACTACGACGTGTCCAACGACTTCTACAAACTGTGGCTGGACCAGCGCATGGTGTACTCCTGCGCCTATTTCCCCACGGGGCAGGAAACGCTGGATCAGGCGCAGGAAGCCAAGCTCGATTACATCTGCCGGAAACTGCGCCTGCAACAGGGTGAGCGTCTGCTCGACATCGGCTGCGGCTGGGGTGGCCTGGCCATCTACGCGGCGCAGAAGTACGGCGTGCAGGTGCTGGGCGTGACCCTCAGCGAAGCGCAGCTGCATGAGGCGCGTGCACGGGTGGCGGCCGCAGGTCTGGAAGGTCAGGTCACCCTGGAATTGCGTGATTACCGCGACGTGCTGGCCAAAGGCGAGGGGGCCTTTGACAAGATCAGCAGCATTGGCATGGCCGAGCACGTGGGACGCAAGAACATGCCCACGTACTTCCGTGCGGCCTACGCGGCCCTGAAGCCCGGCGGGCTGATGCTCAACCACGCCATCGGCGACGGACTGGGACAGGCGCGGGTGCCCATGTGGCTGCAAAGTGGCAATTTCGCGCGCAAATACGTATTCCCAGACGGGGAGCTGCTGCCGGTGTGGGAGACCCTCAAGCATGCCTCGGAAGCACTGTTCGAGGTGCGGGACGTGGAGAACCTGCGCGAACACTATGCCCTGACGGTGGGTCACTGGGCAGCCAACCTGGAACAGCACCGTGAAGAGGCCCTGGCTGCCCTGGGCACAGAGCGGTTCCGCCTGTGGCGCATCTACCTGGGCGCCTGCGGGTACTACTTCCAGAAAGGGCACCTGACCCTGTTTCAAAGCCTGCTGGCCAAGCCGGATGCAGAACGCAGCGCGCATCTGCCCCTGAGCCGTGCGGACCTGTACAGCTGAAAGGCGGGTGACTGCCTGAAACCCTGCACAGGGTAGGAGCGTTCCAGGCAGGTTGCTGAGCCGCAGTTTCGCAGCCCTGCCACAGTTGCAGTCTTAAAAAGGCGAACGTTGGACCAGCTTCTGTCCTCCTTGACCAACCGAGCCGGTCACATTCAGCCTCAGTACAGGACGTCGCCTCCCGATTTCAGTGCGTAGTGAACGCGCCGCAATGCTACCCCCTAAGCACGGGAGAGAGGCTCCCCGCGTGCGAGCCGGTCGAGGGCCAGGGCGTGCAGCGCCATGCGGTGTGGCGCACCCGTATTCAGGCTGCTGACATACTCGAACGTCACCTGCGGCCCAAGGTCATCGACGAGGGCATCGAGGCGTTCCAGCGAACTGGATTTGCGCCGGCCCCGGTGGATCAGGGCCTCGTCGTAACGCCGGACATGGAACATATGGTCGCTCTGCACGTGGAAGCGCGTGTACCCAAGGACCCGGGCGTGCGCCAGGGCCATCCGGATGGCCTCACGTTCCGCGAGCTCTTCGTGACCGGTCACGCCCCGCAGGCTCAGGGCATACGGCTGGTCGTTCAACTGGTAACCCAGACTCAGGGCGCCCGTCTGTTTGTCAGCGCTGCCGTCCGTGCGGACCGTGACCTCCGGGCCGCTCACCGGATGCCGGGCCTGCAAAATCTGCCGGGCTGCCGTGGTCAGCTGCTGACCTGAGGCAAGCTCTGCGAGTGCCACGGCAAGGGCGGCCGCCTGCCTGGCCCGGAGGTCTGGCTGGGCGCCCGGTCGCAGCTCCCTGAAGCCCAGGGCCGCTGCATGACGCTGCGCCAGAATCTGCGCGGACACACCAGCAAGAGCAGGGAAACCGTAGGGCACGCTGTCCAGCACGTATCCCAGACCTCCAGGCACGTTCACGGCGCTCAGGCAGGTCTGCTGATGCCGGGGAACGCTGATGTGGTCACCGGGGCTGGAGTCAGCCATTCCTCATGCTAAAGGCAGCGCGGTGGGTCCCGGTGACTCAGAGGGGGCAATCTGGTTAAGCATCGCGCCCCTGCGTTGCCTGAATGGCCGTCAGGGCGATCGTGAACACGATGTCATCGACCAACGCGCCGCGCGACAGGTCGTTGACCGGCTTGCGCAGTCCCTGCAGCATGGGCCCCACTGCCACCACCCCGGCGCTGCGCTGCACGGCCTTGTAGGTGGTGTTCCCGGTGTTCAGGTCCGGGAAGATAAATACCGTGGCCCGTCCGGCCACCGGGGAATTCGGTGCTTTCTGCTGGCCCACGTTCAGCACCGACGCCGCGTCGTACTGAAGAGGACCGTCCACCAGAATGTCCGGGTGCCGCTCGCGCACCAGCCGGGTGGCCTCCTTGACCTTCTCCACGTCCTCGCCGCTGCCGCTCTCGCCGGTGCTGTAGGACAGCATGGCCACCCGCACCGGAATCCCGAAGGCCCGGGCACTTTCGGCACTTTGCAGGGCAATGTCGGCCAGTTCCTGGGCGTTGGGGTTGGGATTGATGGCGGCGTCGCCGTACACCAGCACCTGCTCGGGCATCAGCATGAAAAAGATGCTGCTGACCAGCTGCGCGCCGGGCGCGGTCTTGATCAGCTGAAGCGCCGGGCGCACGGTGTTGGCGGTGGTGTGCACCGCACCGGATACCAGTCCGTCTACCTCGTCCAGCGCCAGCATCATGGTGCCCAGTACCACCGTGTCTTCCAGCTGTGCTTCAGCCTGGGGGGCAGTCAGGCCCTTGTGGCGCCGCAGTTCAACCATGGGTTCCACGTACCGCCCCCGGATGCTGTCGGGGTCCAGCACTTCCAGGCCCTCGGGCAGGCTCAGGCCCTGGCCCTCGGCCACCTGCCGCACCCTGTCGGGTTTGGCCAGCAGCACGCAGCGGGCAATACCTTTTTCAATGCAGCGGATGGCTGCCCTCACGGTCCGTGGCTCGTCGCCCTCTGGCAGCACGATGCGCTTGTTTGCTGCGCGGGCCTTCTGAATCAGTTCGTAGCGGAAGGCACTGGGCGGCAGCCGGCGTTCGCGGCCTTCTTGCGGCGTGCGCAGCCGTGTGCCCAGTGGAACAGTGTCGAGCCGGTCAGCAATAAACTCCAGCATGCGGTCCATGCGCTCGGTGTCGTCGTGAGGTACGCGCGGGTCCATGCGTGAGAGATTCGAAGCCGTGTGAAACGAGTTGGTGGCCACCCGCAGCACCGGCAGGTTGCTGCTCAGCGCCGCGCGGCACAGCCGCTCAATGCTGTCTTCAGGAGCGCTACCGGAGGTGAACATCAATCCTGCCAGGGGTACGCCACTGAGGTGCGCCAGTGAAGCGGCCATCACCACATCTTCCCGGTCACCGGGCGTGACCACCAGGGCGCCGGGTGTAAATAAGCTGGCCATCTTGGGTACGGTCCTGGCAGTGACCACCGTGCTGGTGACACGGCGGAGGCGGGCTTCGCCCTCATTGATTACCTCGGCTCCCAGATAGCGGGCGACGTCCAGCGTGCGCGGCGCAGCCAGACCAGGGGAGACCGACACCACACCCAGCAGCGGCAGTTCACCGCTGGCCAGCACCCGGCTGCGGGCACGCAGCTCAGCCATCAGGCTGCCGAAATCCAGCTCGGTGGGCGCGAAATTTAGGACGTAACCCGCCAGCCCGCTTCCATCGCTGCGGCGGTAGGACTGCGCGGCAATTTCCAGTTCGTCGGCCAGGACCCCCGGTGTCACTTCCGAGAGGCTCGACACCAGCACCGTCTCGGCCTCCAGGTTGCGCGCCAGACTGGCGTTGAGGGCGCCGGCGTACAGATTGCGCTCGTTCAGGGCCAGACCCTCGGCGATCAGGACATCCGTGGCCACTCCGTCTGGCCCGGTCAAACTGGCTTCCCGAGCGAGGGCGATGACGTTTTCCATCAGTTCCTCGCTGCCGCCGAGGCTGAGCTGCTCTTCGGCGACTGCCAGAGGAATAGGTTCAGGCGTCACCGCATGAGCCAGCACGCGCGCGAAATGGACGCTGTCATCAGTGTCGGCCTCGTGGGTCTGGGCGATGGGCTTGAGGAAGGCCACCTTGAGGCCCTGGCGCTCCAGGGCACGCATCAATCCCAGCGCTGTGCTGGACAGACCCACGCCGTTGCGGGTGGGCGCGACAAAAAGGGTTTTCATGCCTGATCTCCTGTCTGTGCGGCCAGCACCTGCCGGGTCTGGCGCGCGATGCTCAGTTCCTCGTTGGTATTGACCACCAGCGCCGGGACGCTGCCAGCCGCCGAGATCAGTCCGGGCTGACCCCGGACGGCCTGCGCGTTGGCCTGCTGGTCCAGCCTGAAGCCCAGCACCCCCAGCCGCTCCAGCGTGGCTGCCCGGATGGTGGCGCTGTTCTCGCCGATGCCGCCGGTAAACACCAGGGCGTCCAGGTGGCCCAGCGCGACTGCCATGCCTGCGACACCCTTGGCCAGCCGGTACACGAAAGCGGCAACCGCCAGGCGCGCGCCGGTATGCCCGCGCCCGGCTGCGGCTTCCAGTTCACGCATGTCGCTTCCCAGCCCGCCGGACAGACCGCTCAGTCCGCTTTCCTTGTTCAGGGCGGCTGTGACCTGGGTCAGGCTCAGCCCCGCCTGACGGGCCATGAATTCGTGTAGGCCAGGGTCCACATCTCCGCTCCGGGTGCCCATGATCAGGCCTTCAAGCGGTGTGAGGCCCATGCTGGTGTCTATGCTGCGCCCACCCTGGACCGCCGCCACGCTGCAGCCGTTGCCCAGGTGAGCAGTCACTAGATTCAGCGCGTCCAGTGGCATTCCCAGCATCCGGGCCGCCTCTGCAGCCACATAGGCGTGGCTGGTGCCGTGAAACCCGTAGCGCCGCACGCCATGCTGGGCATACCAGGATTCAGGCACCGCGTAACGGAAGGCGACATCCGGCATGGTCTGATGAAACGCGGTATCAAACACCGCCACATGAGGCAGCTGGCCAAAAGCCTCCTGAGCCGCTTCGATCCCAGCGATGTTCGCAGGGTTATGTAGCGGCGCCAGAGGAACGCATGCGCGGATGGCCGCCATCACTTTGGCGTCAATAAGTGCTGGCGCGCTGAAGCGTTCACCACCGTGGACCACGCGGTGCCCCACGGCGCGGACCTGCTCGCGGACCCCCAGGGCACCGAGTTCGGCACGCACGACCTCGAAGGCCCCGGCGTAGCTGCCGTCCGGAACCGGCACGCTGCGCCTGTTCTCACCGCGGCTGAGGGTCGCCACGGCACCGGTTGATCCCAGTCGCTCGGCCAGACCGGAGAGCAGCGTCAGATTTGCGGAAAGGTCCAGCAGCGCAAACTTTACGCTGCTGGATCCGCAATTCAGGACCAGGGTCAACATCTGCCTATTGTGACCGGAAGAGTGCCGGTCAAGAGCGTGAAACAGGCAAAGCTGCGCTCATAGGCTCCCTGCAGGTTCCTGGCCTTTCAGTTGACGCACCGCTCTGCGAACGTTGCAGCCCGGCGAACTGCGTCACCCGGCCCAGAACCGGCGGTGTACGCTTCGGCTCTCTCCTGGAGCAGACGAGGCGACCTGTAGGTCTGAGCCCGGAAGCCGGGCCGTCTCTTGAGCGCCTCTCTGTCAGCGCTTGCGCGTCACCCGGCGCAGGTCCGGCTGTCCGTCCACGTGGGCCAGGTGCAGGATGGGGGCCTGGGGATAGTCCAGGTACAGCCCTTCTCCCCATTCGATAACGCTCAGCCGCGATGTGCTGATCAGGTCTTCGAGATCCATCTCGTACAGCTCGTTGACGTCACGCACGCGGTAAGCATCGACGTGCAGCACCTGTCCCGCCGGGGTGGGATAGGCGTTGATCAGGGCGTAGGTGGGGCTGGTCACCGGTTCACGGAAGCCCAGCGCACCCACGAGTCCCTGCGTCAGGGTCGTCTTGCCGGCGCCGAGTTCACCTTCCAGAAACAGCACTGCGCCCGGAGGCAGGGACTCGGCCAGGGCGGCACCCAGGGCATGCTGCTCATACACACCATACAGATCACGCATTTCGCCGGGCTGCAGAGGAAAGGGCCGGGACATGCCTCAGGGTAAGGCACGGCCAGCCCCCGTGGCAGACATCTGCGCCGGGTTGGGCCACAGTTTCCCTGTCCGGCAGTCACAATGTCAGACATGGTCACTGCAATCGTGTTGGTCCAGGCCGAACGCCACCGCATTCCGGAAACTGCCGAAGCTCTGGCCGGTGTGCCCAGCGTCCGTGAGGTCTACAGCGTGACCGGCGAGTGGGACATTGTCGCCATTCTGAAACTGGCCCGCTACGACGATCTCGATGATGTGGTTACCGGACATCTGCGCAAGGTCGCCGGTATCATCCGGACCCAGACCATGTTGGCTTTCCGTACCTACAGCGAGGACCTGCTTGATCAGGGCTTCGGCGTGGGCCTGGACGAAAGCCAGCAGAGGTAAGCAGTCTCGAGCAGGTGTCGTTGCTCAAGTCGCATCAGGAACTGGCGTCGCTGAACCGCAAGGGGCCGCCCTGCCAGCAACACCTTTCAATAAATGTCCGGGCCTTTGCCTCCAGGGGCCACAGGCGGGTATGGTGGACCCGATGATGTCTGAGGCCCACACCACTCCCGTTGAACCCACCGCTCCGCCCCGCGGCCTGCTGATCGTGATGACCGGCGCGTCCGGCGTGGGCAAGGGCACCCTGCGGGAGCTGTGGCTGCGTGACCAGGACGTCTTTTACAGCACCTCCTGGACTACCCGGGAGGCCCGCCCGGGAGAAGTGGACGGCGTGGACTACATCTTTGTCAGCGCCGACGCCTTTGAACAGAAGGTTCAGCAGGGTGGATTTCTGGAGCATGCCTCGTTCGTGGGCAACCATTACGGCACCCCGGTAGAACCTATCGAGGCGGCGCTGAGCCGGGGCCAGGACGTCATTCTGGAAATTGAGGTCGAGGGCGCCATGCAGGTTCGTGACCGTATGGGCGACGAGGCCATTCTGGTGTTCATCATGCCGCCGAGCCTGACCGAGCTGCGCCGGCGCCTGGAAGGCCGCGCGACCGAAACGCCCGAACGGATCGAGAAACGTCTGGCCCGTGCCCGCGAGGAAATCATGCACGCGCACGCCTTCCGCTACGTGATTGTCAACGATGACCTGAACCGTGCGGTGCAGGAGCTCGAGGCTGTGCAGGGTGCCGAACGGGCGCGGCAGCGTCCAGAGAGCAGCTGGACGCCTGAGGACCGCGCCGCTGTGGAGCGCGCTGCACAGGTCCGCAGTGACGCACTCAGCGAGGCCGATCTGCTGCACGTGGTGAATTCCTGAACCTTCCTGGCAGGCACGCCAGGGTAAAAGCCGCGTAGCCTTCGGGCATGCCACTCGAACTGATTCAGGGAGATATCGCCGCGCAGCAGACCTGCGCGGTGGTCACGGCTGCCAATAAGGAACTCGTCGGCGGCGGTGGGGTAGACGGCGCCATCCACCGAGCTGCAGGCCCTGAACTGTTACGTGCCATTCGCCAGATCGGGGGCACGCCCACCGGAACGGCCGTGATTACCCCCGCGTTCCGGCTGGAAGAACAGGGCGTGCGCTTTGTCATTCATGCCGTAGGCCCGGTCTGGAAGGGCGGGAACGCCGGCGAGCCCGCCCTGCTGGCCCGGGCCTACCAGCGCAGCCTGGAGCTGGCCGCCGAGCACGGGTGTTCGTCGGTGGCGTTCCCTTCCATCAGTACCGGGGTGTACGGCTATCCGCCCGAACTGGCTGCTGAGGTTGCCCTGGGGACAATCCAGGATTTCCTGCGGACCCATCCCCAGATGACGGTCCGTATGGTGCTGTACGGCAGCCAGAACCTGCAGGTCTTCCAGGAGGCGCTCCGGCAAGCTGGACAGGAGAACGGCTGAAATGCCCGTGTGAGGTCAGGTGTTCCTGTTCAGGCTCAGGAGATGTCAGTTGGTGGGTTCAGGCCCCAGATCACACCGACCTTCGTCCCCTAATCAAGACCTGGTCTCCAATGTCCCTCACGATAGTGCCCGATTATGGAAGAACTACTGTTTGAAGACCTGAACGAGCCTGTACCCTGGCCGCACCGCCGGCCTTGCCCCCGGAGGAATTTATGACGCTCAGCAGTGCAACGAAGCCCGTGCAAGAGCAGTACGACGTGCCTTCCATCATGGCAGGCATTTACGGAGACGGCATTATCGGCCTCAAGGGAGCCTTTTCCCGGGAGTGGGTCGCGCAGCTTGGCCGCGAACTTCCGGAACTGTACACAGCAGCTCTGGCCCGTCCGGGCGGCGCCGTCGGGCGCGGGACCAACCGGCACTATGTGGAGATTCACCCCGAGGACATC
The DNA here is from genome assembly GCF_000020685.1 of Deinococcus deserti VCD115. Lineage (NCBI taxonomy): Bacteria > Thermotogati > Deinococcota > Deinococci > Deinococcales > Deinococcaceae > Deinococcus > Deinococcus deserti. Next base: position 2,775,748 of record NC_012526.1, on the reverse strand, counting down.
AGCGGCTTTCTGGATCTGGTGACCCATCCGTGGATCGTGGCCGTGTGCACCAGCGTGCTGGGTCCGAACTACAAGATCGTCGAGATCGGCTTCGACGTGCCCAATCCGGGGGCCAAGGATCAGCCCTGGCACCGCGATTTCCCGGCCACCTCCGAGACACTGGTGGACCGCCGCCTGAACTCGCTGGCATTCAACCTGACCACGGTGGATGTCGAAGAAGACATGGGGCCGTTCGAAATCGCTCCGGGGACCCAGTGGGATGACCCCAGCGAGTACGACCACGGCATGTTCCCGCCGGTGTCGCTGTTCCCGCGGTATCACGCCCTGGCGCAGCGCAAGCTGCCCAAGATGGGCGACATTTCGGCCCGCAGTGCCCTGACCATTCACCGCGGTACGGCGAATGTCAGCAACAAGCCCCGCCCTGTACTGGTGCTGGGCGTGGACGCGCCTGGCGCTGGGCACGACGAGAAGCACGACCTGCAGTTCACGCGGGCGTATTACGAGCAGTTGCCGCAGGAGGTCAAGGATCACCTGATCTGCCGGGTGGTGGATGAGCTTGAACCCATCATGCAGGGGCACACCATCGAGGGCCTCATGATGGGCGACGCCTGAACCCATGCGAGAGTTCAACAGCGTCACGGCGTTTTTTGGAGATATAGCCGTACCGGGGCGGATAGAAGCCCTGGAAGGTGGCCGGGGGCTGATGCGGGTGTCGCTGAACGGGGCGCCGGACATCAGCGAGGGTGCGGAGGCCATATTGGAAATGCATGATGGCGTGCGCTTCCGGGTGGCCGTCACCGAGAGGCTGGACGATACCAACGAGGTCCGGATGAAGCTCCTGGCGCGCGCCTAGCAGCGGTTGGCCGGTGATCGTCGTCAGGAGAGGCCGCTGCGAAGTCGGCAGCGGCCTCTCCTTCAGGTCACCAGATCCGGTGCCTTGAGACGCACCTGTGCCCACACCGATTCGGGCGCCTGAAAGCCCTCGCTTCCAATCAACTCTGCAAAACGCTCAAGTTCGTTCAGCTGGCTTGCTCCGCGGGTCAGGGTCATCCCATTTGTCAGACCTACACGAGGTAAATGTGCAAAAACAGGCCTCTGCGGGTCCATGATCCCTGCCTGAACACAGGCACCGATCTGCCGTGAACAGGAGCAGGAGTTGCCTGGGTCCACCAGACCGCAGCGCTTGCCAATGATGAGCCGAATCGTTTTGCGGGCCCGCGCCAGACGCTGGCGGAATGTCGCGCGGCTCACCTCGCAGATCTGCGCGCCTTCCCGATCACTCAGCTTCAGCACGTCACCCAGAAGCAGAGCAATGCGGTGCTCTCTCGTCAGGCACAGCAGCATGCCCTGGGTGCAAGCCAGGCGGCACTCTTCTTCCAGAAGATGCAACTCAGCTTTTTCTGCCGGGCCGTATGCGGGATCTGCGAGGTGGGAGTCAAGCCACTGTGCAAACGGCTCGGCGCCGCGCACCTGGTCCTCTGCGGCACGGCGCCGGGTACGCAGCAGAGAACGTGTGGCGATGGTATAGACCCAGGTCATGAGCTGCGCGCGGCCCTGAAACTGGCCGAGGTGGGTCACTACCTGGATCAGAATCTCCTGTGCGGCGTCTTCTGCATCGTGGGGCGAACCCAGGGTCCGCAGGGCTAGCCGATAGATTGGATCGCGTACTTCCAGGCACAGGCGTTCCAGAGCAGCGCGGTCGCCTTGCGCGGCAAGATGGGCGAGGGCATTGAGGTCCACGGTCACCTCAGCGTACTTCGCGCAGGACATGCAGAACGCTCGCGTGCTCCATGGAATGCACTTCGCTGATGTGTATGAACCAGGCAGCCACCTCGGGCAGAGCCATGGCTCCTTCCATTGCGTGCTGGGCCTCGTCGTGGCTTGCCCAGCGGACGGAATCGAGGTACTCGCCGCTGCTCAGCCGCACGAGCGTTGCGTCCAGCAGCCCAGGAAAGCGTTTGCTGAGTGCACGCATCGCAGCGTCTCGTCCGCTGAGAAAGGCGGCTTCGGCGCCAGGGTGGACAGTGAAACGGGTAAGTTCCAGGGATTCGTGCATGATGACCTCCTGAACGGGCCGCAGGCCGTTCGTTTCTTTAGAGGCCTGGCAGGAGGGGAGTGTGACAGCCGGGGGTCACTCTGTGGTCAGTTGTCTTTGAAGCGATAGTTTTTCCTTGTGGCCGAGCGTGTTCCAGTGCTCGCCACGCAGGCCCGCCACCATGGCCCACAGCAGCGTCAGCGAGGGCCGTTCACCCATGACCTGTAAGCGCTGGTACGCCTCAACTGGCCCGACAGCGCGCAGTTCACCCACGGTATGAATGCCAACCGAGGAAAGCATCCTGGCACTCTTGTCGCCAAGGTTCAGGAGAAGTGCAACAGACGCCGAGTCCGGGACAGACATGTTCCCAGCGTACTGAAATGACAGGGTGACGGCTCACAACGCTGCAGGCTGAGGTGTCTCGTTCCGAGTGCTTAGACGAAGGGCATAAACACCTCAGTCTTCTGCATGAACCGGCGCAGACTCCTGAGCCCGCAGCTGCTCGCGGCGGCGTTCGTCGGCCAGCGCATGGATTTCCTGCAATACATCATGCTGCACGGCCCTGGAAACCCGGGTGGTGATCGCGCGGACGCGCTCCATATCCAGTTTCGGCGTGCGGTCCTCTCGCAGCAGGCCGTTGGTCTCCTGCTCGGTGTCGGTCAGCTGGGTGTAACAGAAACCGGCGATGACCGGACTGTCGAGCACCGCGTTAAGAAGGTCCTCGTAACTGCTGAGCAGGGTGTCGGTGTCGGGCAGGGTCCCGTAGCCCCACCAGCGGTCCGAATCGGCCGGCGCGTGACTGAGGCCGCCAAATTCCGTGAGCATGACCGGCTCACCCTTGCGGTGGTGCCCGGCCAGGTAGAAATTGCGCCGCGCCGGCTGCACCGAAGCCAGCGTGTGCTCCAGGGCCTCAGACGAGCTGTAACGCTCGCGGAGAGTCGCGCCGTCCAGGGCGTAGTCGTGAACTCCCAGAATGTCGCCCTCAACAATTTCCCAGCCGTCGTTGCCGATCACCGGACGGGTCGGGTCCAGCGCCGCCGTGAGGTGATACAGCCCGCGGACAAACGAGCGTTGAGCCCGGTCACCTTCCAGGTTGGGGACCCCCCAGCTTTCGTTGACCGGTACCCACGTGACCACGCAGGGATGGCTGTAATCGCGCTCGAGCACGTCCTGCCACTCGCGGGTCAGCCGGCGCTGCGCTTCAGGGGTGAAAATATAGGCGTTGGCCATTTCGCCCCAGACCACCAGCCCCAGCCGGTCACACCAGTATAGAAAGCGCGGATCTTCAACTTTCTGATGGATGCGGATGCCGTTAAAGCCAAGTTCCTTGACCAGTTCGACCTCGCGCCGCAGCGCTTCCTCGCTGGGCGCTGCAAGGTGGGATTCGGGCCAGTAATTCTGTCCCAGAACCATGCGCAGGTAATAGGCCCGGCCGTTGAGCTGGAACCGGCCGTCCCGTACGTCCACGCTGCGCATGCCGGCGTAGCTGCCCACCTCGTCCAGAATCCCGTCATCCAGCAGGGTGATCCGGGCATCAATCAGGTTGGGGTGCCGGGGAGTCCACAGCAGATCACTGCGCTCATCCTTGAAGTGCATGGAGCGGATGTCGATGTCCCGCAGCAGGTTCTGGGAGTCCAGGGTGTAGGTGTCGTCGGCAAGGCGCGTTCCCTTCAGGCTCAGCTGTACCCGGACCCGCAGATCACGTGTGGGCGCCTTGTTCAGACGCAGCTGGAATCCCAGTCGGCTGCGTTCGACATCAGGTGTCCAGCGGATGGACTGGATAAAGGTGTCTGGTACAACCTCCAGCCACACCGGCTGCCAGATCCCTGTGGTGCGGTGGTACCAGATGGCGTGGGGCTCGCGCTCCCAGTCCTGCTTGCCGCGGGGCTGGGCCATATCCAGAGGGTCGTCTTCGGCGCGGACCACGATGACCTGCGATTCCCCGGGAACCAGGGCAAGGGTAATGTCGGCAGTAAACGGCGTGTGCCCGCCTTCGTGCTCAGCCACCAGTTGTCCGTTGACCCATACCCTCGCGCGGTAGTCCACCGCACCGAAATGCAGCAGGACCCTGCCTTCCCGGTCCTTGGGCAGCAGGTCGACGGTCCGGCGATACCACACCACTGGGTGGTATCCGGTGGCCCGCAGGCCGCTGGCCCGGCTTTCCGGGGGGTAGGGCACGATAATCTCCTGATCAAAGGCTTCGGGGCGCTCGAACCAGCGCTCGCTGAGGCCGATATCCGCGTCATCGTGGGCAAAGCCCCAGACGCCATTCAGGTCCTGCCAGTGGTCGCGGGTCAATTGCGGGCGGGGGTGTAGGCGCGTGTCAGAAGAGGTGGGCGTGCGGTCTTGGGAAGGTTCGCTCATATCTGGTTTCCTCGGGGTTTTGTCCATTACCAACGAAGTTCTTCTTGTTCTATGGGACACTGTTCAGGCAGCCTGCACTGTCTGGCGTTCCCTTCGGTGGCCCTTCAGGCTGCATTGAACACCTGTTCTTCCTAAGAATTTCGTGCCGCGAGTGATGAAGTACGGGATTCACTGCGCAGCGCTGATCGTTGCCCTTTCTGGGGCGGTGTTTCCAGCTGCGCCTGTCAGTGGCATGTATACCCGGCACTGGCCTACATCAGGCGGGCGCTGCGGATGCCCTGGAAACTGACGTTCAGACCGTGATTTTCCAGCTTCTCCCTGGTACCCGATTGCTGCTATTGACGTGGAGTGAATACCGTTTTATATTAAAGAAATCAAGGCCGCCTTCGAAGGCGGCTTTTTTGCATAGTCTGGATTGTATGGCTGGATCGCGTTGACCGTGCCCTCTGTAAGCACAGTGGCGTAACGGAATGCCGGCGGGCCTTGCCTGCAAGGCCCGGCACAGTGTGGAGGCTGCAGGAGCCACAGCTTGCATTGGCAGTCTTCTCATCGCCAGAGCAGAAAAGCTGAAACTCTCCTGACCTTTTCCCCATCTGCTGTGCAGTGGAGCGCGGCATACTTCTGTCCTCTCCAGGAGCGAAGGGGGACGTCCACCTTCTGAAAAACGGACGTGCGAGCGGGCCAGATCCAGGGTCCCGGACCGGTTCAAGGCCAGTCACCCGCACCTCAGGCAGCAAGAGCATCCCAGGCTCTTGCTGCTCTTCTTTCAGCCGCTAGGGAAGATTCAGGCGATACGTTCGACCCTGGAGCGCCTGCAACAGGAACCTGAAAGCGGGAGGCTGGAGTGCGGTCCATGTGTACGTGTAGGCCGCTGGTGACCAGCCTGCTCAGGGCGCCAGCGCTCACGTCAAACCGTACCCTGAACCCCGGCGCTCCTTACATCTGCTGTTCCGCCGTCTGTTTTCCTGGACCCGGCAGTTGACCGGCGTCCGGCTTGGAAGGTGCTTACAGGGCACATATACGAATTGCCCGCCTGAACGCGTCAGACGGGCATAAAGATCAGAAACTTCAGACGAAGGCGTAAACCAGCAGAGCCAGAGTGCCCAGGGTCAGCACGGCCATAAGGGCATGCGAGGTCAGCTGCAGCCAGTCGTGTTTCATCGGATTACCATGCCACGCCGCCTGTCTGGGCGCTGCAAAATATGTGGCAAAAGGCTCGTGTACTTGGGAGGGTGACACCTGCGCCGGATGTTCCGTTCCTTCCCCGAACACCACGCACTCATGGACAGTGTTCTCAAAACGGAAAGGTTCTGGTGTCACCGGGAAAGGGTGGACTTGCCCAGCCTCTGGCCATCACGGTAGCTACTTGCCCTGTTGTGCCAGACGCAGGAAGTACGCGCTGGACTTGTCACCAGGATCAAGTTGCACAGCTCGGCCATATGCTTCGGCCGCCGCCTGGAAATTCTTGGCTTCATAGCGGACCCGGCCCAGCCAGGCCCAGGCCTTGGCGTAGTTCGGATTTCGGCTGGTTGCAGCCTGAAACCCCTGTTCGGCCGCCGCCTTATTACCGGCCGTATACCGGGCGTAGGCCTCGCGGAAGGTTCGCACGGCCTCCAGACCATACTGCTGCCCTTCTTGTGCCAGAGACAGGTTATAGCGGTCAGCCGCCGTGGCTCCCGGAAGACTCGCGGCTTTCTGGAAGGCGGCAAGTGCGACCTCGGCGTTGCCCAGCTCCAGGGCAAGGCGCCCAGCCTCACGCTGCGCTTCCAGGAAGTTGGGGGCACTGCGCGCCGCCTCCTGAAATCCCGCCAGTGCCTGCGCCTTCTTCCCAGCTTCCACGTCCGCGTACGCCCGGCTGAAAGCGCGGGTGGCAGCGGGACCGTAGCGGCTGGCGTTCTGGGCCACCGTCTGGAAGTAGCTCAGGGTCTTGTCTCCAGGATTGAGCCGCAGTGCGCTGGCGTACAGGGTCTGGGCCTGGGCATAGTTGCCGGCCTCCAGGGCAGTGCGGGCGGCCCACGTGGTGCACGGCACGCTGGCCGGATCAAGTTGCAGGCAGGCCGCAAAAAACCGCGCTGCCTCGCTTGGCTGGTTGCGGGTGTAGGCGGCGTAACCCAGGTTGTACTGCACGTCAGCGGCCTGGCGCGTTTCCGGAGTGACCCCCTGGGCTGGTGCCACGCGGAAATAGGCGGCCCAGCTCAGTTCTGCCTGCCGCCAGAAGCCCACCTCGGTATAGATCTGCGCGCGAAGCTTCAGGTACTCCGCGTTGGTGGGTTCGGCACTGACCGCAGCCTCAGCCGCCGCCGCTGCCTGTTTCCACAGCGTCTGGTCGATGCTGGCGCTGCCTTTGGGGTAGGTGGCGCGGGCGCGCTCCGCCAGCGCGCGGGCCTCGGCGGCCAGTCCAGAGGCCGGTTGTGCCGCCACGGTGGAGACTGAGGGCGGGGACGCTGGGGCTGTCTGGGCCAGCGCAGGCGTCAGGGACGAGATCAGCAGGGCAGTCATGGTCAGGACGTTTCGGGTCATGGGGAACCTCCATTCGGGAACGTGGGGTAGGACGACGGTGGCCGTGATTGTGTGCAGGACCTTCGGGGCTGATGTTCGGTTGTGGGGGTGGGGAGGGCGTGAGAGGAGCCGTAAGTGGACCGTTCCTGTCGCTCATTGCGTCCTCTGTCCTGGGCGTGCATGGCGGGCCTCTGGTAAAACGGGGTATTGTGACGGCTCTCAGCGACTCTCCACGCATCTATCCCATCCGCCTGTACGGCGACCCGGTGTTGCGCCGAAAGGCCCGGCCCCTGCAGCACACCGACATGCTGACCGTGCCCGGCTTTGACCCCCAGACCGTACGTCAGGTGGCTGACACCATGCTCGAGACCATGTTCGAGGCCCGTGGCGTGGGGCTGGCGGCGCCGCAGGTGGGGCTGCCGGTGCGCATGTTCGTGGCCGTCGAATACGAGGACGACGAGGAAGAGAACGAGGGTCAGGACACTCCCCTCAAATCGCGGGTGCTGCGCGAGTTCGTGATGCTCAACCCGGTGCTGAGCGTACTGGACAAGAAAAAAGACCGATCCTACCAGGAAGGGTGCCTGAGTATTCCGGGCATCTACGAGGAGGGGGTGTCACGTGCCCGGGCCATCCAAGTGCGCTACACCGACCTGGACGGCGCCCAGCGGACCATTCAGGCCGATGACTACCTTGCGCGTGTGTTTCAGCATGAAGCTGACCACCTGGACGGCATCTTTTTTCTGGACCGCCTGCCGCCTGAGGTGACCGAGGATTACCGCCGCGAGCTGCTGGCCATGCAGCGCAAGGCCAAGCAGTACCTGAGTGACCTGACAGTGCGCGAAGGGCAGCGCCGCCAGGAGCGCGGATCTTGACGGCGGCGCAGCCGGGCAGGCCGCGCGTGGCCTTTTTTGGCTCCCCCGCCTTTGCTCTGCCTGTGCTGGACGCCATTCGTGAGCGTTTCGAAGTGGTGCTGGTGGTGGCCCAGCCCGACAAGCCGGTCGGCCGGGGCCTAAAGCTGACGCCGCCCCCGGTGGCCGCCCGCGCCACCGAACTGGGGTTGTTACTGGCCCAACCTGGGAAAGTGCGTGGAAACGCCGCGTTTGAAGCCACTCTGCGGGATTCGGGCGCAGATGTGGCGGTGACCTGTGCGTACGGCAAGATTCTGCCGGCTTCGCTGCTTTCCGTGCCGCGCTACGGCTTTCTGAATACCCACACCAGCCTGCTGCCCCGCTACCGGGGCGCGGCGCCTATCCAGTGGGCCCTGATTGCGGGCGAAACGGTGACCGGCACGACCATCATGCAGACCGACGAGGGAATGGACACCGGTCCGGTCCTGCTGCAACGGGAACTGCCCATCGAGCCTGCCTGGACCAGCCTGGAACTGGCGGACGCCCTGGCGACGCAGGCCGCCGGGCTGATCGTGCAGGCGCTGGAAGAACTGGACACCCTGACACCTACTGCCCAGGATGAAGCTCAGGCGACCCACGCCCCCATGCTGGTCAAGGAGGACGGCTTTGTGCGCTGGAGCGACCCGGCCCAGGCAGTGGTCAACCGTTTTCGCGGTGTAGCGGCCTGGCCGCAGACAACCGCGTTTCTGGGAGGAGCGCGCCTCAAGCTGGGTGGCCTGAGCCCCACGCAGGGACACGGTCAGCCCGGCGAAGTGCTGCGGGCAGACGAAGCGGGTCTGGTGGTGGCCGCCGGCAGCGGCGCCGTGCAGATTGAGACTGTGCAGCCCGAGGCCCGCAAGGCGCAGCCTGCCGTCGTCTGGGCGCAGTCGGCGGGCGTAGGAGCAGGCGCACGCTTTGACCTGTGGGAACCGCAGCGGGCCTGAGCGCATACTTCAAGGCATGAATCCGGTTTTTCCGCTGAACATCGATTTTAAATTCAGCCTGTTTACCGAACTGCGCGTCACTGACGCCGGCGGCAGGCTGATCGCGGTGGTCAAGGAAAAGACCTTCAGCATCCGCGACGAGGTGCGCGTCTACGCGGACGAGGAGCGCCGGGTGCAGACCCACGCCATGCGGGCACGGGGCCTGATGGCCGGAGCGCTGGACTGGCGCGCCCGCCGCGAGCTGCGCCGGGTGGACGGCAGCGAAGTCGGAGCTCTTCAGGCGCAGGGGGTTCGCACGCTGTGGGCCGCCAGTTACGAGCTGCTGGGACCACAGGACGAAGTCCGCTTCACCATCCGCGATGACAATCCCTGGATGAGTGCTGTAGAAGGTCTGATTGGTGCGGTGCCGCTGGTCGGAGACCTGGTGGCCATGGCCTTCGATTACTTTGTGAATCCCACCTATACCGTTGCCGACGCAGGCGGACAGCCGGCCTACCGCGTGCACAAGAAGCGCAGCCTGCTGGCACGCCGCTTCACGGTAGAGGAACTGCGCCCCGGTCAGCCGCAGGACGAGGAACTTGTACTCCTGGGGCTGATTCAGCTGGTGCTGCGCGAGCGCGAACGGGGGTGACCGGAATGCCTCAGGCTGAGGGCGGGGCTTTCTCGCTGAAGCTGGGCACCCGGTCTCCATAAAGGGCAAAGGCGTCGCAGCGCTCCCGCAGCACGCACTGAAGGCAACGGGGACGGCTCCAGGTACAGACCTTCTGGCCGTGTTTCAGCAGGTTGATGTGCAGTTCGTACAGCAGAGGAGGGTCGGGGGGCAGCAGCCCCAGCAGCGCCCGGTGGGCGGCCTGTTCGCCCATGCGGGGAATGGTTCCGACCCGGGTGTTGACCCGGTGCACGTGGGTATCCACCGGGAAGACCGGCCGGGCGTAATTGAACAGCAGCACCAGGCTCGCTGTCTTGATGCCCACTCCCGGCAGGTCGGTGAGCCATTTCAGGGCGTCTTTCACCGGCAGTTCGCGTAGGAAATCCAGGTTGTAGCCTCCGGGAGCGTCACGGATGGCGCGCAGCGTGGCCTGAATGCGCGGGGCTTTGCTCTCCGGGTAGTTGCTGCGGCGGATTGCGTGTGCGACTGCTTCGGTAGGCGCCGCAATAATGGCGTCCCAGTCTCCCAGGGTACGCAGCTCCTGATACGCGGCGTCCTCGTCGCGCCAGTTGGTGCGCTGCGAGAGGATCGTGCTGATCAGCTCGTGCATCGGGTCACGCCGGGGCTCTAACGGTTTCTCGCCGTACTCGTCGCGGAGTCTGGCGTACATCCACTGCAACAGTTCGGCCCGCTCCGGGGCCGGGCGGACCACATTCAGGACCGGTGACTCAGACATGGGCGCCGTTCGAAGGCCAGGCGGGGCTTACTGCCCGGGCGTGGAGCTGCCTTCAACCTCGTCGCGGCCACCCTCTGCGGGCGCGCCCTTGGCTGCGGGGTCCACACCAGGATTCTTGCCCTGGGCGGCGTCTGGGATGGCGTGGCTCTGGCCCTCGGCAGGTGACTGCTCAGCGGGATCATGGCCCTGGGGCTTCTTCTGGTCGTCAGTCATGCCTCAGCTTGCCTGCATGGACCGGGCGCTTCACGAGAAGGGCGTAAAGGGAAGTTTATCGGTCGCAGCGCACATGAGTTCCCGGGACCCTGATATTGCAGGCGGGACCGGTGAGCTCTTTACTTCCGCCCTTACACTGTAGGCAACCATGCCTTCGTCTTTCGGCCCCGCCAGGAGGTGGCTGCCTCATGACTGACCGTATTCCTCCGCCACAGAGTGTGCTTGAGCGCCTGCGTGCCCGTCCCGATGAGGATATCCGGCAGGCCCGCCTGGACCCGGATGCCTTCTGGCTGTCGCAGGCAGCCACCTATGAATGGACCCGGATGCCAACAACAGGTCTGACCTGGAACCGACCCGAAATGGCCTGGTTCGAGGACGGCGAGACGAACATCACCCTGAACGCCCTGGACCGTCACGCCCAGGGCGAGACCCGCACCCGCGCCGCGCTGATCTGGGTTTCGGAAGATGAGCAGGTGCAGATCTACACCTACGGCACCCTGCACGACCGGGTGTCCCGTGCGGCGGCCGGGTTGAGGGCGCTGGGCGTGCAGTCCGGTGACCGGGTGGTGATCTATATGCCACTGACCCCGGAGGGAGTGATTGCCATGCTGGCCTGCGCGCGTATTGGTGCGGTGCACAGCGTGGTGTACGCCGGGCTGGGCGTCACTGCCCTGCGCGAACGCATTCAGGATGCCGGAGCCCGGGTAGTAATCACGGCGGATGTCGGTTACCGGCGCGGCAAGCTCGTTGATCTGTACGCCATCGCGGCCGAGGCCATCAGCGACCTGGTGGGCGTGAATGACCTGGTGCTGTGGGAGCGCATCAAGACCCTTCACCGCGAGCACGACAGCCGCACGGTGCCGTGGGAGGATCTGTTCACGCACGGCAAGGTCGAGGCGGTGCCGGTCGCGGCCGAGCATCCTCTGTTCGTGCTGTATACCTCAGGCAGCACCGGCAAACCCAAGGGTGTCATTCATACGCACGCGGGGTACATGGTCGGCACGTCGTACCACCTGAAGTCGCTGTTCGATGTGCATCCGGGAGACGTGTTCTTCTGCACCAGCGACATCGGCTGGATCGTGGGGCACAGCTATATCGTGTATGGACCGCTGGTGTCGGGCGCGACCGTCATGTTCCGCGAGGGCGCGCCCGACTTTCCGGATACCGGCGTGCTGTGGCGGCTGATCGAGAAGTACGGCGTGAACGTGCTGTTTACGGCTCCCACCGCGCTGCGGCTGTTCATGAAGCTGGGCGCCGAGGTCGTGAAACCCTATGACCTGAGCAGCCTGCGGGTGATCGCCTGCGCAGGTGAAGCCCTGAATCCTGAGGCGTGGCGCTGGGCGCAGGAGCATATCGGTGGAGGCCTGGGTGAAGGTGCGCACGCCATGGTGATCGACAACTGGTGGCAGACTGAACTGGGCGCGCCGACGCTGGGCACGCATGCCAGCTGGCCAGCCCGCCCCGGATACGCCGGTCCGCTCCTGGCTGGTGTGGATGCTGACGTGGTGGACGAGCGCGGCGAACCCGTACCGAACGGCCAGCAGGGCTACCTGGTGATCCGCCGTCCTTTTCCCAGCATGATGCGTGGCGTGCACGGCAACCCCGAGAAGTACGCGGCCATCTGGAACGAGAATCCGGCCGGGTACCTCAGCGGCGATCTGGCGCTGCGTGACGAGCACGGCTACATCAGCATCCTGGGCCGGGCCGACGATGTGCTCTCTGTCGCCGGGCACCGGATTGGTTCGGCCGACGTGGAAGACGCCCTGGTGTCGCATCCGGCCGTGGCCGAAGCGGCGGTGATCGGCGTTCCCGACCCGCTGAAAGGGGAGAGCATCCTGGCTCACGTAATACTGCGCCGGGGCTTTGGCGATCAGGTGGGACGCGGGCTGCGCGCCAGCCTTACCGAGCATGTCCGGCGCGAACTCGGGCCCATTGCCACCCCAGGCGAGATCCGGGTGGTCGACACCCTGCCCAAGACCCGCAGCGGCAAGATCATGCGCCGGGTGCTGCGCGCCCAGGCGCTGGGCCAGGACCCGGGTGACCTGAGTACCCTGGAAGGCTGAAGGGGCAGAACAGGAAATAAAAAATCCGCCTCTCGGGCGGTGATGAAAAGAAGATAGCGCCTTATGCGGTATTCGTCAAGAATATCCGGTCAGTTCTGCGACCCAGCCGCTGCGGTTATAACTCCGGATGACTTTGCTCCAGTTGATGGTCACGGACAGCGATAGAAAGCTGAGATATATCACTGACATGCAGCTCGGGAGACTGACCATCAGGGTGCCGATGTACCCAGTGGTCATCATCTTCCCAGCGCTGCTCCGGTGAAGGTAGCCAGAGCAGCGTGCTCCCGCTGCTGGATTGGGTTCAGGACTTAGGGCCGTCAGTCTTGTCCTGACGGCCCCAGCCGAGCGTTGACTACTGCGACAGGTCGGTGTTCAGCTGTGGGTCATGTCGAGGGGCACGACCCACTCGGCAAACTGTTCCTCGGTAACGTAGCCCAGTGACAGCGCCGCGTCCTTCAGGCTGCTGCCTTCCTTGTGGGCCTTCTTGGCGATGGCAGCGGCCTTGTCGTAGCCGATGTGCTTGTTCAGGGCGGTGACCTGCATCAGGTTGATGCTGAGGTTGTGCTCGATGCGCTCCAGGTTCGGCTCGATGCCTACAGCGCAGTTGTCGTTGAAGGCCAGGCAGGCGTCGCTGATCAGGCGGATGGATTCCAGCACGGCGTGCACCATGACGGGCTTGAACACGTTGAGCTGGAAGTTGCCCTGGCTGCCGGCAAACGCCACGGTGGCGTCGTTGCCGAACACGCGGGTGGCCACCATGGTCATGGCCTCGCTCTGGGTGGGGTTGACCTTGCCGGGCATGATCGAGCTGCCGGGCTCGTTCTCGGGAATGATGATCTCGCCGATACCGTTGCGTGGACCGGAGGCCAGCCAGCGCACGTCGTTGGCCATCTTCATCAGGGCGCCAGCCAGCGTGCGCAGGGCGGCGCTGGTCTGCACCAGGGCGTCGTGGGCGCTGAGGGCGGCGAACTTGTTTTCGGCGCTGCGGAACTTAAAGCCGGTTTCCTCGCTGTACTTCTGCGCGGCCAGATCGCCGAACTGCGGGTGGGCGTTCAGACCGGTGCCGACCGCCGTGCCGCCGATGGCCAGGTCCAGCAGGCCCTCACCGGCGTGGCGCACTTCCGCCAGCGCGTAGTCGAGCTGCGCAACCCAGCCACCGATCTCCTGCCCCAGGGTGATGGGCGTGGCGTCCTGCAGGTGCGTGCGGCCCACCTTGACCAGTCCGGCGTGTTCGCGCGCCTTGGCGTCCAGCGTGTCGCGCAGTTTGCCCACACTGCCGTACAGCCGCTCGCTGAGTTCCAGCACCACGGCGATGTGCATGGCCGTGGGGAAGGTGTCGTTGCTGCTCTGGCCGCGGTTGACGTGGTCATTGGGGTGCACGGGCTTCTTGGAGCCCATCTCTCCGCCCGCAATCTCGATGGCGCGGTTGGAGATGACCTCGTTGGCGTTCATGTTGCTCTGGGTGCCCGAGCCGGTCTGGAACACCACCAGCGGGAAGTGATCGTCGAGCTTGCCGGCAATCACTTCATCGGCGGCCTGCACAATCAGGTCGGCCACATCGCGCGGCAGTTCGCCCAGGTCGGCGTTGGCCTGCGCGGCGCCCTTTTTCAGGATGCCCAGCGCACGGATGATGGGCCGTCCCCACACGAAGGTGTCCCGGCCGATCGGGAAGTTGTGGATACTGCGCTCGGTCTGCGCGCCCCAGTACCGGTCAGCGGCGACGTCCAGCGTGCCCATCGTGTCGGACTCTTTGCGGAAGTTCGTCATACCTTCCGAGTCTAAAGGGGCGCTCCTGTCACGGGGGAGGGAACGGAGCCGGAAGTGTCCATCAACGCTGCACGGAAAACCTCTCAAAGGTGGTCCTGAGGCGCCGCTCCCGCCTCTCAGATCCGCGCCATTGGACGGTCCCATGCAGACCCGCCTTCCCAGGAAGTAGGCTGACATTCATGCAGCAGTACCTCGACTTCATGCGGCACGTGCTGGAGCACGGCACCGAGAAAACAGACCGCACCGGAACCGGCACCCTGTCGGTCTTCGGACACCAGATGCGCTTTGACCTCCAGGAGGGTTTCCCGCTGGTCACCACCAAGCGCACCCACCTGAAGTCGATCATTCACGAGCTGCTGTGGTTTTTGCAGGGCAGCAGCAATGTCGCCTACCTGCGTGAGCACGGGGTGACCATCTGGGACGAATGGGCCGACCCTGACGGAGAACTGGGCCCAGTCTACGGCGTGCAGTGGCGCAGCTGGCCCACGCCGGACGGACGCCACATTGACCAGATTGCCCAGGTGGTGGAGCAGATCCGCCGTACCCCCGATTCACGCCGGCTGATCGTGAGCGCCTGGAATGTCGGGGAGATCGAGCAGATGGCCCTGCCGCCCTGCCACGCCTTTTTCCAGTTTTACGTGGCCGACGGCCGCCTGAGCTGCCAGCTGTACCAGCGCAGCGCCGACATTTTCCTGGGGGTACCGTTCAATATCGCTTCCTACGCCCTGCTGACCCTGATGGTCGCGCAGGTCACGGGCCTGAAGCCCGGCGAGTTCATCTGGACGGGAGGCGACTGCCACCTGTACACCAACCACCTGGAGCAGGCGCGCAAGCAGCTCACCCGTGAGCCCAGGACGCTGCCAGTCATGCGCCTGAATCCGGACGTGCGTGAGCTCGACGGCTTCCGCTTTGAGGACTTCACCCTGGAAGGCTACGATCCGCACCCCGGAATCAAGGCCCCGGTGGCGGTGTGACGCGTCCAAGCTTCGACGATCTGGGGCTGGCCACCGCGCGGCTGTGGGCTTCCCGCAGCGCGGACTCGAAGGTGCAGGTGGGCGCGTGCATCCTGGACCGGCATCACCGGGTGGTGGGTGTGGGGTACAACGGCCGCGCCGCTGGCGAACCCAACGAGCGCGAGAGTCTGGATCAGGGGCACAGCGGGTTTATTCACGCAGAGGTCAACGCCCTGCTGGCCGCCAACTGGAACGGCGAGGGACACACCCTGTACGTCACCCACGAGCCCTGCGCCACCTGCGCCCGCCTGATTGTCAATTCACGCCGGGTGGGCCGGGTGGCCTTTGCCTCGCCGTACAGCGAGACCAGCCGCGTGCAGTCGGGCCTGCCCAGCGGGGCAGAGATTCTGCGTTCCGCAGGAATCGAGGTGCAGCATGTCGGTTAAGCCGGAGCTGGTTGCCATCGTCGCCATGACCGAAAACCGTGTGATCGGCAAAGATGGCGGCATGCCCTGGCACCTGCCGGCCGACCTGGCGCACTTCCGGCGGCTCAGCGTGGGCAAGCCGAACATCATGGGCCGCAAGGTGTACGACTCGCTGGGGCAGGCGCTGCCGGGGCGCACCAACATCGTGCTGACCCGCAATCGCGGCTTTCAGGCGCCCGGGTGTCAGGTGGTGCATACGCCGCAGGAAGCCCTTGACGCTGCTGGAGATGCTCCCGAGATCGCCATCCTGGGTGGTGAGGAGATCTACCGCCTGTACCTGGAGCAGCTCACGCGCGTGGAGATGACCCTGATTCATACCAGCCTGGAAGGCGACACTTTCTTTCCTGAGCTGAGCGGCCAGTGGGAAGTCACGGCTGAACGTGAGCGCCCCGCCGACGAGAAGAACCGCTACGACCTGACTTTCCGCACCCTGATCCGCCGGAGCTGAGCGCTTGACGCCGCAGGCAGGCAGGGGGCAGACATCCGGGGCAACCCGGGCGCTGCTGGACATGCTGGCGCTGTCGCTGGGCGGCGCAGTGGCGCTGGGATTCGCCCGCTTTGCCTACGCCCTGCTGCTGCCGGTCATGCGCGCTGACCTGAACTGGAGTTTCACCCTATCGGGCAGCATGAACGCGGTCAACGCGCTGGGTTACCTGCTGGGTGCCCTGAGCGCCGGCTGGCTTTCGGGCCGCGTCGGGCTGCGGCGCACCTTTGTGGCGGGCATGCTGCTCACGGCGGTGTCGCTGCTGGCCTGCGCCCTGACCTCCGCCAGCGGAGCGCTGCTGCTCTGGCGGCTGCTGGCCGGTCTCGGGGGTGCCTGGGTGTTCGTCAGCGGGGGCGGGCTCGCGGCGCTGGCCGCGCGCGCTCATCCGGAACACAGCGCCCGACTGCTGGGAGTGTTCTACGGCGGGGCCGGCATAGGCATTGTGCTGTCGGCGTTGCTGCTGCCCCCGCTGCTGACGGGTGGCTGGCGCGGAGCATGGGTGGCCCTGGGAGCCACATCCCTGCTGTGTCTGGCGCTGACCCTACGTGCCCTGAGGCGCCTGCCAGACCGGGCACCCGCCCTGCCGGAAGGCGAGGGACCCACCTCCCTGCAGCCACTCGGGTTCACCCTGGCCGCCTACGCCTGCTTCGGAGTGGGGTACATCGCCTACATGACCTTCATCGTGGCGTTCCTGCGCTCGCTGGGCGCAGAGGCTCTGGTCACGCCCTTTTGGACGCTGCTGGGCGTGTGCGTGATGATCAACCCGTTCGTGTGGGGCCCACTGATGACGCGCGCCGCCGGGGCGCGGGCCATGAGCCTGCTGATGCTGCTGCTCTGTGCCGGTGCAGCCTTGCCGCTGATCGCGCCATATCCGGCTGCACTGCTGCTGTCGGCCGTGCTGTTCGGACTGAGCTTCCTGGCCGTGGTGACCTTCACCACCGTGATCACCCGGCGCGCCCTGCCGGAGTACGCCTGGGCGCGGGGCATCGCTGTATTCACCAGTGTTTTTGCCCTGGGGCAGGTGGCCGGACCGCTGCTGACCGGCCTGGCCGCGGACAGTGCGGGTGGCCTGCGGCTTGGGCTGGCTCTCAGCGCAGCAGTACTGCTGCTCGGCGCAGGCCTGGCGCTGGGACAACCGGCGCAGGCGCCTACCACCACCCACGACGTTTGAAGTACGCCGCAAGCAGTCCGCCGATCAGCAGAAAGCTGCTCCAGGCAAACGCATAGCCGAAGGGGCTGCGCAACTCCGGCATGTGCTCGAAGTTCATGCCCCAGACTCCTGCCAGAAAGGTCAGAGGCAGAAAAATCACGCTGACGGCCGTCAGCGTCCGCATCACCTCGTTCATCCGCTGGCTTTGTAAGCTCAGGTGCAGGTCAAGCAGGCTGGTCAGGTATTCGCGCAGACCCTCAAAGCGGTTGACTGCCCGTGTGAAGCTGTCCTGCACGTCGCGGTAACGCACTAGATCGGCGGGTGTGGCCGTGGCGTACCGGCTCAGCAGGACTGTGGCCTCGCGGGCTTCATTGGCCAGCCGGCGGGCCTGCGTGATCAGGTGTTTGAGCTCGAACACGTCGGCCACCGGATTTTTCTGTTCGTTCCGGAAGACCCGTTCCTCCAGCTTGTCGACCTGCGCCTCAAGCGTATCGGCCAGAGTAAAAAAGGTGTCCGCTGTATGGTCAAGTAGTTCGTAGGTCACCTCATGCGGGCTGTTGAGGGCCTCCCGGCCGTTGGCCATCGGCCAGACCTGCGCCAGGGCCAGTGTCCCGTGGCTGCTCAGGGTCAGTACGGCGTCGCTGAAGACGAAAATGCTGAGGCGCTCAGTGAATTCGTCGTCGGTATCGGGGCGCGCGTAGCTGCGAACGGTAATAAAGGCATGTTCCGGGTACTGCTCGGCGCGGCTCCAGTGGCCTACCTCCAGCACGTCCTCCAGGGCCAGCCGGTTCAGGGGAAAGGCCGCTCGCAACTGGGCCAGTTCGGTGTCGGTCGCGGCCTGCGCGTCCACCCATATGCCGCTGGTCTGTCCCTGCCAGTCAAATTCCTGGCCGTTGGCCAACAGGCGTGCGCGGATCATGCCGCCCATGCTACGTCGCCTATGCTGTGCAGCGTGGGCATGTGGCTGTGGGTGATGCTGGGCGGAGCACTGGGGGCGGCGGCCCGCTACGGCGTGATGCTGGGTCTGGCACCGCTGGTACGCTCGGGCTTTCCGGTGCCGACCCTGCTGATCAACGTGGTGGGCTCGTTTCTGCTGGGCCTGACGGTAGCGCTGGTGGGCCGGGGGGTGTGGCCTGAAGCAGCCCGTCTGGCCTTCGGCACGGGGTTTCTCGGGGCCTTCACCACCTTCAGTACCTTCAGCGTGGAACTCGATAGCCTGACGGCGCGGGGGTTAGGAGCGCTGGCCCTGCTGTACGTCATCCTGAGCGTGAGCCTGGGTGTGCTGGCGGCTGTGGCTGGCCGGCTTCTTGGAGACCGGCTGGGAGGCGCCCCATGACCGGTCGCAAACGCAAGAAGGATACGGCCCGCCCCCCCGAGCAGTTTCTGGAACTGGCCGACGTGCTGACCTACGTCGGACAGGTCATTGCGCGGGGAGTACCGGGCGGCGTGTGGGTACGCGCCGAACTGGTCAGCGTGACCGACCGCCGTCACCTGTACCTGGATCTGGTGCAGCTTGAAGACGGTGTGGAGGTGGCCAGGTGCCGCGCCACCATCTGGGCCCGTGAGCGCTTCAGTCTGGAAGGCAAGTTCCGAAAAGCCACCGGTGGAACCCTGACTGCCGGGGTGAAGGTATTGCTGTTCTGTACGGCTGAATTTCATGCCCAGTACGGGTTTTCGCTGAATGTGATTGACATTGCTCCGGAATTTACGCTGGGGGACGCGGCGCTGAAACTCGGCGCCCTGCGGCAGGCCCTGTTGCTTGAAGGGGTCTATGGGCTCAACCGCCTGCTGCCGGCCCCCTCCGATTTCACCCGGGTGGCGGTGATTGCCCCGGTGGAGGCAGCCGGACTGGGTGATTTCCGCCGGGAAGCAGACGCGCTGGAGGCCGCCGGACTGGTTCGGTTCGAATATCTGGAAGCCACTTTCCAGGGCCGTGAAGCCTCAGCCAGCCTGACCCGCGCCGTGGAACAGGCGCGGAGTATGCATGTCCAGGAACCTCTGGACGCCCTGGTCGTGATCCGGGGCGGCGGCGCCGTGACGGACCTGGCGTGGCTCAATGACCTGGACTTTGCGCGCGCCCTGGCCACCTTTCCGGCGCCGGTGATCACTGGTCTGGGTCACGCCCGCGACGACACCCTGCCCGACGAGGTGGCGTCGATTCGCACCGACACTCCCAGCAAGGCCGCTGCCCTGATTGTTCGCACGGTGGTGCAGGCGGCTGCGCAGGCCCAGGAGGACGCCCGGACTATCCGCGCCCACGCCACTCAACTGCTGCTGGACGCTGACGCAGGTGCGACGTGGGCGGTGGACCGGGCCGTACAGGCTGCGCGCCGGGCCACCGATCACGCCCAGGCCCAGACCGACGCCCTGATGCGGCAGGCCCTGGGCCTCACGCCCGCCCGCACGCTGGCCCGGGGTTACGCGCTGGTGCGCGACGCGGACGGGCAGCCGGTCACGCGCGCCGCACAGGTAGGAGAAGCCCAGGATCTCACGCTGGAATTTCACGACGGCGCGGTGCAGGTGCGGTCCAGGGAAGGGTAAGCCTGGAGAAACGGCTCAGAGATTGATATCTGGAAGCTGAGCGGTACTACGCGAGAAGGCGGGAGGAAAGCCCCGGGCAGGTTCACTGCTTGCTTTCAATCTGTGTAGGAGCCTGCTCACGCTCCGGAGTCCTCATCTCCGGTAGCCACTGGCCGGCTGTCATCGCTGACCCAGTCACTCCAGGAGCCGGCATACAGGCGGTTGTGCGGCCCAAGCGGTATGCCGGCCAGTTCGCGGGCCAGCAGATTCGGCGTGGCACTCACCCCGCTGCCGCAGTAGGTGATGGTGGCCTGTTCTCCCGCCTGGAGCCGGCTGGCCTGTTCTCCTGCGGAACGGAACGTGCCATCAGGGTGCAGTGCGCCGCTCCAATCGCGGTTCACCGCGCCAGGAATATGGCCGGCCTTGCGGTCCAGAGGCTCTGTCTCTCCGCGGTACCGTGATGCGGCGCGCGAGTCGATCAGCAGTGTGGCGCGGTCACGCGCAGCCACCTCGTCGGCGCTGGCCACGAAGTCAGCCTGAACCTCAGGGATGAAGCGGGCAGGAGGGTGCGTGGGGTCTTCAGTGCTCACCGGACCGCCAGCAGCCAGATAAGCGGGCCAGCCGCCATCCAGCACGCTGACTTCCCGGTGACCCAGCCAGCGCAGCAGCCACCACGCGCGCGCGGCATAAAAGCCCTGGCCGCCAGAGGGATCGTCATAACAAACCACCACGCTGTCGTTGCCAATCCCTGCCTGTCCCAACCACGCCGCAAGCACCTCGGGGGCCGGCAGAGGATGCCGCCCGCCTGTGCCGCCGGGCTGCACTGGGCCACTCAGGTCCGTTTCCAGATCTGCGTAGACGGCGCCGGGCACATGGCCTTCCAGGTAGGCGATGCGCCCCAGCAGCGGATCACTCAGGGCATACCGGCAGTCCAGCACCCGCACGCGGGAGTCGTTCAGGTGGGCAACCAGCCAGTCAGCGCGGGTCAGTGGGGAACCTGGCGGGGCAGCAGTCATGCCCGAAGCGTACACCGGCACTGAGCGTACAGGGCGGTGTATCAGACCATGTAACAGGCAATAAAAAAGCCGCCTCTCGGGCGGTGATGAAAAAAAGATAGCGCCTTATGCGGTATTCGTCAAGGTGATGCGTGAGTTGGTCGGGCAAGTCAAGCGATCATGGCGGCCAGAAAAAGCTTCAACGGGACTGGCTGTCGTCCCAGAGACTGCACCCTGGAGAACAATCCTTGTCATGAAGTCATGGCCCGGTGATTCGCTGCTCTGCACTCCCTTGGCCAGCTGCAATGAGAAGATGTCGGAACTCTCAGAAGCCTGCCGTGCGGGCGTTGAAGAGCAGCATTCAGTCCCGGGCTTCGATGACGCCCCGCGCGACGAGAACCTGAAGGCTGCGGTCGATGGTTCGTTCGTGTAGGTCCAGTTCCTCCAGCAAGTGCTGCCGGGTGGCACCACCTTCCCGCTGAAGAAACGTGTATACGGCCGTGACGCCGCCAGAGTCTGGCAGGAGTTCACCGGTGAGGTACTCGTAGTGATCCCTGACAAACCAGCGTGCATCGTCCATACGAACACAGTAGGCGCTGCTGGTTGACCCGTCATTCATCCAGGCACCGCATCCGGCTTTCTTCTGCGAGCTTGACGATGCTCACGAATGAGCCGTTTGGACGACTGATGAACTCCTCCAGGAGCCAGGTACTTCAAGGCAATAGCGGGGATGCTGACGCGCAAGCTGATGTCAGCGTCCAGCCACCCCATCTTTTTCACAAGATGTCGTGGAGATTGCTGTCACCCCCGCTGCCCGGACCCCATTAGAGTGAGGCGAATGACCGCAACGAATAAAAAAAAGGTGTTGGTAGCCAACGACGACGGCGTGTTCTCACCTGGAATCAAGGCTCTGGGTCAGGCAATGGCGCAGATTGCGGATGTGGTGGTGGTGGCGCCGGACGTGGAACAGTCAGCGGTGGGGCACGGCATTACCATCCGGCGCCCGCTGCGCTTCAAGCACACGGCCTCAGCAGGGTTCGGGGACATTCCGGCCTACCGGGTGGACGGCACGCCGACTGACTGTGTGGTGATGGGCGTGCACCTGCTGGGCACCCCGGACCTGATTGTCAGTGGGATCAACATCGGCCCCAACCTTGGGGATGACCTGACCCACAGCGGGACCGTCGCGGCCGCCATCGAGGGGCTGGCGCTGGGCCTGCCAAGCATCGCCTTCAGCCAGCAGGCCGCGCCTTCCGGCGAGTATGACTTCGAGGCTTCGGCCGCTTACGCAGTACGTCTCGCTCAGCAGGTGCTGGCCCGGGGTCTGCCCCCACGTGTGCTGCTGAACGTGAATTTTCCTCACGGCGTCCCTAAGGGTGTGCGCGTAACGCGTGTCGGTGAGCACCGCTGGGAGGACACCATCGTGACCCGTGAGGACCCCGAAGGCCGCGAGTACCACTGGGTTGCCGGAACCAGCCGCGCCCGCGATGCCCACGACGAGCAGACTGACTACGGCGCTGTTCAGGCGGGATACATCAGTGTGACGCCGGTCCGCCTGGACCTGACGGCGCGGGACCTGCTGGATGAGGTCAGCGGTTACGTGCCTGCCCTGGAAATGCAGACCGACTGATCTGGCAGCGCCTTGGCTATTTCTGACCCCGTGTGCGGCGCACCCACTGATCCAGCATCCTGTGCCCTTATGTCAAAGCAGTGGGCCCGTGTGGCCTGAACGGGTGATGGGGAGCAGTCAGTGGGCTGCTCCCCATCACCCCATACCTCTGTGTGTTCCTCTGACTGCCAGGAGCTTGGTCAGCAGCTGGCTACAACTTCAAAGACCCAGCCTCTAGCTCCAGATGGCAACGTCATCTCGGGAGGAACAGCCGACCAGCGGCTGGCGATCAGGGCCAGGTCTGGCTGGGCTGGGCTGATCAGCAGGTCGGCACCCAGCAGACCAGGCTGATCCTGCAGTGTGTGCAGAAAGGCGCGCAGGCTGCTCAGGGCGTCTTTTCCCCGCGCTTCGACATACCAGATCTGAGTAGGCCCGATCTGGACAGGCTGAGTAGCAGCCGGATCAGGCACCTCAGTACAGACTCATGGGGTCGTGGGGGTTCCAGCGCAGGTACGTCCCGTAATGTAGGTGCGGGCCCGTGCTTCGCCCTGTATTACCGACCCGGCCCACCGGCTGACCGCGCGTTACCAATTCGCCGGCGCGAACCAGGTTGGCGCTGAGATGCGCGTAGCGGGTGATCCAGCCGTCCGGATGCTCGACAACAACTGTCCAGCCCCAGCCGCGCTCGAAATCCGGCCGCGACTCCAGGACCCGGCCTGAGCGCGCGGCGCGGACCAGGGTTCCTTCAGGCGCCACGATATCGATGCCGTAATGGGTTTCGTGCTTCCCTTCCAGGGTGCGCTCTCCGAAGCCGCTGCTGACATTGTGGTAGCCCGCCACCGGCCACAGCCAGGTTCCGCCAGCAGCGGGCGAGCTGCTGACGCGCACACTGGCGGTGCGCACCGTCGCACCGGTCGTGCGCGCCGCGACCCGGCGGGCCGGAATGGTGAGCTTCGCGCCGGCCCACAGCGGCTGGCCCCCGGCGTACTTCGGATTGGCCCGCAGCAGCTGCGACAGACTCAGGCCGTATTTGCGGGCAATAACCGTGAGGTTCTGGCCTCCTTTCACGGTATGGGTGCGGGCGGCCACCTGCCGGTTGGGAAGCCGCAGGGCATGCCCCAGCTGAAGGCGATCGGTATTGCGCAGCGAAGGGTTGACGGCCTTTATGCTCGCCATGCTCACGCCGGCGCGCACGGCAATGGCGCTGAGGGTGTCACCCGGTTTCACGCGGTAGACGGTGGCACCCTCGGCTGCGCCAGTCAGCAGCGAGGTACACAGGGCGGCCATCAACAGAACCCGCGCCGGGGGGCGCAGGAGGCGAGGGGGCAGCAGAGCAGTCACGTACGCTCAGCATAAGTGCGGCTTTGGCCTGCCGGATGAACGCCTGGCGCTGGCCGCGCTACCCTGCCTCCGATGGACCCCCTGCCCGACGCCCGGCCTGACTTCCGCCCGCCTGCGGGATACCGGCGATTACGGCTGACCCTGGCCTGGGACGGTGGGCCCTACGCCGGCTGGCAATCCCAGCCCAACGCGCCCAGTGTCCAGGACACGTTGCACGCGGCGTTCGGGCGGCTGGGGTCCGGGGCGTTCCGGCCGGTGGCGGCCGGCCGCACCGACGCGGGCGTGCACGCTGAAGCCATGCCGGTGCATGTCGATGTCCCCGGCGGCTTCCGGGTGCCGGCGCCAAAACTGGCACGCGCCCTGAACGCCTGGCTGCCGCCCAGCGTATCGGTGCTGGAAGCCTTTGATGCCCCGGCCGGGTTTCATGCGCGCTTTTCCTGCACCGAGCGGAGGTATGTTTACCGGCTGCTGGTCAGCTCACAGCGCCATCCCCTGTGGCATGGCCGGGCACTGCACCTGCCGGGCGCCCTTGACGCCGGGGCCATGAACGCTGCGGCCACCTACCTGACCGGCACACATGATTTCGCTGCCTTCGCCACACAGGAGGACCGGCAGACGGTGCGCGAACTGCGTGTCCTGCGGGTGGTGCCGGAAGGGCCAGTCTGGGAGGTCCAGGTGACTGGAGAGAGCTTTCTGCGCCATATGGTGCGTGGGCTGGTCGGAACGCTGCTGCTGTGCGGCCAGGGCAAGCTGGAGCCGCTGGCGGTTCGTGACGTGCTCGCGCACCGGCAGCGTTCGCAGGCAGGAGCGAACGTGCCGGCGTATGGCCTGTATTTCACCGGAGCGAGCTACCCGGTGCCAGAAGGTGCCTGAAACCCAGGGCAGGCGCAGCCTGGGTAAAGATTCAGTAATAGGAAGGGACACTGGCCCCCACATGATTTACCCGCTGAGACGAACATTCAACCGGGTGACCCCGCGCAGCACCGGGTTGGCTTTGAAAGGCGGGGCCTGGTCTGTCACGGTGAGATTGGGAAAGCGGGTGGCCAGGGCCGCGAAGGTCTCGCGGATTTCCAGTCGGGCCAGGCTGGCGCCCAGGCAGTAATGGGCACCGGCGGCGAACGCCAGATGGCGGGCGCTGTTGGACCGGTCCCAGCGGATACGGTCCGGCTCCGGGAAGACCTGCGGGTCACGGTTGGCAGCCCCCAGGAGCAGCTGGGCGTGGCTGCCTGCTGGCAGGCGCACGTTCTGAAGGGTCACAGGTTCCGCCAGGGACCGGCCGTCGTACTGCACCGGTGACACCACGCGCAGCAGTTCGTCTGCAACGTTGGGGTGGTCCGGCTGCATGACCAGGGCGGCCCAGGCTTCAGGCTGGCGCGAGAGCTCGAGCAGACCACCCGGAATGAGGTTGCTGGTGGTCTCGTGACCGGCGGCCAGCAGCAGCACCGCATTGGACAGCAGCTCGTCGCTGCTCAGGCGCTCGCCGCCGTCCTGGGCGGCTGCCAGGGCACTCAGCAGCCCCGGGCGCGGTGAGGCGCGCAGCTCATCGGCCAGCCCGCGGAAGTACTGGCGCATCTCACGGGCGTCGGCCTCGATTCTCGCCATCAGTTCCGCGCTCTGGTCGGCGCCACCCAGCAGGTCGGCCACGCTCTGGGTCCAGCGGATAAAGCGGGCCTCGTCGTCGCCGTGCAGGCCCAGCATGTGCATGATGACGCGTGCGGGCAGCGGTGCGGCCAGACCTGCCACCAGATCGGTTTCGGCCTCGCGCGGCAGGGCGCCGAGCAGCTCTCCCAGCAGCGCACGGACCAGCTCGCGCTGTTCGGTCACCACCCGGGGCGTAAAGGCCGCCTGCACCAGCCCCCGCAGGCGTGCATGCCCTGCGCCGTCGTGGAACAGCATCATGGGCTTGAGCAGCCGCATCGCCTCAGTGTCCCCGGGAGCCTGGGCAACCATGCCTCCGCTGCGGGCCGCCGGGGAGCGCAGCAGGGTGCTGGTGGCCGCGTGGCCGGTCACGAAGGTCGCGTTCCACTCCGGGACAGGCAACAGGCCCTCATGGGACAGTGCCCGGACCCGCTCATAGCCGGGGTACGGGTTGTGCACGGCCTCCGGGTGCCACAGGGCCTGGATGGCCAGATGTGCCGGAGCCTGCTGCGGAACTGGTGTGGTCATGACTCAGCGTGCCCTGCGGTCTACTCGAGCCTCAAGACCTGATGTCGAGTAGACGGCAGGGGCGCGGTACGCTGCCTGATATGTCCCGCGTCTGGCTGCACGTCCGCGACCCGTTTGCCGCGCAACTGTGCCTGTCGCCCGAGTACACCCTGGTCCTGCAGCACCTGATGCGGTGCGAATGGAGCGTGGCACCTCTGGCCGCTGCCTGTGGGCGGCCGGTCAATGCCACGCACCGCCGGGTGCGCCGGCTGGTGACGGCGGGCCTGGTCGCCGAGACACGCCTGGAACCCAGGCGCGGCCGCCCGGTGCGCCATTACCGCGCTGTCTCTGACGCGTTTCTGATTCCCTACCACCTGACAGCTCTGGGGAGTCTGGAAGATCTGATCTCTCTGCACGAGGGCACCTTCCAGACCCGTTTTCACCACGCGGTGGTGCACGCTGGCGTGAAGCTGGTGCAGCGCGAGCAAGACATTGCCCTGCGGCTGTACCGCACCGGCGAAGAGGTGAGTTTTGATATCACTCCCCGTGCCGAGGCCTTTGACCTGGCAGACCTACTGAAGGAGACGGGCCCGGCGCTGACCGTGGACTGGGGGCACCTGCAGCTGACCAGGGAGGACGCCAAAGCCCTGCAGCGGGAGCTGCACGAGTTACGAGCGCGCTATGCCAGACGAGGCGGCCCGGAACGGTATCTGTACCGGTTTAACCTCGCGCCGGACCTGCCGGAATCCTGAATTCAGCCCCGGCGGGTGACACCGTCGGTGGTCAGCAGGGCGCCGTACAGCTCAGGGCGGCGGTCCCGGAAAAATCCCATGCCGGCGCGGAACTTTTTCGCTTCAGCCAGGTGGAGGTCGTGCACCAGCGCGCCTTCTTCCTGCTCGCCCAGTTCGGCCACGATCTCGCCGGTGTAGTCGCTGACGAAGGTATGCCCATAGTAGGTCTGTTCCAGGTCACCAACCCGCTCGGTGCCGATCCGGTTGGCCGCACCCACGTACGTGGAGTTGCTGACCGCGTGGCCCACCATGGCCCGCTGCCACATGTGGTGGCTGTTGGGGGTCTCGACCTCGGCCGGCTCACTGCCGATAGCGGTGGGGTACAGCAGGAAGTCGGCGCCCTGCAGCATCATCACGCGGGCGGTCTCGGGGTACCACTGGTCCCAGCAGATCCCCACGCCCACCCGGCCGTAGCGCGTCGGCCAGATCTTGAAGCCGGTGTCGCCCGGGTTGAAGTAATACTTTTCCTCGTAGCCGGGACCGTCGGGGATGTGGGTCTTGCGGTAGTTGCCCAGCAGAGAGCCGTCCGCGTCGATGCACACCAGCGAGTTGTAGTGCGCCTGCCCGGCGGCCTCGAAGTACGACAGCGGCAGCACCACGCCGAGCTCCTGCGCCAGATTCTGAAAGCGGCCGATAAAGGGGTGGCCCTCGATGGGATGGGCCAGCCCGAAGTAATCCTCACGCTCCACCTGGCAGAAGTACAGGTTCTCGAACAGCTCCGGAAGCAGCACCACCTGCGCACCCTGCCTTGCAGCGTCGCGCACGTGCGCCTCGGCGCGGGCCACGTTGTCTTCGAGCTGATCGGTCACGTGCATCTGCACGGCGGCCAGCTTCACGGTGTCAGGAGTACGGCTCATGACGAAAAGGGTACCGGACCCGGCCTCCGTAAATGCTGGGCCGGGTCGCCATGTGAGCTTTACCTACCCGTAGGACTTCAGAACTCCCGTGGTAGGGTCGCCGGATGACTTCAACCGATCTCTTTTTTGACTTTATTTGTCCCTATGCGTGGCGGGGCCTGGAACTGGTCAATGCGCTGCGCGCTGAAGGCGAGACCTTCCGGCTGCGGCACTTTTCCCTGGTCCAGGGCAATCACGCAGACAATGCCGGCCAGCCGGAGCCCCGCTGGTGGCTGACCGACCAGCCGCCGGGGGAGGGGACGGTCTCGCAGCAGAGCAGCCTCGCGGCATTTCTGGCGGCGGGTGCGGCGGCCCGTCAGGGAGAGGAGGCCGCCTGGGCGTTCTCTCTGGCGCTGCTGCGCATCCGTCACGAGGACGGGCAGCCGCTGGACGAGGCCGCACTGACCCAGGCCGCCCAGACAGCAGGTCTGGACAGCGGCCGCTGGGCAGCCGACCGCGCAGATGAGACTGGTCTGCGGGAGGGCCTCCGGACCGACCTGAGCGAAGCCCACCGGCTGGGCGTGTTCGGCACGCCTACGTTTGTGCTGCCAGACGGTCACGCGGCGTACTACCGTTTTGACCACCTGACCCGGGACCCGCAGGTGGCGCGCGAGCGCTGGCAGCTGTACCGGGACGTCCTGCAGTCCGAAGCAGGCATCGGCACCATTAAACGCACCCGCAGGATGACGCGCTGAGCGCAGCCGTCCAAGAGAAGCGCCCCCGACTGATTGTCGGGGGCGCTTTTGTCTGGAGTTCGCTTCAGGCGAGCGCGAGGGCCGCTTCCCAGCCGAAGACAGCCTGGTCATCCACAGCCAGAGGCTCGTTGCCGGCCTTGATGGTCGCAGCCAGCGTCTTGGTCTCGGGAAACAGCTTGGCGAAGTAGAAGCGGGCGGTCTGCACCTTGGCCAGATAGAAGCCGTCGCGGTCGGCACCAGCGTCGATCTTCTCCTGGGCAGTCTTGGCCATGCGGGCCCACAGGTAACCGTAGACCACGTGACCGAAGTACCGCAGGTAGTCCACGGCTGCGGCGTTCACCTCGTCGGCGCCGCCTTCACCGCCCATGGCCTTCTGCCCGATTACCATGGTCAGGCTGCCCAGCTGCTGCGCCGCCTTGCCCAGCTGGTTGACGTATTCACCGATGTGCTCGTCGTCCTCGTGAGCTTCGGCGAATTCCTGCAGGGTGCCGGCCAGCTTCTGCAGCTTCTTGCCGCCGTCCATCAGGACCTTACGGCCGAGCAGGTCCAGCGCCTGGATGCCGTTGGTGCCCTCGTAGATCTGCCCGATGCGGGCGTCACGCACAAACTGCTCCATGCCCCATTCCTGGATGTAGCCGTGTCCGCCGTAGATCTGCTGGCTCTGAACCGCTACATGGAAGCCGTTGTCGGTCATGAAAGCCTTGGCGATGGGGGTCAGCAGCGCGACCAGATCGGCGGCTTCCTTGCGCCTGGCCTCGTCGGGGTGGTGATGCTCGGTGTCGATGCTCAGGGCCAGCCACATGGCCAGGGCGCGCCCGGCTTCGGTGTAGGCCTTGCCGGTCAGCAGCATGCGGCGCACGTCAGGGTGCACGATGATGGGGTCGGCCGGCTCGCTGCTCACGCGCGGCGTGTGGCGCATCTGGATGCGGTCCTTGGCGTACACCAGCGCGTTCTGGTAGGCACCTTCGCCCAGGCCCAGGCCCTGCAGACCGGTGCCCAGTCGTGCGGCGTTCATCATGATGAACATGTGGTTCATGCCTTTGTTGACTTCGCCGACCAGCCAGCCCTTGGCGCCGTCGAAGTTCAGCACGGCGGTGGCGTTGCCGTGGATGCCCATCTTGTGCTCCAGAGAGCCGCAGACCACGCCGTTGCGTTCACCGACGCCGCCCTCTGCGCTGGGGACGAACTTGGGGACCACAAACAGCGAGATGCCCTTGGTGCCTTCGGGGCTGCCTTCCAGGCGGGCCAGCACCAGGTGGACGATGTTGTCGGCCATGTCGTGCTCGCCGGCACTGATGAAGATCTTGGTCCCGGTGACGCTATAGCTGCCGTCACCGTTGTCGGTGGCCCTGGTGCGGATCATGCCCAGGTCGGTACCGGCGTGGGGCTCGGTCAGGCACATGGTGCCCGTCCACTCGCCCGAGACGATCTTGGGCAGGTACAGATTCTTGAGCTCGTCGCTGCCTACCGCGTGCAGGGCGCTGTAGGCGCCGTGCGACAGTCCCGGATACATGCTCCAGGCGACGTTGGCACTGCACATCATTTCGACCAGCATGTTGCTGACCAGGTGCGGCATGCCCTGCCCGCCATAGGCAGGGTCAGCGTCCAGGGCAGTCCAGCCGGCCTCGCGGTATTTCCGGTAGGCAGCCTTGAAGCCGGTGGGGGTGGTCACGTTGCCCTGTTCGTCACGCGTGCAGCCTTCCTGATCGCCGACCCGGTTCAAGGGCACCAGTTCGGTTTCAACGAAACGGGCCGCTTCTTCCAGCACCTGGGTCATCAGGTCGGCGTCGGCGGTCTCATTGGTGGTGTAGAAGGGCATCTGCGAGAGCTGGGCGGGCGCGTCGAGCAGTTCGTTCATGATGAATTTCATGTCGCGCAGTGGGGCTTTGTAGGTGGGCATCGGTCCATCCTCCTTAGGCGGGTTCCGCCTGCGGCAGGAGGAGACCCGGGTCTGTTGGTTAGACCGAGTATAAAACTTGTACGAACGAAAGTCACGTACTGGTTTCTCTGGACTCCGGTGGCCTCACTGTCCGTCCACATTGGCCTGCGCAACCGGCTGAACACAGGGTTTTCGGGTATGGTGTACAGGATCATGAATTACCCAAGTCTGGTTTGGCATCTCAAGCGTACGGAGCTGTTCGCTGACCTTGAACTTGCCGAACTGGAACAGGTCGCTGCCACCACCCCCTACCGTTCCTACCAGCCCGGGGAAGTGATCTACCGCATGGATGATCCGGCAGACGCGCTGTACTTCGTGCGCAGCGGCCTGATCAAGATCAGCAAGCTGTTTCCCAATGGCAAGGAAGCCATCCTGGGCGTCATCGGTCAGCACGACACCTTTGGTGAACTGCTGCTGCAGGCTGAGGAGCGTCGGCCCACCCAGGCCGAAGCCCTGGAGCGCACCACCCTGATCGTGCTGCCACGCAATGAACTGCAAAAACTCCTCAACAGCAAGCCTGAACTGGCCATGAAGCTGATCCGGCTGATGGCTGCCCGGCTGTTCGAGGCCCAGTCCTGGTCCGCTGCCGTTAGCGCCTACAGTGCTCCCGAGCGCGTTGCCAGCCTGCTCTACCGGCTGGCACGCGAGTTCGGCCGGCCGCACGCGCAGGGCGTGGAACTGGCCCTGAAGCTCAACCAGGAAGACATTGCCCGGATGGTCGGCGCGACCCGCGAGACAGTCAGCCACAGCCTGGGCAAGCTCAAGCAGGACGGCGCCATCGTGCGGGCACGCACGCCCATCATCGTGCGCATGGACGCGCTGAAGCAGTACCTCGAACAGAGCCACTGACCGCAGGTCAGCAGGCTGGCGAAGGTGTGTGGGGGCTCAGCGGCCCTGGTTCTGATCAAAAGAGCGCAGGAGTCACCTCGCCCCATCTCTGCGCCTCATGACGGATACGTCCGCGCTCAGGATTGAGCGAGGTGGCCTTCGAGGAGCGCAGACTTCAAGGGATCAAAAAGTGCCATGCGGCGCCACCGGTGTTGCCCATAACGGTCAGCACGGTCTGCGAATCAGGAACGAACCAGGACCGCAAAACCACGCCCGGATCGGATCCCTCTACGAAGAAAGCGCGTTCGCTGCCGCTTTCTTCTATCCACACCCCGTATCCGTAATGGGTGTGCGGCCTGTCTCTGCCGGTCGCCACTCTGAGCTGCAGGATCCATTCAGGGCTGAGCCGCGTTCCATCCGACAGGGCCTTCCAGAAGCGTTCCATGTCTGGAGCCGTGGTGTAGGCCCCACCATCCGGTCCGCCCATGACAGGCACACTGAAAATGTTGGTGCTCCACGAGCCATCAGGGCGCTGGAGGTAGGCGTAGGCAGTCCGGTCAGGCAGGTCGTCTGCCCGGAAGTATCCGGAATCCGTCATTCCGGCAGGAGTAAAGACGTGCTGACGCACATAACTGGCGAAGGATTGTCCGGTGAGGGCTTCAACCACCAGCCCCAGGAGAATGAAGCCAGAAATGTTGTAGGCAAAGCGCTCGCCAGGCGAAAACACCATAGGCAGATGGTTGAACAGCGGCAGAAAGTCCCTGGGCTGCTGAATCTGATACATCGGCCGGTCCCGCCAGACGTCCGCGTAATCGTGCATCACTGCCTCGTCGAAGTAGTCGGGCATCCCGGAGGTGTGCGTGAGCCGCTGATGTAGGGTGACGCGAGGGTCGATGTGGGGAAGATCGGCGTCTACGCAGTCAAGCAGCCGGGTGTGCTCCGTGACCCTGCCCTGTTCCATTAACTGACTCACCGCCACAGCCGTGAACACCTTGCACCCGGACGCCATCTGGAAGCGTGTGTCTGCGGTATTGGGCAGCTCAAGGGCCCGGATGGCATGTCCGAAGCACCCTTCCAGGCGCATCCCCGGGCGCGTCAGGGAAATGACACCGCTGAATGGCTCGGGGAGCTTCTGGGCGGCGATCCAGTCGGTCAGGTCTATGCAGGGCATCCGAATCTGAGTGAGAGCAGTGCACTCCTGGCCCGCTGTCTCAGATGAATCGTTCTCGGCCCCTTGCCAGATCGCCAGATCAGGCAGACTCACTGGGCGTCTTCTTCTAGGCTGAATCATGACCTTTGCCGTCCAGCCTGCGCGCCCTGAGGATGCCTCCGTCATAGCCGCCGTGCATACGGAAAGCTGGGCAGAAACCTATCCTGGTCTGATCCCCCATGAATTCTTGAGCCGAATGACCGATGAGGCGGCACGGGAACGGCGTAGGGCGACCTGGGCCCAGACGATCGGTCTCAGCGGTCAGCCGGTTTTTGTGGCGGAACAGGCCGGGGAGGTCGTGGGGCTCACGTCAGGCGGCCCACCCCATGATCACCCGGAGGTCAGTGCAGAGTTGTATACGCTTTACAGTCTCCGGCGGGTGCAGGGCCAGGGAATGGGCCGCCAGCTTCTGCTGACTCTGGCTCGTGAGCTTCACGCCGGGGGAGCCAACTCGCTGGCCCTGTGGGTCCTGGACCTGAACCCGGCACGCGAGTGGTATGTCCGGCAGGGCGCGCGTCCGGCAGGTGAGAAGACCGTTGCCGTTCCCGGCGGTGAACTGCGAGAACGGCGGATGGTCTGGGACGACCTCGGAGCCCTGGTCAGGGACTGAAAGCAGCTCAACGCCTGAGCTTGCGGGCTGCCTCGTCAGGGGTGATTTCGCCGCGTTCGAGCTTTTCCAGCACCTCGTCGTGCGGATCGGCCATTTCGGGTTCGTAGCCGATGGCCCGCAGCAAGGTATCGAAGCGTGCCCGCACCGTGGGGTAGCTGACCCCCAGTACCCGCTCAACTTCCTTAAGGTTGCCGCGCACCCGGATATACAGCCTCAGGAACTCCAGATTGTCTGGCGTCAGCACCGCGAACTCGTTGAGCTCAAAGACACCGCGCACCGTGACGCCACTGGTGGGAAAGCGGAGTTCCGTCACCAGCGGCGATTCGGTCTCGTCAGGAAAAGGCAGAGGCAGGTGGCGCATAAACATACTTTAGGGGTGGGCTGGGCCGGTTACCCCTGAAGGGGTTATGGAACCAGGATTCACCGGAGAGTGATCCGGACCGAGTTGCCCGACGAGTCCTCGGCGTTGATCAGGTCACCGGGAGGCGGATCAGCCTCGATCAGCAGTTGCAGTGCCTCCAGACTCAACCCCGCCTTTTCCAGGGCCCTCAGGCCGTGTGGCGGAATCAGCTTGTGCAGATGAGGAGCCAGGCTGACCGGCAGGTTGGCCGAGTACTCGTCGCCGTCCGAGGACTCGACATGTACCCGCAGAATGCGCGCCGAGCCGTGGGCCTGGCCACTGTGCGCCGGCTCGTTCCGGTGCCGGGGCGGCATGGTGCCCTCGATCGACCGTTCGACCTGCTCGGTGACGCGGTCGAACAGACCGTCCAGGCCACCGGACAGACGCTCGACAAAGCCGTCCATGCCGGGCATCGTCCGGCCGCCTACTACCACCCGTGGGGGACGTGGGGGTGGGGGTGGGGAGGGCGGCGTGTCTCTGACACCGCGCAGCAGCAGCAGGTGATCGGCCACCTGACCTGCGTCAAGCTCCTCACGGGCCAGCAGGGAGGCGACCAGTTCGCGGTCACTGTCGGTCAGCGCCAGACGGGTGTTGAGCGCAGCCAGCAGGGGCGCAGCGTCCTCCAGGCTGAGTTTCCCGGCGCGCACCAGCTCCAGAATACGTTTGACTTTCTCCTTCATGACAGGCCTCCTTGGTCTGCTGCGCTCTGGTGAGGGAACAGAATGGTGCCTGGAAGGAAGGCAAGCTGGCCGCCCAGCAGGATGGGTAGAGTGCACCTCCAGGACTCCTGGTGCAGGGCCCGCTGTGAGGACTGGCGGGCATGAAGCTGTTCCGCATCCATAGAAGGGTGCAGCACGTTCAGAACACGCTGCCACAGACTCACGCGGCTCGGGACAGTGTCAGAGGCCAGACGGACCTGGCGAATCACACGGTAGCCCCGTCCGGACTTCGTGACAGTGGCGGCAACTGGGCCCGATGAGGCCGGCAGGCGTCCCGGAGCGGGGTGAATGCGGAGGGGTTGGGAAGAAAGTGGAACAGTCATCTCGGGTCGCCTCCTTTCCGGGGGGCTGACGGACCTGTGGCCCCCCTGTTGATGGTCAAGTCAGTGCATTTTGGTCTGCGGCCCAACGCCTCTGTCAGAGCAGGCCCCGTCATCTGGTGACCAGCTTCACTTGTCCGGCAGCCACACGGCAGCTCAGGCTGCCTGTTCCGGTGCCGAGCTGGCCGCTATGACGGGTCGTCACGAAACTGCCCTGCTTGTGGGTGGGGAAGTCTGCCTTGAAAGCGCCCATGGTGACCTCGGCGTCCACCCGCAGATTGCTGCCAGGGTCGAGGTGTAAGGTGGCGTTCCCGGCATTCACTTCCAGACGGTGGGTGCCTTCTCCGAGCACACCGGCCCACTTGAGGTTGCCTCCATTGACGCTGGCATTCAACGACGCGGCGCCAGTCAGGCTGAGGTTGCCTCCATTGACATTCAGCCGGGTAGGGCCGCCGATTTCGGTGGCGCTCAGATGTCCACCATGAACCTCGGCCTGCAGGCTGAGGGCCTGACCCATGCGGACATTGCCGCCGTGCACATTGGCCTGCATGTCCCCGGAAACATCCGGCAGGGACAGGTGCCCACCGTGGACCTCGGCAACCACGTGCCGTGGTGTAAACGGCACTGTCAGCACGGCACGGACGTTGTGCCAGTTGTTGTGGCTCTGGCCGGGCCGGCGGGCGACGTGCCAGCCCTGAGAAGTGGCTTCCAGGAACACCCGGCCATCCTCGCTGACATGCAGCTGCGGGCTGACCTGCGCTGCGTCCTGCACGACCTGCAACGCAAACCCTTGAATGCTCAGTCTCAGGTCGGGCGGGGTGTTGCCGTCTCCAGATGCGGTATACACCGCGTCCATTGAGCGTGTGTCGGGCTGATCGAACCCCTCCAGTAACCCCTGGGCTTCCTCGGGGGTGAGTTTGCCTTCGGCCACCAGACGCTGAACCTGGGCACGGAACTCCTCGGATGAATGTTGCTCACTCATGCTCGCCTCCTGCAAACATAGAAACATGGATTTACCTAAGTGTCAATACTAACTTTCTATTCAGTAAAACAACGGCGGTATCTAGCGGAATGATGGGTGATTCGACTGCTCTGCCGTCAGAGGCATGACAATTCTGTAAAACCAACTTTTCTATTCAGCGCTCCGGTGGCTGACACCCTATCCTCATAGGTATGACTGTTCCACCTCCTGACCTGACTCCCGCCCAGCGCACTGAGGTTGAACTGCTGGCACGCGGGCGGCAGGAAAAAAGCCGGACCCTGCGCGACCTCGGTCTGCCAGAAACACCGGAAAGTGCCCATACGCTGCTGCTGAGGCTGGGCCTGTGGTCGGAGGCGCGCACTCCATACGCTGATCGCCTGCAGGCGGCCCTGAACCCCGTCACGCTGCCCGTGCCGGATTTCGTGCCCGAGAAGCGCCTGGACCTGACCCATCTGGAGGCCTACGCCATTGACGATGAAGGGAACCGCGACCCGGACGACGCCGTGGGAATCGAAATGCTGGACGGAGGCCTGACGCGGCTGTGGGTGCATGTCGCAGATGTAGCTGCGCTGGTGCCTCCCGACAGCGCACTGGATCTGGAAGCCCGCTCACGTGGCGCGACCCTGTACCTGCCGGACCAGACCATCGGGATGCTGCCTGACGAATTGGTCGAGAAGACTGGTCTGGGGCTGCATCCCACCACCCCGGCACTGTCTATTGCCCTGGATCTGGATCACGACGGAAATGCCGACGCGGTGGACGTCCACCTGACCACGGTGCGGGTCGAACGGCTGACCTATACGCAGGCTCAGGGCCGCCTCGAGGCCGGGCAGGAGCCGTTTGTGACGCTCCTGCGCCTGGCACGGGCCAGCCGGGCCCTGCGCGAGGCCGAGGGCGCCCTGAGCATCGATCTGCCGGAAGTTCGGGTCAAGGCTGACGACCAGGGCGCCGCCGTAAGCCCGCTGCCCAAGCCGGAGATGCGCTTCGTGGTGCAGGAATGCATGACGCTGGCCGGCTGGGGAGCCGCCATCTTCGCCGATGACAATGAGGTACCGCTGCCTTTTGCGACCCAGGACTATCCCACCCGGGAGGTGCACGGAGACACGCTGCCTGCCCAGTGGGCCCGCCGCAAGACGCTGGCCCGCACGCGCTTTCAGCCGGTGCCAGGCCCGCACCACGGTATGGGCCTGGACCTTTACGCACAGGTCACGAGTCCTATGCGCCGGTACCTTGATCTGGTGGTGCACCAGCAACTGCGCGCCTTTCTGACGGGCGGCGAACCCATGGGTGGAAAAGTCATGGCGGCGCACATTGCCCAGGCAAGTCTGAATGCCGACGCCACCCGGCAGGCCGAGCGCCTGAGCCGCAAACACCACACCCTGCGCTTTATTGCCTCGCAGCCGGACCGGGAATGGACCGGTGTGGTGGTCGACCGGCGCGGTCCGCAGGCGACCCTGCTGATTCCCGAGCTGGCCTTCGATCTGCCCCTCAGTACACCGGCCGCACCAGGAACGGAACTGCGCCTGCGCCTGACAGACGTAAACCTGCCGGCCCTGACTATTCGCGCCCGCAGCCAGTAATTGCTCTTTTCCTGGCAAACAGAATATGTACTGCACGTGATCTTACAAGCAGCACCAGGCGAGGTACTTCTCAGCGCCTGGAGTTCGGGAAACAAAACAAAAAACGTTATCGTGTAATTTCGCTTACAACGAAAAAAGCTCGTCTACATCACAGAATTTGTCTTGTCAAATCTGATTCATCTTTCATTCATATGTAGGTCGTGCTGTTTACACTGCCTGATATGAACGCCGTGAGCCGC
This sequence comes from Deinococcus deserti VCD115, assembly GCF_000020685.1. Classification (NCBI taxonomy): domain Bacteria; kingdom Thermotogati; phylum Deinococcota; class Deinococci; order Deinococcales; family Deinococcaceae; genus Deinococcus; species Deinococcus deserti. The sequence goes on along the minus strand of NC_012526.1, from coordinate 2,738,700 downwards.
ATTGAGAGTGACATCGTGTCTCTCCGAATGAGCCACTGCCGTGCTCAGCACGCTGCAGAGCAGGCCCAGTATCACCTCGCCGTACGGCACTACCGCGAGTGTCTGGAAGCTGCCGAGCGGCGTGAGGATTGCCGTGCCATGGAATTTTTTGCGCTGCGCCTGTGTGAGTGCTACGAGCGTATGGGCATGATGGACAAGGCGCGCCACTTCCGAGCGATGGGCTGTGCCGGCGACAGCCTGATTGGCTGAGCAGCACAGGCCCCTGCTGCCTGGACAGGTCAGGTCCTCTTTACGCGGGCAGTTCAGACTGCTGGCAACACGGTCTGTCCTGTCCTCCCTGTGTGCTGACCATGGCCTGTGCTGCCCAGGCACCCAGCGCGACTCTTGTGGCCGGGGAAAGCGTGACTTTAGGACAGAGCCACCTCACCGTGGTGTCTGTTCGTGACAGTCGCTGTCCCATGAATGCGTCCTGTGTGTACTGGCGAACTGAAAACGAATGTACCCGTACGTCAGGGCTCCTGGGTGCGCCTGCTCAGGCTTGAAGGTCCCCGAAAAGGACAACACCGTCTGGGCAGGCCTGCGAAGCAGCGGGGCACCCAAGCGGATGGCGGGCACCCAGACTCCGGTTCCCATGACGCTGACCGACAAGCAGCCTTAAGGCCGGGTATCACACTGTTCTGGTCTAATACGGGGCATGCAGCATTTTCTGCCCTCTGATCCAACGCCCCGTGAGCTGGGGTTCCGTATGCCAGCCGAGTGGGAGTCCCATGCGGCCACCTGGATGAGCTGGCCAGCCGACGATGAGCTGTGGTTTGGTCATTTGTTAGGCGTGCGGGAGGAATTCGCCGAACTCGTGCGGACCATTGCGCGCTTTGAACCGGTGCAGCTGCTGGTACGTGACCCGGAAAGTGAACAGGACGCCCGTGGCCGGCTGGAGGGGGCAGATGTGACCTATCACCGCCTGCCGCTGGACGACGTCTGGCTGCGGGACAACGGGCCGATCTTTGTGCGGCGTGGCAATGACCTTGCTTTCGTGAACTGGCGCTTCAACTCCTGGGGCGGCAAGTTCAACTGGGAGCACGACGACCAGGTACCGGAATACGTGGCACAGGTGCTGGGCGCGGCGCACTGGGACCGTCCCGAGGTCCTCGAAGGTGGTGGACTGGAAGTCAACGGGCTGGGCGTGGGGCTGACCACCCGCTCGTGCTTTCTGACCGACACCCGTAATCCTGGCCTTACGGAGGAGGACTACGGCGCCCTGCTGAATGACACCTTAGGTGTCTCCCAGTTGCTGTGGCTGGACGGCGGCCTGGAAAACGACCATACCGACGGACACATCGACACCATCACCCGCTTCACGGATGAACGCACCATCGTCACCAGTGTGGAGAGCAACCCTGCGGATCCCAACCACGCGGTGATGCAGAAGAATCTTGAAGCCCTGCGCCGGATGACCGACCAGGATGGCCAGCCGTTCCGGATCGTGGAACTGCCTCTGCCCGCCAGCCGCCTGGAAGGGGCCGAGGGCCGCCTGCCTCCCACCTACGCCAACTTCTATATCGGAAACGGCTTTGTCGTGGTGCCCATGTACGGCGACCCGAACGATGCCCGGGCCATAGAAGTCCTGCGCCCGCTGTTCCCGCAGCGTGAAGTGATCGGGCTGCCCAGCCGCAAGATCATCGAGGGCGGCGGCAGCTTTCACTGCGTCACCCAGCAGCAGCCTCAGGGGACGGTGTGGACCGGGGAGTGACCGACCTTGGCGGGGGCTACACTGCCCGCCGCATAACCCTTGAAAGTTACCGCGAGGCGTGCGCCCGGCTTGAGGACCGGATCTTTGGCGGCAACTGGCTGTACAGCTTTGGTCCGGCGGCCAAGGCCCCGCCCCCCCTGGGTGAGAACTTCAGCTGGGGCGTGTACTGCGGCACCGAACTCGTCGGCTGGAGCCACGCGCACCAGCGTGACGAACGCACGGTGTATATGGCCGATACCGGTTTGCTGCCGGAGCATCAGGGCAGGGGCCTGTACACCCGGCTGCTGCCTGCACTGCTGGAAACCTTCCGCACCGCCGGGTACACCCTGGTCCAGAGTCACCACCGCGCGACCAACAACCGCGTGATCGTGCCGAAGCTGCGGGCCGGGTTTCTGGTGCAGGGCCTGAGCCTGTACGAGGGCGGACTCAATGTGGCCCTGACCCTCTCGCTCGACCCCGCCTATCAGGAGGCCCAGCACATCCGCAGCGGCTTTCGCGCGCCTGACGCGCGGGGCGCGCGCGGTGAGGCGGCGAGGCGTCTAGGGCTTGAGCCTGCTGGGACCCGGAGGCCTGCTCCACTCCCACCCCTGCGGTTGCCGGAAAGCTCAGGTCCAGGAGAGGACCTGGGCGGGGGTTACAGCCTTCACCCGGTGAGCTACGAGGTGTATTACGACATTTACACACAGCTCGAACAGTCGGCCTACAGCAGCGTGTCGTTCGACTGGCCGGCCCCCGGGCGCCTGGAAGCGCCGGCAGGCCGCCGTTACGCCTGGCTGATCGGGCACCAGGGGGAGGTGGCCGGCTGGCAGATGTCGCGGCAATGGGACCGCCGCACGGCTTATATGGTCAACACGGCCCTGTTGCCGGCTCACCGGGGCCAGGGCGTCTACAGCCGGCTGCTGCCGGTCGTGCTCCGAGCCCTGGAGGCCGAGGGCTACGATCTGGTGCGCAGTCACCACCATGCCACCAACAACGCGGTTCTGGTTCCCAAACTGCGCGCCGGGTTCTGCCTGCAGGGTCTGCAGGTCGACGACCATGGGGTAATGGCTGTCCTGATGCTCAGCTTCTCGGAAGCTTACCGGGAAGCCATGCACGTGCGCAGTGGCCTGCTCAAACCTCATAGGACCCGGGGCGCCGGATTGGGGTTAACAAGCCGCAAAGAGGGCTAGGTCTGCGGCTCAGTCCCCGTCAGGTCCAGCGTGATACCACTAACCCATGAGGTTTATCGCGCTCACATGCACGCTGGCTCTGGCGGCTCCCGCGTCCGCTGCCCCGACTCCTGTGCAGGTGGAGCAGGCCGCAGTGCGTGTGGCTTCCAAAATTGACGGAGTGCTGCGTGACTGTCCCGCCAGCTACACCAAGATCGGCACCCGGGACAAGAAATGTGTGGGTGCCGCTCTTACGGTCGAGCAGGTCCGCAGCAAACTGAGTGCCACAGTCGGCAACGATCTGCAGGGTGTCTGGCGCAGCCGTGACAGCCAGCGCAGCGTCTACAACTGGCTTGAGACTCCTGGTGGTTACGTGTATGTGCGGCTTCAGGCTGATCCGGATGGCCGGGCACAGACGCTGGTCTACGTGGATACACCACCCAATTCCGCATCAGCAGGCACACCGGCAGCCAGTGCTGCACCCACCCCGAAGGTCACGGTGAAGCGCACTGAACAGGCCCGGGTCACCATCGCCCGTCCTGAGCCTGTAAAACCTGCTGCACCTACAGGCGCGGCCGCCAAACCAGCTCCCGTCAGGCAAGGCTCAGCCAGTCCCACTGCCAAGCCAGCGCCTCCACAGAACTCCACGCCCAGTACGCCTGCGGCCAATCCGGCGCAGAGTCTGGCGCCCATGCCGTTTACCCGCGTTTTGCAACTGCAGGAACGGCGTATGAACGGCTCGGATATCCGTGCTGCCCAGAACCGCCTGATCCAGCTGACCGAGGACAGCCGTGGAGGGCAGGGAGACGGCTGGTACGGCCCGGTCACAGCGGCCACCGTCCGGGCTTTTCAGGCCGCCAATAATCTGCCTGTCACCGGACGGATTGATCAGGCAACCTGGAGAGCCCTGTTCTCACCTGCTGCGCGGACCTTCGCAGCTCCAACCATTCCCTGAGCCCCCATTTGGGTGCTTTGGCATCCTCACGACCCCGGAATTTCTCCAGGACGTCAGACACGGGTTGGCGTCCTTCTTTCTAATGAGGGCGGGAGATAGCTTCTCACGGCTTTTCGCGTCAAGATGTAGGTCCATGAAGCGGATTGCCATCTTTCTCTCATCTGCCCTGCTGGTTGCGATGGCGAGTCACGGTCGCGCGCAGTCCAGTGATCCCTTCCAGCGCACTGCCCCGGTCCAGACCCTGCCGGCCTTGCGGGGCACTTCGCCCATCACGTCTCCACTGAAACTCACGGGAACCCAGAACGCGGCGTTCGGAACACCGCGCGCCAGCAGTGACGGCAGCAATACCCGGGTCGTGTTTGACCTGCAGCCTGGCGTCACCTACAGCCTGACCCCCACCTTCACGGGGCTTCGGCTGGACATTCAGGGCGCCCGGGTTATCCCCGCCGTTACGGCCCGCCTGGGAGCCAGTGTCAGTGAGTACCGTGCTGGAGGCGGTCAGGCCACCCTGATCACGCCCTTTCCGCTGTCCTTTATCCATGGCTGGAAGGCTATGGAGGCCACTCTGGCCAATGGTAACCGGGTGCTGATCGTGGAATTCGGCCCCACGGTCGAGGGTGGTGCCAGCGCAGCGCTCAAAGCCAATGTGCGCGTGTCTCCTGCGCCTGCTGCTCCGCAGGCACCGGCCTCGACCGCCAAGGCTCCGGTCAAGGAAGGGCTGCCTCCAGGCGATACCGTTGCCAAGGTCAAGGTCCTGCCACCTGCTCCGGCCCTGCCGGGTGCGGACGTCAACGTGCCCAGCGTGCTTGAAGGGCGTATTTCCGGAACTCCACAGGCTGGTGCGCAGCTCACTGCCCCGCGTATCGGCAAGAACCCTGGACAGACGCGTGTGGTTCTGGACCTTCCGCCGGGCGCCGGTTACCGCATCGTGCCGTCGGGCCTGAGCCTGCGTGTCGAGCTCACCGGTGTCACGGGCGGAGCCCAGGCTGCCGAGAACGTCAGCCCCGAACTCCGCTCCTGGAGCTTTGAACCGGTCAGTGGAGGAGTGCAGGCGACCCTGGTCACCGCTGCCCGGGTCACGGAACGCAGTGGGTGGCGGGCCCAGCTGTTGCCCCCTTCGGGCAACGACCGCTCGCGCCTGGTGATTGACATTGCGCCGGCAATGGCCAACCTCACCCCGCTGACGGCCCGCGAGAAAGTGCTGGGAGCGGTGCCCCCTGTGCCTGTTACGCGCGGCACCGCCATCCTGGCCCTGAGTGCCAGTTACGCTCAGCCGCGTGTGGTGCTTGATCCGGGTCATGGTGGACGTGATCCCGGGGCAGTCGGCACGGTGGTCGAGAAGGAAATCACCCTGGGAGTCGCGCTGCGGGTACGCGACCTGTTGCGTGCCGCCGGCGTGGATGTGGTGATGACCCGCGACACCGACCGCGCACTTCACAGCAGCAAGAACGCGGATCTGGAGATGCGTGCCGCTGCCAGTGAGCCGGGGACCCAGCTGTTTGTCAGCATTCATGTCAACGCCCTGGAAGCCAAGACAGCCCTGCGTGGCTATGGCATCGAGACCTGGTGGAACCCCAACCACCCGCTGTCGAGTAGCCTCGCGGCGATCCTGCAGCGCTCGATGGTCGAGCAGACCGGCGCCTTCTCGCGCGGGCTCAAGAACAACCTGTCCCTGAGCGTGCTGCGCAACAGCCGCGTTCCTGCGGCTCTGGTCGAAATCGGCTACACCAGTCATCCCGTGGACGGCCTGAATCTTCAGGACGAAAACTACCTCGACCGCGTTGCTCTCGGTGTCGCCAACGGCATCCGTGAAGCCCTGATATCAGGCGTCACGGCCAGCCGGCAGGTGCTGAGCCCCAGTGCAGGTGGCGCCGAGAAGTGACCAGCACCCCGGAGCCCTCATTTCGTGAAAGGGTGCTGGCGCTGGTGACCCGGATTCCCGAGGGCCGCGTGATGACCTACGGGCAGCTGGCGCTGCTGGCCGGTCAGCCCGGCGCCGCCCGGCAGGCGGGGTATGTGATGAACACCCTGATGGGCGGCAGCGACCTGCCCTGGCAGCGTGTGATCAATGCCCAGGGACGCGTGAGCACGCACAAGCTGGGATTCGGTGACATGCAGGAAAAGCTGCTGGAAGCTGAAGGGGTGACTTTTGACGATGCTGGGCGCTGTGATCTGGGACGGCTGCAGTGGTGGCCCCCGGAGGCCGCGCCGGGATCTCCTGAACCGCTGCTGTAGCAAGCCCGGTGTGAAGAGACGCTGAGTCCAACGTCCCAGGGGTCCGGGCGTATGCTGTTCTCTATGAACAGAACGCGGAACTCTCATTGGGTGGCGGGCAGCGTGGTGTCCTGGATGCTGGGCGTCACACTGGGCGTCATTCTGGGCATTACCCTGCTGATCGCCACGCCCCTCATGATGCGTCCTGCGCAGACAATGGCTGCTGCTGAAGGCAATCAGGCTGGTGGCCAGGAGAAAGAGGGCGGCAGCGAGGCTGTCTCGGGCATGGAGTCACCCGGGGGCGAAGGCGAGGGCACGACCGGCACCCCCCAGGACGAAGGTGACGGTGCCACGGCCGGCGGTGAAGGCGCAGGCGGCGATGACGACAGCACCGGCATGGGCCCTGAGGGCGGCGAGGTTGGCAATACTGGAACGGGCGCAGCCAGAACCAGCAACGACAACCAGGACATTGCCACCGAGGATGCCGGGGAGGACGACCCCGCCCGGCAACGTAGTGTTGAAGCCCCTGAAGGCAGCGAGGCTGCGGGTCCGGAAGGAACCGGCGTGCAGGAAATCGGCACCGAGCACAGCAGTGGCACCAGCGCTGAAGGCGCCAGTGAAGCTGCGGCCAGTGGCGACGCAGGAGCCGGCCAGACCCTGTTTGCTGCCAGCTGTGGAGGCTGCCACGGCCAGAACGGCCAGGGCGGCATCGGACCAGCCATGACCGACGAAGCGAACAAGTGGACCCTGGCGCAGTTCACCGCAGCCGTGCGAGAGGGCAAAGCCCCGGACCGTGAACTGGGACCAGCCATGCCCCGCTTTACCGAGGCGCAGCTGTCCGACGCTGATCTGGCCAGCATTCATGCGTACGTGACCAGCCTGAACTGAGGCAACTGGAGTCTCGGCTTCATGCAGAGCGCCGCCTGGTTCCCCAGGCGGCGTCTTCTTCTGAATCTCAGCTCGGCAACCCATCTCTGCACCCGCCTGGCAGGAAGCAGCTCAGGCCGCCGGCATTCACTGGGCGCGGCATACCCTGGTGCCCTACCGGCTGGAGTTCGACTGGTGGACCCGGCAGTCCGGCTGCACCTCAGAGACCGTGGCTCAGCTGCGTGCTCACGCGGCCCACCTGAGTGAGGTTGACCGGCAGAGGGCTGGACTTCACAGCGTCTGGTGAACTCGAGGCACACACCGAGATGATGCTGGTGGTGCGCCTGAAAAATCCTGGAGCTGAAAAGCCCTAAAGCTTATCGCCTACGTGGATGGCGGCGATCCCAAAGGTCAGCCGCTGGTAGCGGGTGCGGAAGCCTGTGGCGCGCATCAGGCCGGCCAGCCGCTCGGGATCGGGAAAGGCCAGCACGCTTTCCGGCAGGTAGGTGTAGGCCCCGGCGTTGCCGCTGACCAGCGCGCCGATGCGGGGCAGCACCTGCTGGAAATAGAAGCGGAACACGTCGCCAAACAGCCCCCGAGCAGGAGGGGGAAACTCCAGAATCACCGCGCGTCCCCCCGGGCGCAGTACCCGGTGAAATTCGGCCAGACCCTGAGCATAGTCTGCGAAGTTGCGAAACCCGAACGAGCAGGTCACTGTGTCGAAGCTGGCATCCGGATAGGGAAGATTCAGCGCGTCCCCTTCTTCCAGCGTAATTTCCAGCCGCCGCGCCCGTGCCTTTTCCCGACCGATCTCCAGCATCTGCGGCACGAAGTCGCTGCCGACCACTTCCGCCTGTGGAGCGCGCGCCTTGAGCTCCAGCGCAAAATCGGCCGTGCCGGTGGCGACATCCAGAATGCGTTTCGGGTCCAGAGCGAGCGCCTCGGCGGCGGCTACGCGGCGCCACGAGCGGTCCACACCGAGGCTCAGCACCCGGTTGAGCAGGTCATACCTCGGTGCGATGCTGGCAAACATGGCCTGCACGTCCCTGCCCTTGTCCTGGCGATCTCCCACCGGCGGCCTGTTCGTCATAGCGCCGATGATAGGGCCCCCTGGGTGGGACAGACCGGAAAAACGGGGATCAGCCGAACCTGAGCAGGTCGGCTGCCCCATACCACCCTGACGAAACCGTCCAGGGGAGGGCCGTCTTGGGTACAGACTAGGAGCCAAAGGCAGTGTTGATCAGTTCAGTCAGCGCACCAGAAGCCAGGGCTGACGGACGAGGGAGCTGATGCCCCGGTTTAGCGGATCACACCCAGCGCCCGTCCAACCTGCGCGTAGGCGGCCAGCGCCTGATCCAGGTCCTCACGGGTGTGCTCGGCGGTCACGATGTTGCGGATGCGCGCCAGGTTGCGCGGCACGGTGGGAAAGCCCAGACCTACGGCGAAAATGCCCAGGTCGAACAGCTGACGGCTGGCCTCAAAAGCGGCGCTGGCCTCCCCGAAGACCACCGGCGTAATGGGCGTCACGCTGCCCATGATGTCGAAGCCCAGACCCTCGAGCTCGGTCTTGAAGTAACGGGTGTTGTCCCACAGGCGCTCCATGAGGCTGGGGTCGCGCTGCACCTCATCAAGCGCGGCACTCAGAGCGCCCACCACGGCCGGAGGCTGCGCCGTGGAAAACAGGTACGGTCGGGCGCGGTTGATCAGCAGCTGGCGCAGGTCGCCGTGCCCGGCCGCGTAGCCTCCCACGCCGCCCCAGGCCTTGCTGAGCGTGCCGACCTGAATAACGTCGTCGGCGTACTCGAAGCCGAAGTGGTGAACCGTGCCGCGTCCCTGCGCGCCCATCACGCCGGAGCCGTGGGCGTCATCCACGTAGGTCACGGCGCCGAACTCACGGGCCACCGCCACCAGCCGGTCCAGCGGAGCGAGGTCGCCGTCCATGCTGAACACGCCGTCGGTGACGACCAGCTTGAGGCCGCCGGTCTCGTTTTCCGAGAGGATACGGCGCAGGTCTTCGGGATCGGCGTGCTTGAAGACCTTCTTGGTGGCCTTGGTCAGGCGCAGCCCGTCGATGATGCTGGCGTGGTTCAGCTCGTCGCTGACCACCAGATCGCCCTCGCGCAGCAGCGCGCCCAGCACGCCCTGGTTGGTGGTGAAGCCGCTGTGCAGCACCAGTGCGCTGCCGGTGTGTTTGAAGTCGGCAATCTGACGTTCGAAGTCCTCGTGGATACGCAGTGTTCCGGCAATGGTGCGCACGGCGCCCGCTCCGACACCCCACTCGCGCAGGTACTGCTCGGCGCGGGCCTTCAGCGCCGGGTGGTCGGCAAAGCCCAGGTAGTTGTTGCTGGCGAGGTTCACGACCTCCCGGCCGTCGACCCGGGTGCGCGCGCGGTTGGCGCGCTCCAGCACCCGTGGGTGAATCAGCAGCCCCGATTCGCGCAGGCTGGACAGCTCTTGATTCAGGCGTTCGGACAGCGAGGTGGTCATAGCGGCAGTCTACGGGCGCAGACAGAAGCGGCGCCGGAGTGCTTCGGCGCCGCCTGGATTGCTGTCCCGTTTTCCTGACTGCTCTCCTTTCTGCTTTTCGCTCTCAGGCAGGTGTCTTACTGACTGGTGAGGGGGGTGGGCTCGTGCAGGGTGTAGCGTTCGGTGGCCGTGCTGCTCAGGGAACGCTGGTAGGTGGTGCTGTTCAGCGGCAGGTAGACGTAGTGCTCGGCACGTGACCAGCCGGCCTTGAAGGTCCAGCGCTGCTGCATCTCTGGCGCTGTGCTGCGGAAGCTCACGTCTGTGGCTTCCGTGCTGTAGACAACACGGTCGTGGCTCATCAGCGGCAGGACCTCACCCGCATCCCGGGCGCCGTTGGTGTTGTGGTCCCGCCACATCAGCCATTCCAGCAGCGTGACCTTCCCGGCGGAGGTGCCTGAAGCCAGGCTGCCCGCCACCATGCCGGCGGGCAGCAGCGTGCTCAGCTCTTGCGCGCGGGCCGACGCACCCGCCCAGCGGGCAGGATTGACGGCCAGAGCAGTGGCCCCTGCCGGGACTGGCAGCTGATACACGCTTTCGCCCTGAGCGGTGACCAGCGAGAGGAAGCTGTCAGCCGGTGCTGCCGGAAAGCGGACCTTCACGCCAGTAAGCAGTGTGGGGCGGCCACCGTCGGCGGCGCTGGGCGCTGCGCCGCAGGCAGCCAACACCAGGGCGGGAATCAGGAAGGGCAGACAGTTCATTTCGTTGCTCCGGCCTTCAGGCTCTGACTGATCAGGCGGTTGGTCGGTTCATGCAGGCGGATGGGCAACGCGGTGTCCTCGCGCGGACCACTGTTCATGGTGACGCGGTATTGACCAGGCGTAGCGCTGGGCTGCAGGACCTCGTGGCGCACCAGCGACCAGCCCTGGGTGCGTGTGCCGGTCTCGGTGCTGTGGCCGCTGGCGTCAGTGAAGCGGTAGGTGAAGGGAACCGAGGCGTGGCTGTAGATGGTGTGCGTGGTGTACAGCTCTTCGCTGACGGTGGGCAGGCCGTCGCCGTTCGCGTCCCGGAACAGGGTGAAGTAGATGTTGCAGGTGCGCGCGCTCTCGGGCGTCACCGTGACCCCGGTCATGCCCTGAGCTTCACCGCTGATGAAGGGGGAGATGCATCCCGGAACCCGTCGCAGTTCAAGCAGGTCGTACCCACTGAGGTGCACCGACGCGCGGTTGACCCGCTGGGGCGACCCAGACCCAGTGCTGGAGGTGGACGAGAAGTGCGGGTAGCTGGAGAGCTTTTTAAGGTTGACGCCACTGTCGTTCTGCTGGAAGGAGATGGCGCCCAGACGCAGGTCGCTGCTGTGCTGCACCTCGGGAAATTCGAAGGTGAGTGAGACGCTGGGGTCGGGCGTGGGCGGTGGCTTGGGGCAGGCCATCAGCAGTGTGGCCAGCGCCGCAGAACCGGTCAGCCACACCATGCGTTTGGAGAAAATCTTCATGCTTTACTCACTTTATTCACAAGAAAGCGGCCATGTGAGCATATTTGCCCACGTGGCCGCCTGAACACAGGAGCGTTTAGCGGTTCATGATGTGGATGGCCTGCTTGTGCACAGCTTCCGCCGCTTCCAGCACGCTCTCACCCAGCGTGGGGTGGGCGTGGATGGTCAGCGCGATATCGGTGGCGGTGGCGGCCATTTCCAGCGCCAGCCCAGCCTCGCCCAGCATGTCGCTGGCATGCGGCCCGACGATGTGCACGCCCAGCAGCAGGTCGGTGTCCTTCTCCACGACCATCTTCACGAAGCCGTCGGTCTGCTGCAGGGTCATGGCGCGGCCCGAGGCGCTGAAGGGGAAGTTACCGGTCTTGACCTCGTAGCCCTTGTCCTTTGCCTCCTGCTCGGTCAGGCCGACCCAGGCCAGTTCGGGGCTGGTGTACACCACGCCGGGAATGGCCACGGCGTCCTGCTCGGCAGGCTTGCCGGCAATCACTTCGGCCGCCACCAGACCTTCTTTCATGGCCTTGTGGGCCAGCATGGGGTTGCTCGCCACGTCCCCGATGGAATAGATGTGGCTGACGTTGGTGCGCTGCTGGGTGGTGGCAGGAATGAAGCCCCGGTCGGTGACGGTCACGCCAGCGTTCTGTGCATTCAGGCCATCGGTGCGGGGGCGGCGGCCCACAGCGACCAGCACCCGGTCAAAGACCTCGGTGGTCTTTTCGCCGGTCTTGACGTTCTCGAGCTCGACATGCACGCCGTCGGCCTTCTTCTCGGCACGGTTGGCCTTGGTCTGGGTGGCCACCTTGATGCCCTGCTTCTCCATGGACTTCTGGAAGGCCTTGACGGCGTCGGCATCGGCTCCAGGAATGATGGTTGGCAGGAACTCGATGACTTTGACCTGTGAGCCCATGTTGGTGTACACGTGCGCGAACTCGAAGCCGATCACGCCGCCGCCCACGCACAGCATGCGGGCAGGCACCGGGTCAGGCACGACCAGCGCGCCGGTCGAGTCCACGATTACCTGCTGGTCGACTTCCAGACCCGGCAGTTTGGCCGGCTCGGAACCCGTGGCAATAATGAAGTTGGCGGCCGTGTAGGTCTTGTCGCCCACCTGCACGGTGTGATCGTCCACGAAGCTGGCCTGTCCCTGCAGGTGGGTGACCTTGTTCGCCTTGAACAGGGCGCCCACGCCTCCGGTCAGTTTCTTGACGATGCCGTCTTTCCAGCCGTTGAGCTTGGCGATATCCAGCGACTGACCGCTGAAGGTCAGGCCGAAGTCGGCGGCGTGACGTGCGGCGGCCACCTGTTCGCCGGCATGCAGCAGCGCCTTGGTCGGAATGCAGCCCACGTTCAGGCACACCCCGCCGACAGACTCGCGCTCGGCACAGGCGACCTTCAGGCCCAGCTGCGCGGCGCGGATGGCCGCATGGTAGCCGCCAGGCCCGGCGCCAATCACCAGCACGTCGAAGTCATAGGATTTGGTCATGCGCGCAGTCTAACAACCGTTAGGAGTGGCGGCACTGACCTGCCGGTATAGCTGGACAGCCGTGACTGACAACCTGCACTGGTAAATTTCAGGCGTTCAGGAACTCCGAGACCACCTGGTTGAGCACCCACCAGCCCTGCGGGGTAGCCCGGAGCAGGGCGCCGTCGCGCACCAGCAGGCCCCGCGAGACCTGCCGCCGGATGACGGCAGCGTATTCCTGCGCCACATCCATCCCGGCGCGGCGCGACAGGTCGGTCAGATTCACGCCCTCACGCAGCCGCAGGCCCATGAACAGGGCGTCGGTCACGTACTCGGTGGCGTCGATCGGCTGCACTTCGCCGCCTGCGTCCTGCAACCACTCGTGCAGGTGCGGATTGGTACGCCGGGTCGTCAGGACTGGCGAGGACACAGCGGACCCGGGAACGGGCAGCGGTAGGCCCCCCTTGCCCACAGCTGGATAATGACCCGCTGCGCCCGGACCCAGGCCCAGATACGTGCGCCCGTGCCAGTAGGCCTGGTTATGCCGCGACTCCTGCCCCGGCCGGGCGTAGTTGCTGACCTCGTAGCGGCCGAAGCCCAGCGCCGTCAGCAACTGCTCAGTGCGCTCAAACCCCAGACGTTCGTCGTCCTCCGTGACATTCACGCCGCGCCGGGCGAACTCGGTCCCCGGCTCGATGGTCAGGGTGTAGGCGCTGACGTGCCCCACACCCAGGTCCACCAGCCCGCGGATATCCGAGTCCAGCGGCTGTCCGGGGACCGCGGTAATCAGGTCGCCACTCACGCGGAAGCCGCTGCCTACCAGTGTCGTGACCGCCTCGCGGGCCTGCGCGGCGTCGTGCTGACGTCCCAGAAAGCGCAGCGTCGGGTCGTGCAGGCTCTGCACCCCCACGCTGGCCCGGTCGAAGCCCAGGTCACGCCAGTGCGCTGCGCGCCCTGGGCTCACTGTTCCAGGGTTGATTTCCAGCGTGTTCTCCAGCTTTCCCCATCCCAGGTGGCGCCGCACGGTGGTGGCCAGCGCCCGGATCTCCTCGTCACGCAGGAAACTGGGCGTGCCGCCCCCCACGTACACCGTATCCAGGTCCAGGGCGTAGGTGCCCGAGAGCCACGCCGCCTCCTGCTCCAGTCTGTGCAGATACGCCTCGACCAGCCCGGCCCGGCGCGTCAGCACATGAAAGTCGCAGTACGGGCAGATACTCGGGCAGAACGGCACGTGCACATACAGGTGCCGGACCACCGAATCAATGTCTGCCTCGCCCATCACGCGGGGCAGTGTACGCCTCCGGAAATTCCCGCGTTGGAATCCGGTAGAGGATTCCGGGAGTCTGACCGCACAATGCCCTGGCCGACGCCTTAGGGCAGCGGCACCTTCACAGCCATGCACGAACACTGCTACGGATTCCAGGAAGCCGAGGCGCTGTTCACCCGCTGATACGCACAGATCCTGACGCATGGCTCTCTTTCACTGCAGAGGGCAGTCGGCCAGGCATATTCTGGCTGCTCGACCTGGTCCGCTTACCGGCCGTGTGGCGTGAGGTCCATCCAGCGTTCCAGCATCTCACCGACCCGCGCAGGAACTGTGACCAGCACTGGGACGTTTAGTGAGGCCACGGCACTGGCCGCCGGGCATTCGCCGGTGACCTCGTCTGCAGCGTCCTGAGTGCTCCAGGCCGGGCTTTCCCAGGCCGGAAAGCTGCCTCCTTCGAGGTAACTGGCGGCGCCTGCGTTGTCAACAGTGCGGTCCTGCACGGTCACGGCCGGACCGGCGGCCAGTGCCAGCGGAGCCACCACAATCACCCCACGGGGTTCAAGCGCCTGGATAGCCGCCAGCAGGGGCGTCAGGCCGTCGTGCACCAGAAGTTGTACCTGCCCCTTGCCATCGACCGCTTCCAGCACAGCAGGAAGTCCGGCCGCCAGATCACTGGGCGCCGCTACCAGCCAGCGGTGTCCTCCGGCACGACCTTCAAACGTCGCGCAGGCGCTGCCATACACGTCAGACCAGGTACGGGTGTGGTTCATGCCTTTCAGCATAAGCGTGGCCTTGATCTCACGGGTTTGGGAGAGCGTTTCAGGCGGCAATGTACCTGCTGAACAGGATGCACTTTTCGGAGCCGGTTCGGGTCAGCCAGAAGACTTGAATTTAGGCTCCATCTGACATATGTTTAATGTAACCAAATTATAGATTTAGGGTATGCGAAAAAAAGAAGCAAAATGCGGTCCACTCAACGTTCCAGGAGGTCTCATTACATGAACAAGCACATTCCTCTCGCTGGCGCTGCCCTGCTCGGCAGCCTCGTCCTCACTGGGTCTGTGCTGGCCCAGTCCAGCTCTACCTCCGCAGCCAAGCGGACCATCTACATGAGTGCCGTGGAGTACAAGGGTTCGACCACTGTCGACAAAGAAGCCTTCCCGACAGCTGCGCCACCCGCCGGACGTGGCTACAAACTCACTCCGCCCGTGGACGGACGCTGGGAGAACTCGACCTACCGTTACGAACCCGGGCTGATCGTGGTGAACCGCGGTGAGCTGGTCGAACTCAAAATCTGGGGTGTCAACGGCGCGAAGCATGACACCACCATCGAGGGCTACAACCAGGCATTTGTGGTCAAACGTGGAGAACTGACCACGATCACCTTCAAGGCAGACAAGCCGGGAATCTTCCGCATTATCTGCCACGACCACGCGCCATCCATGGAAACCCAGCTTCTTGTGCTGGACTCGAAGACCAGGCGGTAAGACCGGCCAGCGGTCAGGAACACGCCAGGGCCGCCATAGCATGCGGTGAGCAGGCTTAGCAGAAGCTGGCTGGGAAACTCACCGCTCGCCCTGGCCCTCTGCGCCGGTCACGGGACAGGCCCAGAACTTCTGGAGGACGCGTTTCCTTTACCCTGCTGGCCTATGGCCACTCCCGAGCGCTATGCCAAGATCCTCCGCGTTCTGCGGCACCGTCAGCCCACCCTGACCGTACTGATGGACGAGGTAAACAAGCCCCACAACCTCAGTGCGATTATCCGCACCTGTGACGCGGTAGGGGTCCTTGAAGCCCACGCTGTGCCTCCCAAAGGCGGCCCGCTGGCTTCTTTTTCCGGCCATACCTACGAGGCGACCAGCGGCAGCGCCCATAAATGGGTACCGGTGCATTCGCACACCGACGCTGTCAGTGCAGTACATGCCCTGCAGGGCCAGGGCTTTCAGGTCCTGGCCACCCACCTGTCCCAGCGCAGCGTGGACTACCGGGAACCTGACTACACCAGGCCCACCTGTGTGCTTCTGGGCGCCGAGAAGTGGGGCGTCTCGGATGAGGCCGCCGACGCCGCCGACCATAACATCGTGATTCCCATGTTCGGCATGGTGCAGAGCCTGAATGTCTCGGTTGCTGCTGCAACGATTCTGTTCGAGGCCCAGCGCCAGCGGCTGGCCGCCGGCATGTACGCTGCGCCTCAGCTCTCGCCCGAAGCGCTTGACCGGCTGGCCTTCGAGTGGGCTTACCCTGATCTGGTCTCCACCTACCAGGAGCGTGGAGAGGGGTATCCGGCCCTCGACGAACAGGGACAGCTGCTCGCCTGAACGACGTCTGGGCCGGGGTAGAGAGGCAAACAGGAAGACGCGTGCTTTCTGTTCATTGCGTACGTCATCTCTACTGGAGTTTTGGCAGTTAGACTGGCGTGTTTATGTTCGGACTTGAAATGCCACCTCTTACGCCCGAATTCTGGGCGATCCTCGGCACCCTGATTCTTCTGGAGGGGCTGCTCTCGGCTGACAACGCGCTGGTGCTGGCCGTCATGGTGCGTCACCTTAAGGGCGAAATGCAGCGCAAGGCGCTGGCGTACGGCATCGGCGGCGCGGTGGTGCTGCGCATCCTCGGTGTGCTGCTGGCCAGCTTCATCCTGGAGTACTGGTGGCTGCGGGCCTTCGGGGCCGGGTACCTGGCCTGGCTGGCGATCAGCCACTTCATGAAAAAGGGCCACACCGAAGACGAGGCTGCCGCTTCGGCCAAGGGCCGCGGCTTCTGGCCGACGGTGGTGCTGCTCAACCTGACCGACCTGGCCTTCAGCGTGGACTCGATTCTGGCTGGTGTGGCGCTGATTCCACGCGGCATGCCACGTGAGCAGGGCCTGACCATCGTGGTGATGGGCGGCATCGTGGGCCTGATCCTGATGCGAATCGCGGCTACGGTGTTCCTGAAAGTGCTCAACAAGTACCCGGCCTTTGACGACGTGGCCTACGCGCTGGTGGGCTGGATCGCCGTGAAACTGGGCGTGGAAACCCTGGAAGCTGCGCACGAGGTGTTCCCCGCGGTTCCGACCTTCCACATGCCGGCCGTCCTGTTCTGGGGAGTCATGGCCGCCATTGCGCTCATCGGTTCGTACCTTGCGACCCGGAAGCCGGCCATGAGCGACGCAGAAGCAGCCGCCAAGGCTGAGGCCATCGTGCATCACATGGACGAAACGGTCGTGGACGCTGCAGACGGACGTATCGACGGGCGCTAAGCCCCCCGGAATCCTTGTTCAGGCCGCACTTTCTTACGAAAGTGCGGCCCTTTTCGTGGCCACCCTTCCAATCAGGCCAGAGGTGCGCGGTGACCTGCGCGATTAGACTGACCCTCATGAGTGACCTTCTGGAAACCGTGCGTGGCCTGGCCAAAAAGACCGACAGCAAGATCCTGCTGGTTGTTCTGGATGGAATCGGCGGGCTGCCGCGCACCCCCGGCGGCGAGACCGAACTGGCCAGTGCGAAGACGCCCAACCTCGACGCCCTGGCACAGCGCTCAGAGCTGGGACAGCTGGAACTGGTCGGGGCCGGGATTACGCCCGGGAGTGGACCGGGGCACCTGAGCCTGTTCGGCTACGACCCGCTGAAATACGTGGTGGGACGCGGCGCCCTCTCGGCAGTCGGTATTGGCGTGAAGCTGAACAGCGGCGACGTGGCGGTGCGCGGCAACTTTGCCACCCTGGGCGAGGGCCGCACCGTGCTCGACCGCCGCGCGGGGCGCCCGAGCGACGAGAAGAACGCCGAGATCGTCGCCCGGCTGCGTCAGGCCATCCCGGACATTGAAGGTACGCCGGTGGAGATCTACACCGAGTCCGAGCACCGCTTCGTGGTGGTTTTCCGCGCCGCAGGGGAGCCTCTGGGGGCAAGCATCAGTGATGTGGACCCGCAGGCGACCGGAGTGGCGCCCCTGACGGCCACCGCCCACGACGCGGCCAGTGAAAAGACAGCGGCGCTGGTCAACGCGTTCGTGAGCCGCGCCGAGGAGACCCTGCGCGCAGAAGAGCAGGTCAACGGGGTGCTGTTCCGGGGCTACAGCGACGTGCCGCATTTCCCCAGTTTCGACGACGCCTACCAGCTGCGGGCGGCCTGTATTGCCAGTTACCCGATGTACAAGGGCCTGGCCAGTCTGGTTGGCATGGACGTGTTGACGGTTGAAGGTCAGGAAGACGCTCTGGAGGGCAAGGTCGCAGCGCTGACCGAAAACTGGGACAAGTACGACTTCTTCTACTTTCACGTCAAAAAGACTGATTCCACCGGTGAAGACGGCGACTTTGATGCCAAGGTCAAGAAGATCGAACTGTTTGATGCCCTGCTGCCTCAACTGCTGGCCCTGCAACCAGATGTGCTGGCCATTGCTGGAGATCACAGCACGCCGAGCCGGCTGGCGAGTCATTCCTGGCATCCGGTGCCTTTCCTGATTCACAGCGAATACGGGCGCAAAGACGTGACCTCGCGCTACACCGAGGAAGAAGCCCAGAAAGGCAGCCTCGGTCTGCGCCGTGGCACCGATCTGATGCCGCTGCTTATGGCGCATGCACTGAAGCTCAATAAATATGGTGCGTAAAGCTGCGTTAAACGTCCTATAGCAGCAGCACGGCGTGAACACGAAGGGAAAAATCTCGTCCCTGACTGTATCGACGCCGTGCTGTGGATTGGGGGTCAACTGCAATCTGAGTTGCAAACGTGTTAAAGGCATGCGAAAGCGCTCAGCGTTGACTCAAGAGTTACGCGCCATCTTCTTTAACGACTTGCCAGAACTCGACAAGCTTCACCAGTCAGGATGACACCCATGAACAAGGCACCAGCGCCCTTCGGGGCTGGGGTCTGCCGTTCACATCACCCTCACCGGGGCGTTTGCCTGTCATATATGACTCGTCGGTCATCTACCGGAGTTATGCGTATGAGCAGGGCCCAAAAGGAGACTGCTATGGCACGATTGATTCCCCTGTCCGAAATCACCAGCCGCCACGCCGACGTTCTGGGAAACGACTACTACGATCCCACCGGAAGCACCGCATACGGCATGAATGGCGAGCGCATCGGGACTGTACGTGGTGCTCTGGCGGAGCCTGAGAGCGGCCGCATCCGTCACCTGATCGTGGACGCCGGTGGCTGGTTCAGCAGCAAGGAAGTGCTGATCCCTGTTGGTATGGCCCGCATTGAAAGCGACGGTGTCTATTTCGACAACCTGTCACGTGATCAGGTCAAGGATATGCGTGACTACACGGTCGGCATGGACTACGACATGGATGCCCAGTACAGTGACGAGCGCGTGCTGCGCAGTACGGACTCGACCTACTCCATGGATGAGAGCACCTACACCCAGGACCGCGGGTTCCGTCAGGATGACGCCCTGTACCGTACTCCTGACCGTCTGCAACTTCTTGAAGAACGCCTGGTCGTCAACAAGGACCGCTTTGTGGCCGGGAGCGTAGAGATCGGCAAGCACGTGGAAACTACCACGCAGCGTGTGGATGTGCCTCTGCAGCGCGAAGAAGTGATTATCGAGCGCCACGCCGTGAGCGATGGCCGTCCTGTAGAAGGCGATGTCCGTCTGGGCGATGACAGCCAGACCATGCGTGTAGAACTTGAAGCGGAGCGTGCCAATGTCGGCAAGCAGGCCTTCGTGACCGAAGAAGTGTCGGTCGGCAAGCGTACGGTAACCGAAACAGAAACGCACACCGCTGAAGTAGGCCGCGAAGTGCTGGACGTCAACCAGAATGGTGATGTGCTTCTGAGCGGAGACGTAAACACACAGGGCATGAGTGGTGACATGAGCCGCAACATGAGCGGAGAGATGAACAACCGCGATGGTCTGCGCGACGGCTCCCTGATGGATGACGCCAATCAGATGGGCCGCGACGCCGCCAACGGTCTGCGCAACACCAAAGACGATCTCGACCGCAAGATCTGATCCCTTCCCTGGCGCGGGGCGGCCCCTGAACTGGCCTGCCCCGCGTCTGTTCTCAGGTCCCAGCGCTTAGAGGAGGCTTTCATGACAGACCGCCGTTCTGAGGACGAGGCCCATGTGGCCAACCGCCTGGTCAGTGACGAGATCGTGCCGCAGGGCATGATCGAACTGCGTGCCGAGCGCCTGATTGTCAACAAGCAGCGTGAAGTGGCTGGCGCCCTGACCTTCGCCCGAGAAGTCCGCACTGAGACGGTGCAGGTGCCGGTGGAACTGGTCACTGAGGTACTGGTGATCGAGCACACCCGCGGCACCCAGGCGGTCATGCTGGACGATCAGCCCCTGCAACCGGGGGAGCGCCGCGAAGTGGTGATCTACAGCGAGGAGGCGCTGGTGGACAAGCGTGTGGTCGTCAGCGAGGAAGTCAATATCGCCAAGCGGACCATCACCGAGAACCGGACCTTTGAGGCTACGCTGGCTCACGAGGAGCTGGTGGTTCAGGAAAGCGGAGATGTACAGCGGCTGAGCGAACCAGAGCTGCCAGAGCACAGCTGAGTATCTGACCCGGACCGCCCGCTTCTCTGAAGTTTTCAGAAGCGGGCGGTTCAGCTGAGCGTCAGTTTCGGACCCCATGGTAAGAGCCGTTAAACACACATTTTCTGCGTGTGCTGGAGGTTTCTGATATGCGTAAGACTCTCTTGATTGCCGCCCTGACGCTCATGCCTGCGTTACAGGCGGCCGGCGCCCAGACCGTCAGCACCAATATCGACGTGCGGGTAGAGTTCCCGCCTGCTGTTCAGACACTCGCCAATGTGATCAACCTGCTCAATCAGGGAGTGCGGGTCACGTTGCTGACTCCCGACCAGCAGCAGGCAGCCACCGTCAGCCCCAGTGGCAGCCTGATTGTGCGTCCTGGTATTACGACCACGGCAACGCAGGTGCAGGTCATGACGCCTATTGCCGGGACCAACAACTTCGTCCGCGAGGTGTATCCACTGGCTCAGCCAGTCAACGTGGCGCAGCCCGTCAGCCCTCAAAGCATTGTCGTTAAGGACAGGAATGGCCAGAAGGTGGCACTGACCACCGTAATGGGCCGTCAGGCTGCCTGGGCCAAGGCACCGGGACTCCAGAAGAAGCCCGGCCAGATGCCGCCTGGCCAGTTCAAGAAGCTGTGTAAGAATAATCCTAAAGACACCCGCTGCACCCAGCAGCGCTGAGACGAATAGAGCGTTCAACGCCCCCAGAAGCAGGGGGCGTTTTGCTGTGTTGCTATACGAATGCCGCCGACTGGTGTCACCCTGGGAGTTCAGCCAGGCGTGGGGTGGACAGTCAGCCTCAGGGATACAGTAAATCTGTTTCAGTCATCCCACAGCAGTCCGGAGGTGCCCCGCGCATGAAAACTCCCCTGACACCCCTTGACCTGGTCCGCCGAGGCCTTCACGTGTACGCCGAGCGCACTGCCGTCATCGAGCCGGGCAGCGTGCAGTTCACCTACCGGCAGTGGGGTGAGCGCATCTTTCAACTGGCCAGAGCCGTGCAGGCGGCAGGCTACGGCGGCCGGAACGTGGCGGTGCTTTCGCCCAACACCCACGGTGGCCTGCTGACCTACAGCGCCGTGCCCTGGGCCGGCAGCGTGCTGGTGCCCCTGAACACCCGCCTGAGCCCGCAGGAGTACGAGTTCCAGCTGCGTCACGCGGAGGTCGCATTGTTGCTGGTGGACGAGACCCTGGCAGAGCGGGTGCAGGATGTCGCAGCCGGGCTCGGGATTGAGGTCTGGATCATGGGAGACGCGCTGGGTGCCGCTCAGGCTTTCGAGGCGCGCCTCCGGGCGCAGGACAGCTCGCCGTTGCCGGTGCCGGTGCAGGACGAGGACGACACCATCACCATCAATTTCACGTCTGGCACGACCAGCAGCCCCAAGGGGGTCATGCTCACCCACCGCAACACGCTGCTGAACGCCGCTGAGACGCTGTACTACTTCAAGCTGGACAGTGACAGCGTGTACCTGCATACGCTGCCCGACTTTCATGCCAACGGCTGGGGTGGCGTCTGGAGTCCGTTCGGCGTGGGCGCCACACACGTGACACTTCCGGCGGTGCGCGCTGAAGCGGCGTACGACGCCATCGACCGTTACGGGGTCACCCACCTGTGCGCTGCGCCCACGGTGCTGTCTATGCTGACCGACCCGGCGCAGGCGCGGCGTGTCAGCCGCTCCGTCCGGGTGGCCACCGCCGGCAGTCCGCCTCACGCGCGCACCATTGCCGACATGAATGACCTGGGCTTTCACGTCACGCAGGTGTACGGCCTGACCGAGGTCAGCCCCCTGATCACCGTGGCGGAACTGTCCGCCGCACAGGAGGCCCTGCCCACCGCGCAGCGAGCTCCCCTGATTGCCCGGCAGGGCTACGAAATGCTCCTGGCCGGCGAGGTAGACGTGCTTGACGAGCACCTGCAGCCTGTCCCGCACGACGGCGTGGCGCTGGGCGAGATCATGGTACGCGGCAATCTGGTCATGAAGGGCTACTACCGCAATCCCGAGGCGACAGCGGAAGCGCTCAAAGGAGGCTGGTTCCACACCGGTGACGTGGCCGTGACCTACCCCGACGGCCGTATGGAAATCCGCGACCGCAACAAGGACGTCATCATTTCCGGCGGGGAGAACATTTCCTCGGTGGAGGTCGAAGGCGTGCTGTATGCCCACCCAGCTGTGCGCGAGGCGGTGGTGGTCGCCATGCCGCACGAACAGTGGGGCGAGGTTCCCTGTGCGTTCGTGGCGCTGCATCAGGGCCAGCAGGTCACGCCCGAGGACCTGAATGCCCACGTGCGGGCTCATCTGGCAGGCTTCAAGGCTCCCAAGCACTACGAGTTCCGGGATGAGCTGCCCAAGACGGCCAGCGGGAAATTCCAGAAGTTCATCCTCCGCGCTGAACTCTGGCAAAACCAGGCACGGCACGTCAACTGAGTTCACTGCTTGACACTGGAGGTCGGGTGGAGTAAACTAGTGTTTCTGGTCTGATCAAGCCGAGCTTGATTCTGAACTATGCACTGTGCAGTCCACGATGTACCCATGCACTTGAGGGAGACGCCCACCTCCAGGATCAAAAAACGGGCGTGCGAGCAGTTTGTGCGGCGAGAAAGCCGCAGGACCGCACCACTCAGGAAACCTTACGAGGTTTCCTCTTTTTGTTGGCGTTGAAGTGAAATCTCTCTTTGCTGTACTGCCCATGCCAGCGCCACGTTCCCGGAATTGGGCAGCGTGGTGTCCAGCTGCAACAGCGGCGCACCCAGGTTCAGTGGATGCCAGCACGCCTGGGCTGGCAGCTCCTCGTGATCGAACGGCAGATCGATACGCGGCCGCCTGCCTGAAGCCACCCGCTGTGCGTGACGCTGCTTGAGCTCCGGCAATGGCGCCTCACAGTGGACCTGAGCCAGCCGGGCACCGTGGGTCGCCGCCAGCTCCAGAATGTGTCCTTCGCTGACAGGACGGTAGAAATGAGTCTCAAGAACCACACTTCCTCCCGCGGCCAGGATGGTTCCAGTGACATGCCATATCAACGAAAAGCTCACGGGTCCAGCCTGGGCATGCGCGAGGTCCGGCAGATGGTGATACAGGATCTCCTTGTAGGCGTCCCGGGTGACCAGGGGCACTCCGCGCCCATACGCCAGATGCGAGCTCAGGAACGTCTTGCCGGAGGCAGGCAGTCCTGAAACCACCAGCAGCAGAGGGGAGCCGGCTCTCAAGCTGGGACTCCGTAGCTGAGATGCAGATCAGCCAGCAGGGTGGCAAAGGCTTCAGGCACCGTCTGCCCGGCAGTGTCGATGACAAGGCGGCGTTCAGCCCAGGGTTCGAAGGCCTGCCGGGACGCCTGGACCGATTCCCATGTGGGCGGAGCCCAGGCGGGGGAAACATGGCCACGATAGAGGGCCGCCTCATCGGCGCGGCCAGTCACCCGCCGGCGATGTTCGTCCTGGTCAGAGCACAGGACCTCAATGTTCACGAGGGGTACGCCCGCCCGGTCTGCCACATCCATCCATGCCTGACGCGTAACTGCCAGAGGGTTGACACAGTCGGCCACGACATTCAGTCCCAGGCCAACATTGTCAGCGGCGATGGCGTAGGCCGCAGCGTAACCGGTGACCCCTGGTGTCTGTGCCGTTGTTTCCAGGATGGCTGCCTCCACGCTGTCGATCCGGATGTACGCCCCATGCAGGTGTGGGGCCAGCAGCCGAGCCAGTGAAGATTTTCCTGTGCCGGGCAGGCCGGAGAAGACGACGAGCATAAAAAGCAGGGTAGGTCATGGACGGGGTTCTGGGGCAGGTAATCGCGTCGGACTGCCCTGTACCGACCACAACAAAGAGGCCTGAGCGCTACGCTCAGGCCTCTTTGTTTCCTGCGTTCCGGCGGGGTCGGGGGAGTGCCCCCTTTGCCCGCGTTCACGCTGGGGACTTGGGCTTCCTTTAGAAGTCCATACCGCCCATGTCGCCGCCGCCCATACCGCCGCCGCCCTGGCCGCCCTGCTGGGGCTTCTCGGGCTTGTCAGAGACGATGGCTTCGGTGGTCAGGATCAGTGCGCCGATGCTGGCCGCGTTCTGCAGCGCAGTGCGGGTCACCTTGGCGGGGTCTACGATACCGGCAGCAACCATGTCATCGACGTACTCGCCGGTTGCGGCATTGAAGCCGTAACGGGGCTTGTCGCTGTTGATCACGGCGTTGACGATGACGCTGCCTTCCTCGCCGGCGTTGACGGCGATCTGGCGGGCGGGCTCTTCCAGGGCGCGGATCAGGATGCGCGCGCCGGTGGCCTCGTCGCCCTGCAGGCCTTCAGCGGCCTTGCGGACAGCGGGGATGATGCGCAGCAGGGTGGTGCCCCCACCGGCCACGATGCCTTCTTCCACGGCGCTGCGCGCGGTGGACAGGGCGTCCTCGTAGCGGTGCTTCTTCTCCTTGAGTTCCGTTTCGGTGGCAGCACCGACGCGGATCACGGCCACACCGCCGCTCAGCTTGGCGAGGCGCTCCTGGAGCTTCTCACGGGCGTAGTCGCTGTCGGTGGTGTCGAGCTCACCCTTGATGGCGTTGACGCGGGCGTCGATCTGGGCCTGCTCGCCCTTGCCGTCCACGATGGTGGTCTCGTCCTTGGTGATGCGGATGCGCGCGGCGCGGCCCAGCATCTCCATACCGGTGTTCTCCAGCTTGTGGCCCAGGTCCTCGCTGACCACTTCCCCGCCGGTGACGGCGGCGATGTCGCGCAGCATTTCCTTACGGCGGTCACCGAAGCCGGGCGCCTTGACGGCAGCGATGTTCAGCGTGCCGCGCAGCTTGTTGACCACCAGGGTGGCCAGCGCTTCGCCTTCGACGTCTTCAGCGATGATCAGCAGAGGACGGCCGGTCTGGGCGACCTTCTCCAGCACGGGCAGCAGGTCCTTGAGGTTGCTGATCTTCTTCTCGTTGATCAGGATGTAGGCGTCTTCCAGGACGGCTTCCATCTTCTCGGGGTTGGTCACGAAGTAGGGGTTGATAAAGCCCTTGTCGAACTGCATGCCTTCGACGACGTCCACTTCGGTGTCAAAGCCCTTGCTTTCCTCGATGGTGATGACGCCTTCCTTGCCGACCTTGTCCATCGCGGAGGCGATTTCCTCGCCGACCTGATCGTCGTTGGCGCTGATGCCGGCGACTTTCTTGATGGCGTCGGAGTCCTCGACCGGCACAGCCAGGTTCTGGATTTCGACGATGGCCGCGGCGACAGCCTTCTCGATGCCGCGCTTGAGGGCCAGGGGGTTGGCGCCGGCAGCAACGTTGCGCAGGCCTTCTTTCACGATGGCCTGGCCCAGCACCGTGGCGGTGGTGGTGCCGTCACCGGTGATGTCGTTGGTCTTGCTGGCGACTTCCTTGAGCAGCTGGGCGCCGATGTTCTCGAGCTTGTCCTCCAGCTCCACTTCCTTGGCGACGGTAACGCCGTCCTTGGTGATGGTGGGGCTGCCGAACTTCTTCTCGATCACGACGTTACGGCCACGGGGCCCAAGGGTCACTTTGACGGCGTTGGCGACGGCGTTAACGCCGCGCTCCAGGCTGCGACGGGCGGCTTCATCAAATACAAGTTGCTTGGCCATGATGGTGCTCCTTTAATTCAGGTCTGACAGACAGCAGAAGAGAGGGGTCGGAAAAAGTCTCTTACTCGACGATGGCGAGAATGTCGCGCTCGGCCAGGATCGAGTAGTTCTTGCCTTCCAGGCTGACTTCGGTGCCGCCGTACTTGGCAAAGTACACGGTGTCGCCCACGTTGACATCCAGCGCCACGCGGGTGCCGTTGTCCAGCATCTTGCCGCTGCCCACGGCGATGACCTTGCCGCGCTGGCTCTTTTCCTTAGCAGTGTCAGGGACGTACAGACCGCCGGCAGTCTTCTGCTCGGCTTCTTCAATGATTTCAACCAGAACTCGGTCGCCCAAGGGTTTCAGCATGTGGGTTCCTCCTGCAATGAGATATGGGATATGGGGCACTCAGCCGCTGGACTGTCCAGCGGTTTTTGCCGTTCCGCACGCGAGAATAGACCTGCGATAAGAAAAATGTCAAATACCCTAATCTGACAATCTGAGTCTAGGGCGCTCAAGATGCGCCAGCACGTGCAATTGGCATAGCAACTTGATATCTCATATTCCGAACATATATATATAGAACAGACATACAATCGATTCTGACTATGTGATTTCAGCCTGATGGGAAGGCGCCGGTCATCTTCGTCCCAGGTCCATTTTCTGATCAAAGGAGCTCCCATGCCCCGCCCGGACATTCTTAGTAAAAATGCTTTTGAGGACGCCTTTCATGGCCTGGGAGGTGCGCCGGTGACGCTGGCCGTGCTGGATCTGGACCACTTCAAAGTCCTGAATGACACCCTGGGGCATAGCGAGGGCGACCGCGTGCTGCGGGGCGTCGAGCGGCTGCTCAGCGGCAGCCTGCCGACTGGCAGCCTGATCGGGCGCATCGGGGGGGACGAATATGCGGCGTTGCTTCCGGAAACCGCCGCAGAGACCGCCCTGATCCTGTTTGACGAGGTGATCCGCCACTTTCATATCCACCGCGATCCGCACTGGCCGCGTCAACTGGGACTGAGTGTGGGACTGGCTGCACGTCCCGCGCACGCCACGACATTTCCCGAGCTGTACCGCGCCGCTGACGAGGCCCTGCTGCGGGCCAAGCGTGAAGGGCGCGCCCGGGTTTGCATCTATGTGGAAAGCAAGATGGTGCTGAAAAGCAACTACTACCCCAAAAGTCAGCTGGAGCGGCTGGCCAAGTTGTCCGGTGCCCTGGGCCGGACTGAGGCCAGCCTGCTGCGTGAGGCGCTGGACGACCTGATCGCGCGTCACCGGGAGGCGTTGTGACAGGCCCCGCAACCACAGACCCCGTGGATGACGTGATGTCTGCAGGCTGGCATGCCGCACTTTCCGAAGCCTGGGAGGCCTACCTGCACGGCTCTTATCCCATCGGGGCGTGCGTGGTGGACCGGGAGGGGCATGTTCTTGCCCGTGGACGCAACCGCCTGGGCGAGCCCCGCCGTGTGGAAGCCGGAGTGATCAGCGGTCATGACCTTGCCCACGCGGAGATCAATGCCCTGCTGGCCCTGACTGACATGCCCAGGCCCGAGTGTTACAGCTGGACGGTGCTGACCACGGTTCAGCCCTGCCCGCAATGTGCCGGGGCCATTGCCATGAGTGCCGTGCGCGCGGTGGAGTACGCCGCGCCGGATCCGTGGGCCGGGTGTACCCATCTGTTTACTGAGGACCCATATGTCAGCCGCAAGGCCATCCGGGTAGGCCGCGCCCCTGACTCTGTGCAGTCGGTGGCGTTGCGGCTGGCCCTGGTGGGTTTTTACGAAGATGGTCACGCTTCACTGGAGTCTTCGCTGATGCGGTCCTACCGTCAGAGCCACCCAAGCGACGTCGAGGTGGCGGGCAGGCTCCATGGGTCCGGGGCGCTCCGGGGACTGCGGGCCAACGGGGCGCCTCTGAATGAAGCCCTGACCCTGCTGGAGGCCAGCGCATGAGCTTTCTGGACCTGTCGCCATCACCCGTGCGCACCGGACGCGCCTGTGCCTGGATCGAACAGGACGGCCGCATATTGATGGCGGCCCGGGACTGCGGTGGCTGGACCCTGCCTGGTGGCGGAATCCATCCGGGCGAAAGCCCCGCTCTGGCTGCCGTCCGCGAGGCCTGGGAGGAATGCGGTGCTCACGCAGAGGTGGCGGGTGAGCCTGTCATCCTGCACAGTGCGTCCGGAATAGACTCCCTGTGTTTTCCGCTGCGTCTGGCCAGTCCTGCACTGGAGCCCAGCCCAGAGGGGCGCCCTGTGGCCTGGATTGATCCCCGCGTGCTCCCATGGGCAGACGACATGCAGCTGCGTCAGGTGCTCCGGGCACGCGGGGAGACGCCGCAGCACCTGGATGTGCCGCCCCTGGTGGCTCAGGCTGACTCGGAAGCAGCGAAAGTGGGGTTTGACCGCAGCTGTTCGCTGGAGGTCGGGCGTCTGCTGCGTGTACTGGCAACCTCGCGTCCGGCAGGACGGCTGCTGGAGCTGGGCACCGGTCTGGGTGCAGGCTCAGCCTGGCTGCTGGCGGGCATGGACCCGTCGGCCCGGCTTCTGACGGTCGAGAACGACCCGGACCGCGCCCTCATGGCAACGAGGCTGTTGCAGCATGACTCCCGTGCCGAAGTCCTGCATGGCGACTGGACCGGCGCACTGGCTCACGGGCCTTTCGATCTGATTTTTGCCGACTGTGCACCGGCCAAGGGTGAAGCGGCCCAGCTTGACCGTCTCCTTGAGGCCCTGTGTCTGGGCGGGGTGCTGGTGCTGGACAATTTCACACCTCCTACACAGCTGCCCGCAGCGCTCTATGGGGGCGACGCCGCGCGGGAGGCGCTCTTCGGTCATGCGGGTCTGAGTTGCGCCGAGGTGCAGGTCAGCGCCCGTGAATGTGTGCTTCTGGCCACGAGGCGAGCGTGAGCCACCTTCACCTGACCCTGCTGCGCCATGGCCGCAGCCGCGCCGATGATGAAGGTGTTCACGAAGGCCGTTACGATTCGCCCCTGACCGAAGTGGGCCGGACGCAGGCTGAGGCGCTCTCGGCCTACTGGCAGGCACACCCACCAGGTTTCGACCGGGCGTATAGCTCGACCCTGCTCCGGGCACAGGAAACAGCGCAGATCGTGACCGACGCACTTCAGCTGTCCCTGACGACTACTCCGCTGCTGCTGGAGTGGGATAACGGCCCGCTGGCTGGTTTGTCACGCGAAATGGCGCTGGCCCGCTACCCCATCCCGGAGTTCCGGCATGACCTGGACGTTTTTACCTCTGAAGGTGGAGAGAGTCAGGCCGCTATTCGGGCCCGCGCCCTGCTGGCCCTGGAACTGCTCTGGCAGGGTGGGGGAGAGCGGCTGCTGGTGGTCTCACACGGAGGTTTCCTGAACAGCCTGCTGCGGGAACTGCTGGGCTCCGGGCGGGTCTGGTTTGCCTTTGGCGACACTTCCTTTACCACCGTCCGCCTGAGCCGCACCAGCCACACCGCCCTGGTGACTGGCGTGAATCTGGCACCTCATCTGGCTGGATGACCAGGACACCTGAGCTCTGACGTCAGCGGCAAATGAGGCAGCGGCCTTTTGCGAAGGCCGGTAGGGTGAAGAACACTCCCGGAGGTTCTTCGGCATGGACTATGACCGCAAACCCGCCCCCGCACCCCTGCCGCAGCGCGCCCTCAAGCGTGCCCGGGTTACTCCGGTGCCCCTTCACCGGCAGAGACTGGAACAGCAGAAAAGCGAATATGAGCTGAGCCGCTTTACAGCTCGTCCGGTCGCGCTACAGCGTCAGGTGGCCCAGCCGATTCTGACTGCCGCCTCCCTGCGGCGCCAGGAAGAGGGCACGCGGCTGCCTCCAGGGTCACGGATGACATGGTTCACCAGTACGCCATCCGTCACGCCAGTGGCCGGTTCATGGCGCGCGCCACCCAGGCGTACGGTAGGCAATCGCATGTGGGAATGACTGGTTTTGACCCGCAGCAGAACTGGCTGGCCCAGCTCCCCAGAATTTACGTGGCGGGCGGACGGCAGATCGGCCGGGATGCAGCAGATAAGTTCCGCACCCTTCGGAACGCTGGCGGCGTTGCCGCCGCAGCCGCGACCTCTGGTGGGTGGTTCAGCGAGGAACTTATGAAAACCTATATTGTCGGTGCTGCCGATCATCATAAGAAGAATCCGGGCTGGACCCTGGATGCTGCTGACCATCAGGCCGGGATGACTAAGTTACTTGAGGACTGGAAGAAGAACCTCGTGACGGCCAATACAGGGTTTATTCCGGAATTGCAGGGTGGCAGGTTGCTGCTTGGGGCTCCATATGACCGTTTCGTCAAGGCTCAGGCGTCCATTGGTGGAACGTCTAGCACGACAGTGGTTCATGAACTCCAGTACACGGGGGACCACTGATGGGCTGGTTGAAACGGCTTCTGACGGGTGAGCCGGTCGCCGTGGACCCGCCCATGAGCTACGCCACGCCCTGGGACGCGGTGCAGGCCTTTATTCATGATCCCCAGTGGCAGGTCGAGGTTCTCGAGCAGCACGAGGGTCGGTACACGGTACGGTACGACGGCGTCGTGGGAGAACTGCTTGACGACCCGCAAGACGAATGGCTGCATATGCGGTTTCGCGACCCGTTTTCCGAGCAGCAAAAGCAGGATGAACTTGCCATGTACGTTGGGTGGACGCATCACTGCGCACAGCACACGCTTTTCCGGTGGGATATCGATCTGGAGCGGCAGGAATATTACGGCGACGCCTTTGCGCTGTTTGAGCTGCAGCATGACGCAATTGAATGTATTCGCGCAGCTTTCAACAGTGCCAAACTGTTGACACAGGATCGCAACAGGATTGCCCTTGCTAGGCACTTCGATTCATACGTCGGCCCGAAGAGACGATCTGGGGGAGTGGTGATCTCTCTCTGGGACTGGATGGAAAGTCCGCTTGCGCCTCCAGGCACCAAAGTAGACCACTCCAGTTACCGTGAAATGTCTTATTGGATGGGCTCTACTATCGGTTCCGTAAAAGCTGAACAGTGGGCTTACTACGCCGTGCTGCGTTTTGGGGCCAATGACTTCATGCCCTACATGCAGCGTGGCGAGGCCGAGCAACTCATGCTCTACAAGATGCATCTCAGCATTCAGCGTTGGTTTCCAAGGATCCGGAATTTCGTAATCATGACGCCGGACCAACCCGTCACGAACGGCACGCAGGAAACCAGCATGGCCATCCTCGCCTCCAGCGGTACCCAGATGGAAGCCATATTCGAGCGGTGTGTCAAAGAAGCGTATGCAGCGCTGCGTGAATACACCGAATGGTTTCATTATGACTTCAACGAGCACACTGCCCCCTGGTTCGATCACACCGTCAAGACATCCCAGGCCGGGTACACGCGGGACTTCGCGCCCCGACCTGTGCCGGAAATTTAGGAGCCCCATGACTGCACCCATCAAATTCGGCCGTCAGGCTACACTGCGCCCCCCCTTCTACATCAATGAACGGACCTTTGCCTCAACACCGCTCTCGCTGGCAGAGGAGAAAGCTCTGGCGGCAATCGGAGCAGATCCTGCTCTTCCAGAAACGGAACTGATTGAGGCCATGCTGGGTGTGCTGGCCGATCTTCTGAACGTTCGTGCAGAAGTTCAGGGTGCGCCGGTCACTACACAATGGCTTATGGAAAACCTGACGCCCGGTGACCTTGAAGGCATCGTGGAATATCTGCGTTCCGGCGTAGGAATGTGACACACAGGCAGTGCCCTACAGAGTGAGAACTGATTCGGGTGTTCCGAAGCTGTGAGCTTGACGCGGACTCTGGACCGCCTTTGGGACGGACGATTCCGCGCGTAGCCTTCAGTGAGACACCAGGACGCTGTTAAACCAGTGCTCTCGTTTCAGGGGCCTGATCGCTGGTGGCCTGCGGGTTCCTGTCTGGCCGCGCGACTCCTGACCTGCATGAACCTTCGACATACTTGACCCTATGCACCACGTCCTGACCCTGCAAGACGGTGACCTTACCCTGCGGCCTCTGCTCACTGCGGATCTCCCGGCATTGTGTGCGCTGGCGGGAGAGTGCGCCACCGAGCTCCGGTTCATGGGTACGAGTCCAACAACAGGTGACTACTATCAGGTGGCTCTGGACGCGCCGGACCACCAGCCGTTTGTGATCGAAGTAGGTGGAGAACTGGCCGGGAGTACCCGTTACGGGGACATCCGCACAGTCCACAGCGGGCTGGAGATCGGCTGGACGTGGCTGCACCCACGCTGGCACGGATCGGGCGTCAACCGCCGCATGAAGTGCTTGTTGCTACGCCACGCCTTTGAGGTCATGGGCATGGAGCGCGTGCAGATCAAGACGGACATTCTCAATGTGCGCTCACAGCGGGCCATCGAGAAGCTCGGTGCCGTGAAGGAAGGGGTGCTGCGCCGTCACATGCGCCGTCCGGACGGGTCCATGCGCGACACCGTGATGTACAGCGTCACCCCCGAGGACTGGCCGGAAGTTCATGACCGGTTGTGCCAGCAGGGCTGAAACCTCTCAGGGCTGCCTGAGCAGCGGATACGGATTGATTGCCCCGCCCGCGGTATAGATGCCGTAGTGCAGGTGCGGCGGGGTACCGCGCGCATTGCCACTGTCTCCTACGTAGCCCACAACGCCACCTTCCTGCACCCAGTCCCCGCGCTCCAGGCCCGGCACATAGCGGTCGAGGTGCGCGTAGTAGTGCCGCTGTCCCCCTGGACCCAGCAGCATGACCGTGCGCCCGCCCAGGGGGTTCGAACCAACGTTGAGCACCATGCCGCGGGTGGTCGCGCGGATAGGCGTGCCGCGCGGAGCGAAGATATCAATGCCCTCGTGGCGCCGACCGTTGCTGCGCGCCCCGCCCCAGGTGTCGTTCAGTGCCCGGCCGGGAAGAGGGTTGGGCAGGCTGGCGGCTGCCGGAACCGGCGCGCGCAGCAGAGCCATGTAGCGCTGCGCCGCTTCTATTTGCGGCCACAGCCATACAAGCAGACAGCCCACCACGGCCAGAACAAAGAGCCAACGCACGACCCGCCTCATCCGCGTAGCATGCCGCACAACCTCCGTTACCAAATCCACCGAAGGTCGCAGTCGTCCGGGGTCACCCCGGGAGTAGAATCCGCCGATGCCCGCCCGGTCCCCGTCGCCCCCTGCCCCCGCACCATCCGCCCAGCTGTGGACCCTTCCCGGGGGTCTGCGTGTCGCCTTTGAGCGGCGCAGCGGACCCGGCTTTGCCTTCGACCTGCGGGTACCGGTGGGGAACGCCCACGATCCTCCAGGGCAGGAAGGAGCGGCCGGGGTGCTGGAGGAGTGGCTGTTCAAGGGGGCTGCCGGTCTGGACGCCCGCGCCCTTCAGGACGCCTTTGACGATTTGGGGGTGCGCCGGGGTGGTGGAGTAGGTCCGGAAGCGACGCGCTTTACCGCCAGTGGTCTGAGTGCCGACCTGGGCGCGGCGCTCCGCCTGACAGCCAGCGTGCTGGTCCAGCCGGAGCTTCCGGACGCAGAACTGCCGGTCCTGACCGACCTGGCCCGCCAGGACCTGGAAGGGCTGGCTGACAGTCCATCCGATCTGCTTGCGGTTCACGCCCGTCAGCTGGCGTTTCCCCCGCCAGCCGGCTCACCCTTTGCGGGTTTTGCCCACCCGGCCAGCGGCACCCCGGGGGGCTTACAGGCCCTGACTCCGGCTGGCCTGCGTGCCCATCTGGGGCGGTACGGGCAGGCGGGAAGCGTCCTGGGACTGGTGGCGGACCTGGAGCCTGCTGACGCCTTTGACCTGGTTCATCACGCCCTCGGTGAACTGCGCCCGGGGCAGGACGCTCAGGTGCCGGCCGTGTTCCGTGCGGGTGGCCGCGCCCACCACACCGACGCGGATGCCGAGCAGACCCACCTGAGCATCACGGCTCCCGGCGTGGCACCTGTCAACTCCGACTGGCTGGCGTGGCAGGTGGCGCTGACAGCGCTGAGCGGCGGCAGCGCCAGCCGCCTCTTTACTGCAGTGCGCGAGGAACGTGGCCTGGCTTATGCTGTCAGCGCTTCCTCTGTGCTGCTGGGGGGGCAGGGCTTCCTCAGTGTGTACGCCGGCAGCACCCCTGACCGCGCTCCGGAAACTCTGGAGGTCGTGCTGAACGAGCTTTCCCGCCTGCCGCAGGGCCTGGAGCCCGAGGAGTTCAGGCGGGCGTGCACTGGGCTGACCACCAGCGTGGTCTTCGGCGCCGAGAGCCTGC
Source organism: Deinococcus deserti VCD115 (assembly GCF_000020685.1). Taxonomy (NCBI): domain Bacteria; kingdom Thermotogati; phylum Deinococcota; class Deinococci; order Deinococcales; family Deinococcaceae; genus Deinococcus; species Deinococcus deserti. Next base: position 2,704,858 of record NC_012526.1, on the reverse strand, counting down.
GTGGCCGGGCCGGCAGCCTGACGCGGGACATAGCAGTGTTCGGCCGGGTGCGGCCTATTCCGGAACTGCGCGCCCGGCTGGCCGCCCTGACCCTGGAGGACGTCAATGCTTTCCTGGCTGGGTACGATCCGGCAGCCCACGCCACCGTGACGACCCTCGGGCCGGTGGACCCTGGCGGCTCGTCGCTGGCGGCAGAACCGTCCATGGGTGCGGAGGCTCGCCATGTCTGAGGGTCCGCAGCGCCATACCCTGCCCAGCGGCCTGACGCTGCTGCTCGAGCCGTCACCGGACGCGCAGACGGTAGCAGCCGGGTACTTCGTCAACACGGGCGCGCGTGACGAACTGCCGCACGAAATGGGTGCGAGCCACTTTATCGAGCACCTGCTGTTCAAGGGTTCCGAGCTGGTGGGAGCCGCCGAGCTCAATGCCCGCCTGGATGATCTGGGCGGGCAGGCCAACGCCTTTACCAGTGAAGAGGCGACCGTGTATCACGCGGCCAGCCTGCCGGAGCGCAGCGGCGAATTGCTCGAGACCCTGACAGAACTGATGCGCCCGGCCCTGCGCGAGACCGATATTCACACTGAACGCGGCGTGATTCTCGAAGAGATCGCCATGTACGCCGAGCAGCCCGGCGTGCGCGTCATGGATGAACTGCGCGCCGACTATTGGGGCAAGCATCCGCTGGGGCATCAGGTGCTGGGCACCCGCCAGACGGTCGAGGCGCTCAGCCGTGAGGTCCTGATCCGCAACCACCGGGAGCGGTATGGGGCCGGACGCGTCACGCTGGCCATCACCGGAGCCTTTGAGCCTCAGGAGGTGCTCGACTGGGCACAGCTGCATCTTGCAGACTGGCCCACGACGCCAGGCGCAGTCTCTGACCTGCCCTCCGGGCCGCATCACCCTGGTCATACCCGCGTGATTCATGACCAGACTCTGGGCCGCGTGCACGTGACCCTGGCCGCGCCGGGCCTGCCCGTCACGCACCCGCTGCGCGAGGCCGCAACCGTGCTGGCTGATCTGATTGGTGGAGAAAACGGCGCTCTGTACTGGGCCCTGCTGGATACCGGCCTGTGCGACAGCGCGGATCTGGCACACCTGGATTACCGCGATGTCGGCGCCTTCGAAGGTGGATTTACCTGTGATCCCGAACGTGCCGGCGTGGCCCTGGAAACCTACCGCCGGGTCCTGCGCGGCGCGGGCGAGCTCATTACGCCTGAGCGGGTGCGCCGCGCCGCGCGCAAACTTGCGGTGTCCACGCTGTTGCGCGCCGAAACCCCGCAGGGACGGCTGTTTACGCTGGGAATGGAGTATCTGGCGCACGGTCAGGTTCTGACCACAGCCGAACTGGTGAGCCGCTACCAGCAGGTCACCCCCGAGGCTGTACGAGAAGTGCTGCGCCTGTGTCCGCTGGCAACGTTCACCGTCGTCGCACTGGGGCCGGTAGAGACTCTGGAATAGCAAGAGGGGGCTGTTCAGCAGCGTGCCGGGCCACCGCTACAGAGCGGTATCCGCCTCGCTGTGAACCACGAACAGGGTACCCAGGTGCCAGACACCGCCCTGCCGTCGTCCAGAGGATGAGGTGAGCGCACCTGGATCAGACACGCAGCATGCCTCGCATGTATGCCCGTTGGCTGACGAGATTATGCATGTCCCCTGGCCCGCCGCAGAAGGCATGGCCTGCCTCCAGCCCGTGCGGACCAGCAACGCGCTGAGCAGCTTTCAGCTGGCCTCAGCCTGGTCTTTTCCCGAAGCACAGCGGCGCGTGCCCAGGCACGGCCTTCGACGCAAATTGCCGCAAGCCCAGCCGGTCAGGGGCCTCCAGGTGATAACGGAAATTCCACAGGTAGTGCTGCACCACCCGGGGGGGCAGGCCCAGGGCCCCCGCGTGGCGCTGGGCAACCTGCGCCAGATGACCCAGTCCGTCCCGTCTGGCCTCGCGCATGGCCTGCACAAGTTCAGGGGGTGGTGGGTTGTCCTTTCGGTAGGCCCACACCGCAAAGGTGAAGGGATGACCGGTCAGATCGAACCACTCGCATGCCAGGTCGGTGACCGTGATGCCGCGCCCGGTGCTGGGCAGCGTGGTCATGGTCTGTGTGTCTCCAAGCGGGCCGACCACCTGGTACCACTCGCGCAGGGCACTGTCCCCGATACGCAAAACCCCGTCATAGCCAGCTGCAAGCAGGTCCTCGGCCTCTCCCTCGGCGCGCTCCAGCTTGGGGCACAGACCACGTTCACGCAGCAGGACCTCCAGCAGAGCCACGCTCATGGCCGACTGCGCGGTCAGGGCGATTCGTCGCAGCTCCTTCAGGGGGCGAGTATGAAACAGGTTGACGCTGTAGACCGGCCCCAGAACCGCCACGCTGAAATCCGGCAGGGCTTCGAGCATGTGCGCGTTGCGGATAAATTCCACTGCGCTGATGTTGGCAATGTCCACCTCGCCCGACATCAACGCGGCGTTCATCTGGGTGGGGACACCGGTGATTGCGGTCACCCCATCGGGAAGCACCAGCGAGTCCAGAATGGGAGCGACGTTGGTGTAATGAATCCAGCCGGCGCGGTAGGTCATAGGCGCTGTCCTGGCTGCCAGGCCATGCCCGGCACTGTCGGGCATGGCCCTCAAGGCACGACCTGCACACTGACGGCCTGCCATACCCCGGCGCGACGTGCAAAAACCCGGAAAAAGCTCTGGACCCGCTGGCCGTCCGCATAGAGGGTACCGCGGGTTATGGCGGCGTCACCGTAGACCCGGCTGGCGTGCCGCTCGAAGACCAGCGCGGAAGGGTCGTTGCGCATCATGCCTTCAAGTAAGTCGGCCTTAAATACCACGGTGCCGTCCGGGAAAAAGGCCATCCAGTCGTCTGCCAGCACGCCGGCCATGCGCTGCGGGTCGCGGAGATGGTAGGCCGCGTTCCACAGATCGTCGAGCGTCAGCACTTCGTCCAGATCACTCAGGGGCGCCCCACTTGCAGCCGTCACGGTCAGTCGGCGGCCTCCACGCCGGTCCGGGGGAAGGTCTCCAGTTCGTTGTAGTAGGCGTCGCGCAGCACCGGGGTACGCCCGGCATGCTGGATCATACGCACCATACCCGCCTGCGAGAGGGCCATAGGGCTCGTGGCCCCGGCAGCGTGCGCGATGTGCTCCTCCTGAATGGTGCCGTCGATGTCCGACACGCCCCAGTCCAGGCTGACCTGCGTCAGTTCCGAGCCGATCATGACCCAGTAGCCCTTGATGTGCGGGAAATTATCCATGTAGATGCGCGCCACGGCGAGGTTACGCAGGTCGTCCAGGCCGGTGGTGTACTCGGTCTTGCCGAGGTTCTGGGCCAGGGTGTTGCCCATCGGCTGGAAGGCCAGCGGAATGAAGGCGTGAAAGCCGCCCGTCTCGGCTTGCAGTTCGCGCAGGTGGTGCATGTGATCAAGCCGCTCTTCGAGCGTTTCAATATGCCCGTAAAGCATGGTGGCGTTGGTGCGCATGCCCAGCGAGTGCGCCTCGCGGTGAATCTGCAGCCATTTCTCGGCCTTGACCTTGTTCTTGGCCACCTGCCGGCGCACCCGGTCGGCAAAGATCTCCGCGCCACCACCGGGCATGGCAGCCAGTCCCGCGTCCTGCAATTCGCGCAGAACGTCCAGCGTGGGCTTCTTGCTGATCTTGCTGAGATGCTCGATCTCGGCGGCCGTGAAGGCCTTGACCTGCAACTCCGGGAAGGCTTCACGCAGCTTGCGCACCATGGCCGGGTAGTAGTCCCACTTGTGGTTGGGGTGATGCCCGCTGCTCATGTGCAGCTCGGTGATGCCGGGAAGGTAGCGCCGGCGGACCTGGGCGACCACCTCGTCCGGGTCGTAGTCCCAGGCGCGCTCCTCGTTCTTGTGGGCTGCGAAGGCGCAGAAGGTGCAGCCCACATAGCAGATGTTGGTGAACTCCAGGCGCATGGAGTGCACGAAGTACACCTTGTCGCCGTGCAGCCGCTGCTTGGTGTGGTTGGCCAGGCGCATCAGGGCGTTGAGGTCACGGGTGTGGTACAGCTGCATGCCCTCGTCAAAGGAGAGGCGTTCGCCGGCCTCCACTTTGTCCACGACGCCACGCAGGCTCTGGTCAGACAGCCACTTCATGCTGGCATGCTACGCCGAGGAACGAAGTCGGATGCCCCCACACACCACGCATGCCGCCCGGGGCCGGTCATTTCAGCGGGACCGCCGGGCAGGAGCCGCGCCGAACCCTGGGTAAAAGTCTGGCAGTGTCTGATACATGTCGGTGCTGAAGCCACTCTCGTCGGTCAGCTGGATGCTCCAGGCCGGCTCCGCATATCCAGACAGTTGCTCGACCCGTACCTGTCCTGTTCGCAGGCGCTCTACGTACAACTCTACAAAGCCTTCCAGGCTATCTGCCAGCACGTACTTATGGTCCTCGTCGCGGCCAAAGGTAATGACCTGCTCCACGACACCCTGCGGGCCGGGATTCAGGTCAATGCCCACCGAGTTTCCGCCCCAGTCCTTGAGGAAGCCTATCCAGCCAGGCGTGGCGTACTCGGTCTGGATGGCGCCGGCCGGATGCGAGACATGTTCCTCGTCCAGGCCCCAGTGCTCTTCACGCCACTGCTGCTCGAGCTCACGCCAGGTCTGCCATTCGAAGGCCACATGACCCAGGGGCACGTGGTCGAGTCCGAACGCCTGCCCCCAGTACGCGTGCCGCTGGTACAGCATATGGAACGCGTCCGGCAGCTTCCGGCCCAACTGACGTTCCAGGCTGCCCAGGTCGGCGTCGGTGGCGCCCGACTTCAGCTGCGCATGAATGGCCGGTGCGTGCAGGAAAAGCCAGCCCTCCAGTTCCGTCAGGAGGTCCGGAAAGTCGGCGGGCATGGCTCAGCGTAACCGCCGGGGCCTTCTCCAGCGCGCAGGATTGGGGCGAACAACACGAAGGAGGGGACACCGCAGTGTCCCCTCCAGTCCTATCGGTACCGCTTCAGTTGCCGCCGATGGCCAGGTGGGCGACCCGCACTGCCGGTGCGCCGACGGCGTCGGGGGTCCACTCAACCGTATCGCTGACGGCCTCGATGCCTGCCAGAACTTCCAGAATATTGCCGGCCACCGTGAACACCTCCAGTGGATGGGCGACCCCCCCGTCTTCCAGCCAGAACCCCTCGGCCTGAAGGCTGAAGTCGCCGGTCACAGGGTTGGCGCCTGCGTGCCCGCCGGAGACCCCGGTGACCAGCACACCCCGGACCCCCGCACGAACCTCGGCGTCCGGGGTCTTGCCGGCCAGCATCAGCAGGTTGCTGGGACCCACGCCCACCACGCCCTGGTAGCCCATGCGTGCGGCGTGCCCGGTGCTCTGTGTGCCGGCACGCGCCGCCGTCTGAGCGTTGTGCAGGAAGGCCGTGAGCCGTCCGGCCTCGATCAGGGTCACAGGAACGCTGGGGCAGCCTTCCACGTCAAAGGCGCGGGAATTCATGCCGCGCGGAAGCGTGGCGTCGTCCACCAGCGTGACCAGCTCGCTGGCAACCGCCTCGCCCAGGCGTCCGGCCAGGGGGCTTTTGCCTTCCTCGACCATCTTGCCGCTGAACATGGGGGAGAACAGATCCAGCAGATCGGCCAGGCACCCGCCAGAAAACACGGCCGGGAACTGCCCGCTCGGCGCAGGTCGGGCACCCAGCAGAGCCACTGCCTTTTCCACCGCTTTGAGGGCCGTGCGGGTGGGGTCGAGTTCGGTGAACTCGCGTGTGAACTGCCAGTCGCGCTGCATCTTGTTCTGGCCGTTTTCACTGACCAGCGGAGCGACAAAGTGAAAGGCCTGCAACGACTTGAAGCCGCGTGACAGGCCCTCGGTGTTGCCTACCAGCGTCTCGCTGTCGCTGTCCATGTAGGCGCCGTAGGGCACGCTGGTCACGCGCGGGTCGGCTTCACGCGCGGTGCGCTCCAGATCCAGGGCGACCTGAACCTTCTGCTCCACTTTGACCCCACTCAGGCCCTCGCCGTACAGGTCCAGTGCGGGAGGCTCAGCCCAGGCGACCAGCCCGGCCCCGCTTTCGGGTGCCACCAGTTCGGCGTTTTCTACGGCCATATCCAGCGCACGGTCCAGTGCATTCTGTGCCAGATTCTCGGTGAAGCTGTAACCCCAGGCGCTGTCCCTGAGCGCCCGCAGCCCCACGCCCTGGCGCGCCTGCAGTTTGAACTCGCTGACCTCGCCGGCAAAGGCCCGGATGTTGGTCGACGTATTGCGCAGGGCGTAGACCTCCAGCTGGACACCACGGGCCTTGGCCCGCTTCAGCAGATAGCTGCGCGCCTGGTCAATGCTGAGCTGTTCAGTGACGGTAGCGGTCATGCGCGGCCTCCCACGGTGATTTCAGATACCAGAATGTGCGGCTGGCCCACGTCGGTTGGCAGGGAACCCGAGATGCTGCCGCACATACCCTGTCCCAGGCTGAGGTCACCGGCGACGCCTACGATGTTCAGCAGGTCCTGCGCACCGTTGCCGACCAGTGAGGCGCCGCGCAGCGGCTCGGCGATCTCGCCATTGCGGATCATGTACGCCTCGTTCACCGCAAAGTTGTAGTCGCCGGTACCGGGGGAAACGCTGCCGCCGCCCATCTTGCGGGCGTAGATGCCGTGCGAGACACTGCGGATCAGGTCGTCGGGGGTCTGATCACCGTTGTCGATAAAGGTCGAGCGCATGCGGCTGGCGGGCGCGAAGGTGTAGTTCTGACGGCGCCCCGAGCCGGTGCGGGCATAGCCGGTTTTCATCTCACCCACGCGGTCCACCAGGAACGACTTGAGAATCCCTTTTTCGATCAGCACGGTGCGCTGGGCGGGCATACCTTCGTCGTCCACGTTGACCATGCCCCACGAGCCGGGCAGGGTGCCGTCGTCCACCGCACTCACGCAGTCCTGGGCGATACGCTGGCCGAACTTGTCAGCAAACACGCTGGCGTTCTTTTCCACAGCGGTTGTTTCCAGGATGTGCCCGCAGGCCTCGTGGAAAATGACCCCACCGAACTCGTTGCCGATCACGACGGGCAGTTTGCCCGCCGGAGCGTAGTCTGCGCGCAGCATGGCGTTGGCGATGCGCGCGGCCTCGGTGCCGATGCTCTCAGGTGTGACGGTCTCGAAGAATTCCAGGCCCTGGCTGGCACCCGGGCCGTAAAAGCCGCTCTGGCGGAGCGTGCCGTCCTGCGCGATGGCGCTGACACTCAGGCGGCTCTGGACCCGCTCGTCCTCGGCCCACAGGCCCTCGCTGTTGGCGATCAGGACCCGCTGCACGCGGTCAAGGTAGTTCACGTCCACGGTCTTGACGTCGCCCACCTGTGCGGCGCCCGAAGCCCGGCGCATCAGGGCCAGCTTCTCGCGCTTGGCAGCCGTCAGGGGGTGCTGCCGGGCGCGGTAGTGCGGGGTGACCTTCACCTTGCGGAAGTCCAGGCCGCCTGCTCCGCCGCGCTCCACCTCGCCGGCGCCGCCACGGGCGCTGGCCACCGCACTGGCGAGGTCACGCAGGCCAGAGGCCGTCACGTCGTTGGTGTAGGCGTAAACCACCCGGGTGCCGTACAGCAGCCGCAGGCCGGCGCCGAACAGGTTGCCGCCGCCGGCGTCCTTCAGCTCTCCCTGATGAAGGCGCAGGGTGGTGTTCACGGTGTCTTCCATGAACAGTTCTGCGAAGTCGGCGCCGCCCGCGCGGGCAAGCGTCAGCACATCACTGACCAGTGTTTCGTCGAGCATCATTCTCCTTTGGATCTCCTGGCTTCCGGTGTCGGCATCCGCCCGCCGGAAAGCCCATCAGCAAGTGGGTAAGCAGCCGGGCGCCGCAGGTATCCGCCACACGGCTCGTCCATCAGAACTGGAAACCGCGCCCCCGCTCTGAAGCACGAAGGTTGAAATGTCAGGCACCCCAACACTGTGGGTCACTCTGCTTGAAAAGGGAAGTCAGGGTGCCGCACTTTCGGCTTCCTCAGCCATTTTGCTTATCTGCTCTGGACTGCCTCTGCCTTCACAGCGCCTGGCGGTGCGGGCGCGTTACCCTGTCTGGCATGAAGGAAGTTGCCCACCCGGGGCCCCAGGGCGAACGCTGGACGGTAGACGCGGTCGAGGACAGTCCGCTCGGTCCGGTCGTGCGACTGGAGCGTGAGGACGGCCGGACCTTCACCCTGCCGCTGCACGCCCTGCCGGAGGGGCTGCGTGAGGGCGACATCCTGGCTGTTCAGGAAGGCCCGGATGGTGTAAGCACCCGCCTCCTGCCCGAGGAAACCGAGGCCCGGCGCGCCGCGGCGCAGGCCCGGCTTGACGCCCTGAACAGCCAGGACCTGGACGACGGAGAGATTACGCTGTGAGTGGAAAACCAGACCCGAAATCACCGCGGCGCAGTGGAGCTGCCGCCCGAAAAACCACCCCCCGCAAGGCTTCCGACGGGAAAAACGCTGACAGTAAAGCCGCCCGCAAAACAGCGCCGAAAAGCCGTGGCAAGGCTCCCGCCCGGAGCGGTCCCAGCAGTTCAGACGTGATGGGCCTGCTGGTGCTGCTGCTGACGGCCAGTCTGGCGGCCTGCGCCGGCAGCAAGGTCTTCGGGGGCCGGGAGCAACCTGCTGAGACCAGCACCACTACGCCTGCCGGTGAAGTGACCATCCGGTTTCTGGATATCGGGCAGGGTGACGCCGTCCTGGTGCGCAGCCCCGAGGGCAAGACCATGCTGGTGGACGGCGGACGCAGCGCCGAGCGGATGCGCGAGCACATGAAGACCTACGGCATCGAGAAGATTGACCTGATGGTCGCGAGTCATGCCGACGCAGACCACATCGCCGGGCTGGTGGCGGCAGCCGAGGCCAGACCCAGGCTGTTTATCAACAATGGCCTGAGCGGCACCACCCGCACGTGGGAGCGGCTGGTGGACGCGCTGCGTGAACAGGGCACGACCTTCCAGAAGGCCAACAAGCAGGTCATCAACCTGGGCAGCGTGAAGGTGCGGGTCATTGCCCCGCCAGCCGGTATGGGCAGCGACCAGAATGAGAACAGCGTAGGTCTGCGGCTGGAGTTCGGAGACTTCAGGGCCCTGATGACCGGTGACAGCGAGAAGCCCGAGACCCAGGCCTGGCTCGAACAGGACCGGCCCGAAATCCGTGGTCCGTTCCAGGTCTACAAGAGCATCCACCATGGGGCGGCCAATGGGGACCATCAGGCCTGGCTGGCCAGCGTGCGCCCCGAGAATGTGGTGATCAGCGTCGGCGAGAACAATTACGGGCACCCCACCAGGACCGCCCTGAAGCTGTACGACCAGAACGGTATCCGCACCTACCGCACCGACGAGCAGGGCACCGTGACCTTTACAGGCAAGGCAGACGGCACCTATACGGTTACGACCGACCGCTGAAGAACATGCAGGGTCCGCCGTGCATGGCGGACCCTGGAAAACTTCCGGTAGAAATAGACTTCAGCGTGTTTCTGTCAGCGTGTAGCTGCCGGAACCACGGTAGGCGTAAACCTCCCACCGGTAGGTGCCGCTGCCGGCAACATAGGTGATGCTCTCGCTGCTGGTGCTGCCTGTGCTGGCAGCCACGTCCATCCAGCTTCCATTGGATGCCCGTTTCTGCAGGTACAGGTCGAAGTCCGTCAGGCTGCCAGCGCTGAGGGTGGCCTTCAACGTGCCACCGGCATAGGTGAAGCCGCTCGTGCCGGGTTTGAAGCTGCTCGCGCCTTTGCTGACAGATCCGGTGTAGGTGGTGCCTGAGGGCGCGGGGGACGTGACGGGCGCAGCGCCAACCTGCAGCAACCGGTTGGCGCTGCCTGTTCCGGCGTTCGTCACCTTGCCGGAAGCGCTGCGGGTGATCAGGGCGTTGGTCACCTGCGCGGGGCTATACGTTGGGTTGGCCTGAAGGATCAGCGCCGCAGCGCCGGCCACGTGCGGGGAAGCCATGCTGGTGCCATTGAGAGTACTGGTGGCAGTGGCCGAGCCGATCCAGGTGCTGGTAATGCTGCTGCCCGGGGCAAACAGATCCAGGCAGGAGCCGTAGTTGGAGAAGCTGCTGCGGGCGTCAGTGCTGGTCGTGCTGCCTACCGTGATGGCTGAAGGTGCGCGCGCCGGGCTGCTGCCACAGGCGTCCACGTTGCTGTTGCCCGCTGCGGCCACGACTGTGAGTCCGCTGTTGGTGGCGCTCGCGACGGCGTCGTCCAGTGCCTGACTGGCGCCGCCGCCCAGGCTCATGTTCGCCACGGCCGGTCCGGTGCGCTGCTGCGCGGCCCAGTTCAGTCCGGCAATCACACCCGAGGTGGTGCCTGAGCCTTCACAGTTCAGTACTTTGACCGCTACAAGTTTGACGTTCTTGGCCACGCCCCAGGTGCTGGCACCAACCGTACCGGCGACATGCGTGCCGTGTCCCTGGCAGTCCGAGTTCACGCCGTCTGCGGTTGTGTTGCTGCCCCAGACCGCACGCCCACCAAAGTCCACATGCGAGACGTTGATGCCGGTGTCGATGACATAAGCGGTCACGCCAGTGCCGGTCTGATCATAGGTATAGCTGCCCGACAGGGGCAGGGCCGGCTGGTCAATCCGGTCCAGCCCCCAGGTGACGCCGGTCTGCGTGGCAGTAAGCTGAATGCGGCTGTCCAGCTCGATATATTTCACACGCGGATCTGCCTGGAGCCTGGAAAGATTCTGCGCGCTCAGGGTGCCGGAAAAGCCCTGCATCGACCCGGCATACAGATGCCTGATACTCACGCCCTGCTCGTTCAGGCTCAGGGTGCGGATCAACCCGTCGTGATCCTGCGCCGACAGGGCCTGACCAAGCGGCCCAGCGGCCTGCGCGCTGATGCCTCCGGCCTGCTCGCCCTGGGAAAACACGACGATGTACTGACCGTCAATGCCAAGAGGGTTGTCCAGGCCTACGATCGGAGCGGAAGCGGGGGCGCTGCGCGCGGATTCGTCGGCGGCAGGAACAGTGACAGAAGGGGTCGAGGAGGTTCCGCAGGCCGCCAGAAGCAGGGGCAGGCTCAGGACAACATTCAGGGAAAGACGCATCAGTAGAGGCTCCTTGGGTAAAGGGACACGCAGCGACAGGTTGCCCAGGCTGCGTTCTGAATGACAGGGGGAGGCGGTATGAAACCGGGCCTCAGGATGCACTTCCAAGTCTCACAACCCCCTGAACCCTATGAATCTGACGCCTCATGAATTCCGCTCCCGGATGCCCGGCTTGCTCGCCATATCGAGGGTCAGCTGTCCCTGAAGGCCGGCGGTATGACGCATGACGTGGGCCGCGGCGACATGGCCGGCCTCCATGCGGCGGGGAGGCCGCGCCGCGATTCCTGACAGCCTCTGCCCCTAGGGTGCGGTGGGCTCCAGCGCGGAGGGAGCTGGCGCCGTCACCGTGATGACCTGACCGCTGACCGGATGGGTGAAGCTCAGCGTGTGCGCGTGCAGCAGGTAGCCCAGGTCGCCGGGCAGACCGGGCAGGTCGGGCAGCGGATGGCCTCCAGGGCCGTACAGCGGGTCGCCCACCAGAGGCTGGCCGATGCTGGCCAGATGAATACGGATCTGGTGCGGCCTGCCGGTGAAAATCTGAACGTCAAACAGAGTGGTTCCGCTGCAGCGTTCCACGACGCGCGCCACCGACCGCGAGGGCTTACCAGTGGGGCACGCCGCAAAGACCTCGCCCAGTCGGGGGTGAGGAACCGGTCCGATCGAAACAGTGATTTCAGTCTCATCCTGGGTCGCCACGCCGCTGGCCAGGGCGCGGTACATCTTGCGTACATCCTGTTCACGCCACGCCCGTGCCAGGGCTGAGCCGGCTGCACCAGTGCGGGCAAACAGCACCACTCCTGAGGTGCCGCGTCCCAGCCGGTGAAGCGGTGAAGCTCCGGGAAACTGCGCGCGCACCACCGTCAGCAGCGTGTGTTCCAGAAAGCCCCCGCCGGGCAGGGTCGGCAGCCCGGACGGCTTGTGCACCGCCAGCAGAGAGGCGTCTTCGTGCAGCACCTCGAAGTGCAGCGGCACGCTCTCTTCCTGCCAGGGCGGCCGGTGCCAGACCAGGGTCTGTCCGGCCCGCAGGCGTTCGTGACCCTGGACGGTGAGGCCATCAACCTGCACCTCGCCCTGGGCCAGGCGGGCGGCCCAGACCTCCGGCGCCGAATGCCGATAGCGCGTACTCAGGAAGTCGAGCACACTGACGCCACTGACCTGCACCGGCGTGACGTAGGTGTACCCGGCATTCGTCGGCATGGGTCAAAGAGTAAGGGAGCGGCGCGCTCCGAGGCACAGGGGACACTCCGTATTAGACTTCCCGGTGATGTTTGGTCCTCCTTCTCCCCGCAGCCGCCCACAACCGGGGCACCTCTACGACGTGGCTGTCGTGGGTGCCGGTCTGGGCGGCACCGAGCTCGCCTGGCGCCTGGCCCGCGCCGGGCAGGATGTGCTGCTGGTGTCGCAGGCCCTGGACCACCTGGGCACCCTGTACCAGCCGACCATCCAGGGCGCGGATTTCCCGCAGGGCAGCGTGTTCGCCCGGACGGCAGACCAGATGGCGCCGGACACCGACGGCTGGACCTTCCACCGGCTGCTCAAGGCCGAAATCGAGGCCACCAGCGGCATTCATCTGCTGCAAAGTACCGTGACCGCCCTGGATGAGGAGGACACGCAGGTAGTGATTTCCACCTGGGAAGGCCCCAAGCTGCACGCCCGCACGGTGGTGCTGGCCGTCGGGGCTTTCCTGAAGGGCCGGCTGCTGATCGGGGACACCATGGAAGACGCCGGTCGCCTGTCCGAGGTCGCCTATGACTTTCTGGCCGAGGATCTGATTGCCAGCGGTGTGTGGCTGATCGGGGCGGAGCAGACTGCTGCCGCGGTGGACGGCGCTCCGGCCTACGACGTGCGCTTTCTGACACCCGCACCAGGAGAACTCGACGGATTTCGCATCAGACGCCTCGACCGGGTGCGCATGCTGGGCCGCTGCATGCCGGGTGAGCACACCTATGGCAGCGTGCTGCAGGATGCGGCGCGACTGGCAGCCGAACTGCTCGGTAACGGGACTCAGGAGGAGAGCTTATGATTTTCCGGCTTTCAGACTTCCGGTTTCCGGATCCCGCCGAGCGGCTGTATCCCGAAACGCCGGACCGTCCCTGGGTGCTGGAAGTGGGCTTTGGTGACGGGCGCTTCTGGCCCCACTTCGCGCGCACCTTCCCGCAGCCGCCGAATTATCTGGGCGTGGAAATCAGCGGCGTGTCGCTGCTCAAGGCCCACCGTCGCCTCAAAGCCGCCGGGCTCGGCAACGCCGTGCTGACCAAGCTGCCGGCTGACGTCCTGGTCCGCGAGGTGATCCCGCACGGAGCGCTGGACCTGATCGTCGTGAATTTTCCTGATCCCTGGCCCAAGGCCGGGCATACCGAGCACCGCCTGCTGCGCGCTCCGTTTTTCGAGCTGGCTGCCAGCCGCCTGAAGCCCGGCGGGGCGGTGCTGCTGACCACCGACCATGACGAGTACTTCGAATTTGCCTGCGGCGAGGCTGGGAAAAGCGGGGTCATGGCGGTGGACACCGCTCAGGAGCCGCCGCCAGCTGCCCTGGAAACCAAGTACGCCCTCAAATGGCGTGATCTGGGCCTGGGGGCCCATCATGCCCGCTTCAGGCCCACCGCCCATCCACAGGTGCCGCACGGCACCACCACTCCCTATCCCGAACTGGAGACCGACGTGCCCCACGCTGTGCTGACCCTGCCTGTAAGTTTTGAGCCTGCGCATTTTGCCAAGCAGACGACCCGGGGCCAGAACTGGACCGTGGTGCTGCTTGACCTGTACAGCAGCCTGCGCCGTGACGGCTGGGTCGCCCTGGCGCACGTGGTCGAAGGCGAGCTGACGCAGGAAGTCCTGGTGGGCATCACCCGGCGGGAAGACGGCTCTTATCTGGTGCGTCTGGCCAAGTTCGGCGGGCCGATCATCACGCCCGGAGTGAAGGCGGCGGTGGGGGCCGTGACTGCCTGGCTGGAAAGCGAAGGCGCTGAAGTCCGTCACCGCGGGTACTGAACCAAATGTGAGTCTGCCAATGGTTGACGAAACAGGTCAACCATCCTAGAGTGTCGTCCGGCCTGAACAGGGCCACCTTTATCCAGAGCGGCGTAGGGATCTGGCCCAGTTATCGCCGCAGCAACCGGCCCTCATCACGGCATCGGTGCTTGACCAGCCCGCACGCGCCAACGATGGCTCCACAGTCGCGACGGGAACGATAAGGGAAGGGTGTACCTCTACACAGGTTCGCACTGGACGCTTACGCGCGTCCCCTTCCACTGCTCAAGCATCCAGGAAGGGGACGCGTGTTTTTTGGCGTTCCAATCCCGCCCACCTGCCCCGGAGGCTACCTGATGACCCGTTCTTTTCCCCCTGCTCTCGTCTTTGAGGGCGTCCGCAGGACGTATCCCGGCCAGGCCGGCCCGGCACTGCGGGACGTGAGCTTCTCAGTGCCGCGTGGCAGCCGCACCGGCATCATCGGTCGCAGCGGCGCCGGCAAAAGCACGCTGGTGCGCCTGATCAGCGGCCTGGAACTTCCCGACGCCGGCCACGTGAGCGTCCAGGGCCAGGACTTCTCGGCCCTGAGCGCCAGCGCCCGCCGCGAACGGCAGGCCCGGACCGGCCTGGTGTTTCAGCATTTCAACCTGCTGGCACAGCGCACGGCGCTGGGAAACGTGACCCTGCCGCTGGAGTTGCGGGGCGTGCCGCGTGCCCAGCGCGAAGCCCGCGCCCGCGAACTGCTGGCCCAGGTGGGCCTCGCCGATCTGGCCAGCCGCTACCCGGCGCAGCTGTCTGGTGGGCAGAAACAGCGCGTGGGCATTGCACGCGCCCTGGCCACCGAGCCGGATCTCCTGCTGGCCGACGAGGCCACCAGCGCCCTGGACCCCGAGACCAGCGCCGGAATTCTGACCCTGCTGACCGACCTGCAGCGTGACCGCGACCTGACCGTGGTCATCGTCACGCATCAGCTGGAGGTCGTGCGGGCGGCAACCACCCATGTGGCGGTGCTGGACAGCGGGCAGCTGGTCGAATTCGGCCAGACGCGGGAGGTCCTGAGCCAGCCGCAGCACGCCGTGACCCGTGCGCTGCTCGAGGCTCACCGGCCCGCAGCTTCCCTGACGGCCGGTGAACAGCTGCGGCGCGTCACCCTGGCGGAACTCTCACCGCGCACACTGACGGCTCTGGCGGGACTTGGAGCCCGTGTGGTGCAGGCTGACGCACACCCGCTGGGCGTGGACGTCTGGCTGGCTGTGCCGGACGGTACGCCGGATATCCCGGCTCACCTGGCCCGGGTAGCGCAGCTTGCGGGAGCGGGCGCATGAGCTGGGACACACTCTGGCCACTGCTGTGGCAGGGCACCCTGGAAACGCTGCTGATGGTGGTGCCCTCAGCGCTGATTGCCCAGGCTCTGGGGACCGCACTCGGCGTGCTGCTGACCCTCACGCGTCCCGGTGGCCTCAAGCCTCAGGCGCCCCTTCACCGTGTCCTGGACGCTGTGGTCAACGCAGGCCGGAGCCTCCCCTTCATCATCCTGCTGGTTCTGCTGATTCCGCTGACGCGTCTGCTGATCGGCACCAGCATCGGCAGCACCGCGGCCATCGTGCCGCTGACGGTCGCCGCGATTCCCTTCGTGGCCCGGCTGGTGGACGGCGCGCTGCAGGGTGTGCCCCAGGGCGTGGGTGAGGCCGCCCGCGCGATGGGGGCCAGCACGTTCCAGGTGATCGGCAAGGTGCTGCTGCCCGAGGCCCGTCCTGCCCTGATTCACAGCTTCACCGTGATGGTCGTGAGCCTGATCAGCTACAGCGCCATGGCCGGTGCGATTGGTGGGGGAGGTCTGGGAGACCTGGCCATCCGCTACGGCTACCAGCGCTTCGAGACCGGCGTGATGGTCGCCACCGTCGTCATGCTGCTGCTGCTGGTGCAGGGCGTGCAGTGGCTGGGTGACGCTGCCGCCCGCCGCACCGACCACCGCTGAATACGCCTCCCTCTGAATACGCCTGCTTTCAATCTTCAAACGAGGAATCCCATGAATAAGCTCCTGATCCTGACCGCCCTGACCCTCTCCTCCTTCGCCGCTGCTGGCACCCTCCGTGTGGGCGCCAGCCCCGTGCCACACGCGGAGATCCTGAATGTCGTCAAACCCATCCTGGCCAAGCAGGGTGTCAATCTGCAGATCCGCGAGTTCAGCGACTACGTGCAGCCCAACCTTGCGCTGGCCGATGGCAGCATCGACGTGAACTTCTTCCAGCACCTGCCGTACCTGAACGAATTCCAGAAGAGCCGCCCGCTGGGCATCGTGGCGGGTGCCAAGGTGCACGTTGAGCCGATGGGCGTGTACAGCCGCCGCGTCAAGAGCTTCAAGGACCTGAAGACCGGCGCGACGATCGCCCTGCCCAACGATCCGAGCAACAGCGGACGCGCTCTGAAACTGCTGGAGCGGGCTGGCCTGATCCGCCTGAAGCCCGGCGTGGGTGTGCGAGGCACGGTGCTGGACATCACCACCAACGTCAAGCGCCTGAAATTCCGCGAACTGGAAGCCGCGCAGCTTCCCCGTGCGCTGGGTGACGTGGACGTCGCCGTGATCAACACCAACTACGCGCTGGACGCGGGTCTCAACCCCCTCAAGGACGCGCTGCTGATCGAGAACGCCAACAGCCCGTACGCCAACCTGCTGGCGGCCAAGGCAGAAACGCTCAAGAACCCCGACTACCTGAAACTGGCTGCTGCACTGCGCAGTCCGGAGGTCAAGGCTTTTATCCTGAAGAAGTACAACGGCGCAGTGGTGCCGGCTTTCTGAAGGCTGAACCCACCGCACGCCGCTGCATGCGCTACCTTCACAGCCCGTGCCTGACCTGAATTTTACCTTTGAGCCCATGAGCGTGGTCCTGCCTGCCGTACGGCGGCAGTTGCAGATCACCGGCGAGGTGGCCTTCACGGTAGCGGACCCGGACCGCGGCCTGGGACTGTATGCCGGCGAGGCCACATCCGCCGGACTGCACCGGCCCTGGAGCACCTGGGTAGATCTTGCCAGTCTGCTTGACGCGCACCTGTTGACTCCTGAGCGTACAGAGGAGGGGCAGGTGCGTGTGCGGTTGCGGGCTCAGGCCCCCAGCCCAGATCCCGACGCTGCCGGTTACAGCGCGCAGGGCGACTGGGCGCGGGTGGACAAGCTGGAAGACCCGGTGTTTCTGTTTACCCTGGTCGAGGCGCTGCGGCGCGTGGGTCCGCCAGCAGGGGGCCGGGTGCTGTCCCTGGGCGTCAATGCCGGGCGCGAACTCGACGCGCTGGCGCTGGCTTTCCCGGACCACACGTTCGAGGTGCACGGAGTGGATCTGGAGCCCTCGGCCCTGACGGCTGCCCAGCAGCGGCATCCGGACATGACGGTTCACGAGCTGGACGTGACCACCCTGCCGCAGGCCCACCTGGGCCGCTTTGACCTGATTCTGGCCCTGAGCCTGCTGCAGAGCCCCGGGATCCGGCAGGACGTGCTGCTCAGCGCGTTGTGGCGCCATCACCTGACGCCCGAAGGTGGCCTGGTGCTGGGTTACCCGAATGCCCGTTACCGTGATGGGGCGCTGTCTTACGGGGCGCGCGTGCGCAATTACAGGCGACCGGACCTGAGCCTGATGGCCGCCGACGTCACTGATGCCCGGCGCCGGTTGCAGCGTCAGGGCTTCAAGGTCTTTGTAACCGGCAAGTACGAGGTGCTGGTCACGGCCATTCCCTCATCCGTGACCACGCCAACGGGTCTGGAACTGTAAATCACAGGCTCATGCCGTACAACCGGAGAAAAAGGGCGAGGAAGGCGCGCAACCGCGAGAGTGGCCAGGATTCCTGGTCGGCGGCGCGGCAAACACGTCGTTCTGTTTTTCTGAATCGAAGGGGCAACGGTCAGGCCTGAGCATCTTGCTGGATGCTCAGGCCTCTGCCCGACAGGCTCAGCGGGTGCCGCTGTAGCCACCCGAGCACGGTGCGCCGCGTTCGGGTGCGGTGGCTCCCTGCTCGTACTTGTCGAGGAAGGCTTTCAGGCGGGCGTCATCGGCCTTGTCGACCTTCAGCTGGGCCCCCCAGGCGCTGATAGCCACGGGGGTGTCCAGCCCCTCGTAGGGGCTCAGCAGGGTATAGGTCCGGCCCTGGGCCAGGGCCTTGAGCTGCGCGACCTGCGCGGCTTCCAGGTCGGGGCGGTAGGTGATCCACACCGCGCCGTGTTCCAGGCTGTGCACTGCATATTCGTTGTACAGGGGCTGATCGTACACGCCGCAGTTCTGCCAGACGGGATTGTGGGCGCCGCCGGCTGGGGGTGTCTCGTTGTACACCAGCGATCCGCTGCGGTGATCACCGGCGGAATACTTGAAGGTCTGGGCTCCCTCGATTCCTTTGTTTCCGCAGGCAGTCAGGCTCAGGAGCAGAAGGGGCAGCAACGTGCGTTTCATTGACCAACAGGGTAACGGTTCGACATGAAAGAGAAGAGAACCCGGTGTCCCGGAAGGGGGCAGGAAAGACAGGAACCGGGCCCCGGCAGCGTTACTCTGCAGTGGTCTGATGAGGATCAGCCTGTGTGTCCACCACCAGCCCCGGCGGCTGCCCGCCCGCAAAGCCGGGGCCCAGCAGGTCCACCTTCTGCCGGTCCGGCACGATATCGCCCTTCATGCCGTGCTGCTCCAGGACCGGCAGAAAGCTGCTCATCACAGACGTTTCACCGTGCACCAGCCAGACGTGCGGCTTGCCGGCGGTGTCCAGGAAGGCCAGCAGGTCGTCGCGGTCGGCGTGCGCGCTGAAGCCCCCGATGGTGTGCACCTGGGCACGCACGGCCACCTCTTCCCCCATCAGCCGCACCGTCTCGGCGCCCTCCACGATCCGGCCGCCCAGGCTGCTGGGCGACTGGTACGACACGATGATCAGGCTGGTGCTGGGTTTCCACAGGTGATGCTTGAGGTGATGCTGGATACGTCCACCGGTCATCATGCCGTTGCCCGCCATGATGATCGCCGGACCGTCGTAGCGGTTGAGGCGCTGCGACTCGGCGCTGGTGTTCACGACATGCAGCGTGCTGGGACGGAAGGGATCTTCACCGCTCTGGAGAGCCTCCCGAACAGGGGTGATCAGCTCGTCGCCAAACTCGAAATACTCGTAGGTGGCGCGCATGGCCATGGGTGAATCCATGAACACCGGAATGTGCGGAACCTCGCCGCGGTTCATCAGGTCCTTGAGGGTGTACAGAATGACCTGCGCCCGTTCGATGGCAAAGCTGGGGATCAATATTTTTCCGCCTGCGCGGATGCTGGTGCGCAGCGCCCCGGCAAACTCCTCGAGGGTCTGGGCCCAGGGCCGGTGGGTCCGGTTGGCATAGGTGGTTTCCAGCACCACCGCATCGGCCGCCGGGGGCGGAGTAAAGTCGAGCTGCAGGCCGCTTTCGCGGTTGCCCAGGTCTCCGCTCATGATCAGCCGGGCATCCGGCGTTTCCATCAGCAGCCAGGCGCTGCCCAGGATGTGCCCGGCGCGCTCGGGCGTGACCTTCAGATCGGCGACCTTGGTGGTTTTCCCAAACTCCAGATGGGGCCGGAGCAGCGCCAGCGTGCGGTGAACATCGTCCTCTTCGTACAGTGGCGGCAATACTTCGTCCTCACGGCCCTGTCGCCGGGCGCGGCGCAGGGCCTGACGGTAACCCTCGACCTGTAGCCGGGCAGAGTCCAGCAGCACCGTCTCGGCCAGCGCAGCTGTCGGAGCGGTGCAGTAGACCGCGCCGCGGTAGCCCCGCCGGACCAGCAGGGGCAGGCGCCCCACATGGTCCAGGTGGGCGTGCGTCAGGATCACCGCATCCAGATCCTGCGCTTCGAATGGAAACGGCTCATGGTTGCGCGCCTCCAGTTCGTCGGCGCCCTGAAACAGGCCGCAGTCGACCAGGACATGCCGCTCGCCTCCGGCTGTGTTCAGTGTCAGCAGATGCATGCTGCCGGTGACCGTGCAGGCCGCCCCGAAACTCTGAAGGTGCATGCTCCCGAGTGTAGGCCACAGGGCGCGAGTGTGGTCTGGATCACGCTTTACGTGCTCTTGAGCCTTGGCATGCTGGCGTTCTGGCCGGAGTACGGTCAGAGCATGACCCAGAACGCCGCACCTTTTGAAAGGATCGTTGTCGGTCTCGACTTCTCGCCGTCAAGCCTGCACGCACTCGACGTGGCACGGGCCCGCTTTCCCGGCGCGCAGCTGCTGCTGTTGCACGTGACAGACGCCCGCGTGACTGCGGCCCCGGACCTGATGGGCGGAGTCACTCCGGCGGCCCCCGACCCGGCGCTGCTGCACACCCTGGAAAGCGCTGATGCCGAGCGGCTCTCTGCCCTGGCCCGTGAAGGTGAGGAAACAGTGCAGCTGGTCGGAGATCCGGTCACCGGCATTCTGGAAACTGCGCGCAACTGGGGCGCCGAGCTGATCGTGGTCGGGACCCACGCCCAGGGCGCCCTGGAACATTTCTTTGTGGGCAGCAGTGCTGAGAAGCTGGTGGCCCGCAGCCCCATTCCGGTGTTGACCGTGCGTGTGAATGAAGGTGGTCGTCAGCCATGAAGGTGGGTGTTGTCGGGTCGGGTCTGGTGGGAGCCACCGCTGCCTATGCCCTGACGCTGCGCGGCACGTGCAGCGAACTGGTTCTGACCGACAAGGACGAGAAACGTGCCCATGCTGAGGCCCAGGACATTGCGCACGCCTCGCCGGTCAGCCATGGAACCCGCGTCAGCAGCGGGCCCACTGAGGCCCTGCAGGGCAGCCGTGTGGTGATTGTGGCGGCTGGAGCCAATCAGCAACCTGGCGAGAGCCGGCTGGACCTGACCGGAAAGAACGCGGCGATTTTCCGTGAACTGATTCCGCAGGTGGCGGCGTCCGCTCCCGGGGCGGTCCTGCTGATTGCCACCAACCCGGTAGACGCCCTGACCGATCTGGCCACGCGGCTGGCGCCGGATCACGCTGTTGTCGGCTCCGGGACCGTACTGGACAGTGCGCGCTTCCGCCATCTGATCGCCCGCCGCGCAGAGGTCGACCCTACGCATGTGCATGGGTACGTTCTGGGCGAGCACGGCGACAGCGAGGTCCTGGCCTGGAGTACGGTGACGGTCGCCGGGCTCCCGGTCGACGAGTTCATGGCTGCCCGGGGGCTGCCCTGGACCGCGGAGATGCGCGCCGAGATTGAAACCGGCACGCGGGACGCCGCCGCGCATATCATCGACGGCAAACGCGCTACCTACTACGGCATCGGCGCCTCGCTGGCCCGCATCACCGAACGCATTCTGGGTGACCGACGTGCGGTTCTGACAGTCAGTGCGCCTACCCCGGAGTTCGGGGTAAGCCTCAGCCTGCCGCGCATTGTCAGCGCAGGCGGCGTGCAGGGCACGATCATGCCCCGCCTGAACGCAGACGAACAGCAGGCGCTGGAAGCCAGCGCTCAGGTACTCAGGGACGCGTCGGCGGGTTTGCAGGCGTAGAGCCTGGGGGTGCCGTCGGCGCAGGAGCAGGAGCATCGGTGGCAGGCGCCTCTTCCTGCTCCAGAAACTCCCCTGTAATGGTGCCGCCCTCGGCCTTGACCGCATAGACCTCATTGTGCTCAAGGTCATACAGAATCATGCCCGCACTCAGCTTGTCGCCGCCCTTGACGCTTTCGGCAGGCTGCTCTGGGGTGCCAATCAGACGGGCAAGGTTGCGGGTGTCGTCGTACTCCACGCGGGCGGCCCGGCTGATCCGTCCTCCCGCACTGTTCAGCACGACACTCCCGACCAGTGTGGTGGTTTCCGCGTCCACGTTGACTTCGATACGCTGACTGGTACCACTCAGCGAGTCTTTCCCGTTCTCCCGGTCAAAGGTGATCGGGCCGTCGATGCGCGCCACTCCGTCGGCTTCGTCATAGACCAGCTTCTGGCCCTTGAGCTGGGTACGCCCCTGAGTCACCAGTACGGTGTCTGGCGCGGGTTTGGGGATGGCTTCTACCCCGCACAGCGCCAGCCGGTCGGTGGCGCCTTCCGGGACCTCGTCCAGTACACGGGCAGTTCCGGCGCTGGCTTCGATGCGGCCGTCGCTCTTGGCGCCGTCTCCCTTTTCCTTCTGCGTCACGATGGCCAGCGGCACGCGGATCAGGTTCTTGTCGATGCTGATCTCAATGCCGCGTGCCCCGGATTCGCTCAGCACCAGCAGGGTGGGGGTGCCCTCAGGCTCACCTTCACGCGGGCCGCATACCGCGTCAATGCCTGTCTCGTCGCTGGTCCCGGTGCGCAGGATGCGGATCCGGCGTTCCTTGCCGTCGTTGCCCGTACGGACCAGTTCCGTGCAGGACGTTTCAGCTCCCTCCACGCAACCGGCTGGCTGTGCGGCGGGCTCGGTGGGAGGCGAGGCAGGCGCAGCCGGAGCCGCCGGGCCCGGGGGAGCCGGCTGACCACTGGTCTGGGCCAGGGGTGCCGGAGTGAGGGCCACCAGCGTCAGCAGACCCAGCGTCAGCAGCGGAGCAGGGGAGCGCATATTTTCAGCTTACTTCTCGCCGCGCAGTTTAAATTGTTCAGTTGGAATCTTGTAGGCTGCATTCTTACGCAGCACGCGCCCCAGGGCGGTGTTCTGCTCGATGTAACCGCTGGCCGGCGCCACGATCTTGGCTCCGGTCTTGCTGTCGGTGCTGACCGCATTGCCCACGACATAAGCGACATTCTTCCGGTCGTCGTAGTACACGGCGTCTCCGGTGGTGGTGGTGGTTCCCTGGACCAGCTTGACGCCGCCGCGCACGTACAGGGTCTTGGCCTTGGTCAGGGCGCGGACCTCCTGACCGGTGATCACCAGTTCCTTCTGGTTGCCCTTGGGGGCGCGGGTCAGGCTGGGGGTACCGGTCAGCTGCGCCAGCTCTCGGTCCTCGTCAAACACCAGTTTCTCGGCGCGGCCACTTTGGATGCCGTTGGTCAGGGTGACGTTGCCTGTGCTGGTCGACAGGTTGTTGTCCACGTCCAGGCTCATCTGCGACGCCTTGATGCTCACAGTGTCGCCGTCCTCTTTACTCTCGGGAGCGAAGCTCGCGCTGGGCGTGCCACTCAGGACCCCCTGACCACTGGCCTCGCTGTAGGTCAACTTCTCGCCCCGGGCACTCAGGCGCCCACGGGTGACCTGAACGTTGCCGGTGAAGGTGCCGGTTTTCTTGCCCTCGGCCTGCATGATGGGGGTCCCGGCTGGGGCGGTAACCACAGCTTGCGAGGCACGGATGGTCAGGGTGCTGACCTTCGCGTTGACCGGGCTGCCGGTATAGGTCAGCGGACCGTTGCGCAGGTCGCCGCGCGGTGCGCCGGTGACCTCCAGGCGGCGGTTCTGGGCATTCTGGGCCAGCACGGTGGTGGCGGCGGTGGTCAGCAGGGCAGCAATCAGGACAGTTCGTTTCATCAGTCAGGTTCTCCTAAGGGGGTTGGGTCAGGCTCAACTGCTGGGCACTGGAACACGCTTGCCGTTGATGCATTGCTCGGTAGCATCGAAGTTCAATACCATCTGGCTGTCTTCCGCGGAGTCTTCGATGACAAACTGAAAGCTCATTCGCAGGCGATTAACGGTACCGGACATACTGGGCGAATCGACCTTCGCCACAGCGGCACTGAACCCCGATCCCTGTTCGATCTTCACGGGTTGCTCCGGCGTGCCGGTCAGGTCGATATCTGCACATTCACGGACCAGCGTGATCCGAGCCTGACGCGTCAGCATGTTGTCCTGGGCATCGATCGTCAGTTCTGGGGCACTCAACCGGGCGTCCAGCGTCTCACGGCCGGTCAGCATGCCCTTATTGTCTCTTTCCTTAACGACCCGCTGTCCGCCTGAAAGCGTGCGCAGGTGGGTCTCGTTGGTGACGGGATCACTGGTGACATGCGCTGCACGGAAACTCCACACGGCGTCCGGGTCACGGGCCGGGTACAACCGGAGCTGGACGCCCTGAAGTGTGGCGCCCGTGGGGCTCTCTGTCCGGCTGACCGGCAGAAGAGCGAAGACCAGTGCGAACACAACAATGGCCAGAAGTGCGTACAGCCCGATTTTCTGCACCCGTGCACTTTACCGTGCCGTCCTCATGAGAGTGGTGGGTGCGGGATGACACTACGCTCTTGTCATGATCGACACGCACACGCACCTTGATTATCTGGAAGATCCAGCCAGCGCACGGGGAGAGCTGGGCCTGAGCGCCATGGTGTGTATTGGAGCCAGCCTGCAGCATGCCCGCAATGCTCTTGACCTCGCCGATCAGTTTGATGACGTATACGCCACAGTTGGCCTTCACCCGACCGAGACGGGCGAAGACTCCTCACAGGTTCGCGCCGAGCTGGAGAAGATGGCGCTTCACCCCCGGGTGGTGGGGATTGGGGAAAGCGGACTGGACGACTACTGGGACGATACCCGCCGCACTGAGCAGCTCAGCGCTTTTGAGTGGCAGCTTGACCTTGCCAGGCGCCTGGACAAACCGCTGGTGATTCATACCCGGGACAAGGCGGACCAGGACAGTGCCCATCAGGGAGTCATGGACGTGCTGAAAGCGTGGCCAGATGTTCCAGTCATCCTGCACTGCTTCAGCGGACACGCGGGAATGCTGCGTTTTGGACTGGAGCGGAGCGCGCCAACTTACTTTGGCTTCGCAGGCAACGTGACCTACAAGAATGCTCCGCTTATCCAGCAGGCAGCTCAGAACGTGCCGCTCGACCGGCTGATCCTGGAAACCGATGCACCCTTTCTGTCGCCTGTTCCCAGGCGGGGCCGCCCGAACCGACCCGGCTACGTGCGCTACACGCTGGAGTTTATTGCCGTCTTGCGGGAGCTTGACCCAGCTGAACTCGAACAGGCAACCGATGAAAACGCACGGCGGGTGTACAGATTGCGTACCTGAGAACTGGACGGTGCAGGCCTCTGACCAGCCTGAAAGTCACCAGGCCTGATCAACTCTTTCTACATTATGAAATTTAATGTGATGCGGTTTTCCCATCGTTTTACGAGCCAGAGAGTGCCCTGAAGCTGGTTAAGTCGTATATCGTTTCGATCACATTTGACCCCGCGCCGGTGCGGGACTAATATTTCATTCACGAGCTATACCAAGTTCATTCTTCTGTCTCTTTTCGGGCAGAAGAAGCAGGTGTTCGGCTGCTCCCTTTCGTAGGGAGCAGTAGGCCGCTTTACGCCTCTTTCGTTTGTCTGATAAGGAGTCTCTGCATCCTATGGCTTTGAAACCATTCTCCATTGGTTCTGCATTTCTGCTTGGCACACTTTTGATTGGCTGTGGTACGACAGGAACCGTTGAGGTCGATACCACGCCCCCAACCGTGGCTCTGGGTGCCACTCCAAACTCATTGACTGCTGCTGGCAACGTCGTTCTGAAAGCGGAAGCCAAGGACAATGTCGCCGTTACGAAGGTGGAATTCTACGAAGGAGACAAGAAGATTGGCGAGGACACCACCGCTCCTTTCGAGTTCACTGCGGCGCTGAACATCAGCCAGAACGGTAAGCGGACCTATACCGCTACAGCTTATGACGCGGCGGGCAACAAGACGAGCGCCAGCACTGAAATTACAGTCGCCATCAGCGACACCACGGCACCAACGGTGACTCTGGCAGCCACTCCCAATCCTGTAACGGCTGCCGGGAACATCATTCTGAAGGCCCAGGCCCAGGACGATGTTGGTATCACCCGGGTGGAATTCTTTGATGGCGCCATCAAAATTGGGGAAACGACAAGCGCACCCTTCGAGCGAACCGTTGCTGTAAATGCTGTTCAGAATGGTAAACGTACCTATACAGCCATCGCCTATGACGCCGCAGGAAACAAGACCAGTGCCAGCGCGGAAGTCACAGTAGCAATTACGGCTGCTACTGACCCACTGCGCGGAGTCGTCGTTGACCAGAACATCGGTGCACCTGTGGCAGGCAGCAGCATCACGGTCATGCAGAACAATGAAGTTCTGGGCACGGTGATCAGCGATGCCAACGGACAATTCACGCTGACCGGTCTGAGCGCTGGAACGTATGATCTCAAAGCCCGCAAGGCTGGCATGGCCGGATCAGACCTGTACGGAGTAGTGGTGGGAACGCAGACCCCCTCTGTGCAACTGGTCCAGCGTCCGGCTTTTGACACCACCAGCACTACGGATCCTGCCAGGCTGACGTTCACCCGTGCCGATGGCAGTCCACTTGCCGGCGCTACATTCACGAACGGGGTGGACTTCCGGATCCAGACGACTGCCGACTCCAACCATGTCGGCCCTGTTCGCATCATGTACGCACAGTTGGGACGTACGCCCGGCAGCGCAGTGGTGACCAGTGCGGCCAACGCCAGCAACTGGAACTTCTCGCCCCCCCAGGACAAGCTGGGCCAGGTGGACTCTGGGCCAGTAAACACAGCGGCCAATATCCCAAACTTCATTGCCGGTTTCGGCAGCGCTGCTGGTGAACAGGTCTACCTCGAGATCATGACGGTGGATTTCAACTACAACTACTCGCGCTACATCGTGCCGATCAAGCTGATCAACACGAACACGGCAACAGCGAACACGGTGGTGGCTCCCACCGCCGCTGCTGCGACTGCCTTTACGTTGAAGCAGGAAGGATCATGGACCACCCCGTTTAGCGCCCCCGAGCAGGACGCTGCCCCGAACGGCTCGGGTGTGTTTGTCGAAGTGCGTTGGTGCTACACCAATACGGCTGCCTCAGCCAAGCCGTTCGCCTTCGATATCGAGCGTTCGGAAGACGGCACGAACTTCACCAAGATCGGCACTGTGGGCGGCGCAGCTAATGCCGCCTGCTCGACCACGGACCAAGCGGCACGTCCCTTTAACTACCGTGACACCAGCGCAGATCTGACGGTTGGCAAGACCTTCACCTACCGCGTGAAAGCCCGCGGCGCCAATACGGTCGCCAGCAATACGACTCAGACCACTCCGCTGGCGCAGTTCATGCCCACCTTTATCGCTCCAGCTGATGAGACCACAGGTGTGTCGCTCAACCCGACTTTCGTCCTAGGCCAGAACCAGACGGCGATTGGCGCTGACGGTGCGGCTTATAACCTGCGCGTGCGCGACCTCATGAACTTGAACGGCTTCAACCTGCCGGGCGCCTCAGCCAATGCACTGATTCGTGTAGAGGAAGGCACCGGAGATACTGGAAACCGCGTCCCCGTTGGTCAGTCGCTCGTCTTCCTGAGCAGTGGCCCCGTGCTGGGTGCCCCGACGGCAACAACGAGGATCCTGACCGATACAAGTGGCAGGTATGACGCCGCAAAACCCAACCAGTACCCGGTAAATACGACCGATCACACGGTGAGCATGCCATGGAACGTACTGGTTTCCAGTCCACTGCAGCCTCTGCGTCCCTACAAGTGGGAGATGTACTCGGGGATTGCGTACAAGTATGCCCCGGGGGAGAACAACAGAATCTCGGCGTATTCGGTCTACACCTGGCCTGGCGCTTTCGCGCCCATCAACCAGACCCGTCCTGTAAACATCAACTGGGATTTCATTACCGGCGAGAAATGACTTATCTGAAACCGCCCCTGTTTGCGGGCGGTTCAGGTTCTCTTCCTAAGCGCACCCTATTCACAGTGAGGACCCACGATGCGTAAGAAACTGAATCGAACCCTCGGTGTACTGAGCCTGACAGCCCTCCTTGCTGCCTGCTCTCAGCAATCCCCGACAGCCGTGACCCCCAATCCCACCCAGGCCACACCCGTTGCGGAAATTGCCCGCATTGGCAACATCAGCTATGTGAAAAACGAAGTGGTTGTTGCTTACGAGAGCGATGCGGGACTGCAAGCCGCAGCTGCCGCTCTGAATGGCACAGTGGTACGCACGATTCCTGAGATCCGTACTGCTCTGATTCTGGTGAGCGGCGATGCGCTGAAGGTTGTGGGCAAGGTTTCGGATTTAGAGGGCGTGCGGTACGCCACCATCAACACCGTGGTGACCCCTGAGGAGGCCCCAACTCCGGTGCTTACGCCCAGTGGCCTGACTCCACAGGCCGCCGCAGCAGACCAGATTTTCGACGAACTGCCCCAGTATGCGCTTGACCCCCGTCATCTGAATGCCCGGACTGCCTGGGATAAGGGCCTGACGGGTAAGGGCGTTGTGGTTGCCGTTATTGACGATCCCGGCGACGTGACTCACCCTGACCTCGCGCCCAACTGGGCCGGCAAGGCCTTTGATCCGGTACAGGCCAAGACGTATACCAACGGCGAAGAGTGGAAGAACTACGTTAAGAAGCCCGAGAACTCACACGGTACGTTCGTGGCGTCCAGCATCGTCGCGCCTAAAGATGGGAAAGGCATTGTCGGTGTAGCACACGAGGCGAAGTTCATGCCCGTCATGATGTTCAACCCTGGAGCGATCTCCAGCTTCAATATTGCCCTCGGAGCAGTTTGGGCCACGAACAATGGCGCGCGTGTCATCAATAACTCCTGGGGTGGTGGCATTTCCTTCGGCCCGGTCAAGGACGCCTTCGACTACGCCATGTCCAATGGCACGGTCATCGTGGCGTCGATGGGCAACTCCTACCATGACGAGTTCCAGTACCCTGCTGCCCTTCCTGGCGTGATGGCCTCAGGTGCTCTTGACGCCAGCAACCGCAAGGTTACCTTCTCTACCAGTGGCCGTCACATTTCCAGCAGCGCTCCTGGGCAGGACACGATGCTGGCCAACCCTACGTGGCTGGGCGGTGGACACCGTCTGATCTCTGGCACGTCTTTCTCCTCGCCCTACACAGCAGGGGTGGCGGCTCTGGTACTGCAGAAGTGCCCGGCTGCGACGCCCTACCAGGTGCGCCGTGTTATGGAGATGAATGCGGATGGCAGCATCGGCACCAACCCGAATGGGTTTGACCGTGAAACCGGCTGGGGCCGACTGGATGCTGGCAAAATTGCACATAACCTCACAGACTGCGCTGCGCTGCCTGCCAAGGGTGCCAACGTGCACATCAGCTTGTCGTACGTGAATGGACAAGGAACACAGAAGGGAATCCTGGGTGACGTGATCCTGCGCGGTCAGGGTATGCGTGCCGGGGCCACCGACGACCCCACCCCGCTGTACCTGTCGCCCACGGATGCAAACGGTGAGGCGCGCTTCTCCGAAATTGCACCTGGAACGTACGACCTGTACGTTGCAGGCCCCGATCTGACGGCCAGTGGCGGAAAGACTGAGGAGCGCGGTACCTTCATTGGGACGTTGACTGCAACGAGCGGATCAACGTACTACAACCCCGACGAGAAGCGTATCTTGCTGCCTGCGACTTTCCTGGACACCAATCCGACCGACCCTTATGAGCCGAATGACACCCCGGCTGATGCCAAGCCTATTGCTTACGGTCAGACGACCAATACGGCTTACATCTACGGTAAGGACAAGGATTACGACTATTTCAAGTTCGCAGGTACTGCGGGTGACCAAATCAAGGCCGAGATGCTTGCAGCCGCGCAGCTGGGTGGTCAGTTGGATTCCCTTCTGTACCTGGTCGGGCCAGATGGCAAGGTGCTCGCCTTCAACGATGATCGTGGTACCCCCCGCATCGACAGCGATTCGGAAATCACTTTCACCCTTCCTGCCACAGGTACCTACTACCTGGTGGCTACCAGCTGGGAAATCGGTGGAGAAGACACTGCCGATAACAACCCCTTCAACAAATACAAGCTCAAACTCGCCAAAACCAACTGAGCGATCAGTCAAAAGGAAAGAGCCGCTCCCACTGGGAGCGGCTCTTTCAGTGCTGTTCTATGTGGCCAGCAACTTGGCAAACGCTAGATGGATGTCCTGAGGGGGCAGCGCCATACTCACAGCACCCAGATACGGTGATGGTGTCGAAGGATCATTGAGACGGCAGCTGACTGGTAATGGCCACGATCACCTGTTCCAGGGTCAGTGGTCCGGTATCGATCACCCGGGCATCAGGCGCCGGAGCACTCTGAGTCGTATCCAGCGCGTCCCGCTGGATCAGGGCTGCTTCAATGGCCTCCACGGCCTCCGGGCGTTCGCGGGACCGGCGTTCGGCGCGCACGCGCGGACTGGCTGTCAGATAGAACTTGGCCGGTGCGTGCGGGAATACGTTGGTGCCCATGTCGCGGCCCTCGGCCACGAAAGGAGGCGTGAGGGCGCGCAACTGGTCATCCACCCAGGCGCGCACTTCAGGGTGAGCGGCCACCTGGCTGACCCCTTGGTCTACAGCGCTGGAGTGCAGTTCCGGTGTCAGGTCCCGCTGGCCCTGCCAGACGCGGTTGCCTTCCGCCAGAGGCTCAAGCCGCAGCGGGTGATCCCGCAGGTAAGCCAATAGTGAAGCCTGGTCGGTCAGGTCAAGGCCGGCATCCTGACCCAGCAGGGTAGCGGCACGATAAAGCAGACCGCTGCTGACATAAGGCACACCCAGAGCGCGTGCCACACCCGAGGCCACGCTGGATTTTCCGCTGGCGGCGACGCCGTCAATGGTGACAATCATCAGAACAGTGTAGGGTCCGCCCTGCATCTTTTGTTGGTGGGCAGTTCAGGGAGCAGGCCGCTAGACTGGGGGCACATGAAATACGCTTCCCTGATGCTCTGTGGCCTGCTGGCCCTGACCGCCTGTCAGAAAAAGGACGAGGCCACCAAGACCACTGAGACCGAAACCACCAAGACTGAAACCACCAAGTCCACTGAGACGGCCGAGACGAAGCCAGCCGGTGAAACCAAAAGCACACCAGAGGTCAAAGCCCCTGCTGCCCTTCCCGCAGGCTTCAAGCTGGTGCCCTTCATAAGCGACAAGCCGGTTCGCGAATTCAAGGCAGAGCCCGACATGAGCCTGGAAGACGGCAAAGACTATTACGCGGTGATCGATACCAATCGCGGACAGATCGTGGCCGACCTCTACGAGCAGGAGACGCCGGTGACGGTGAACAACTTCGTGAACCTGGCGCGCAACCACTACTTCGATGGCATCCGTTTCCACCGCGTGATCGAGGGCTTTATGGCCCAGACCGGCGATCCGCTGAGCGTGGATGAGGCCAAGAAGGCCGAGTGGGGCACTGGCGGACCCGGCTACCAGTTTGCCGACGAGTTCCGCACCAAACTGACTTTCGACGGTCCCGGCATCCTGGCCATGGCCAACAGTGGCCCCGCCACCAACGGCAGCCAGTTTTTCATCACCTTTGCCCCCACGGACTTCCTGAACGGCAAGCACACCATTTTCGGCAAGGTCGTGCAGGGTGACGACCTGCTGCCTAAACTGACCCGCACCATGAACGAGAGCAACGAGGAAGTTGCCGGCGCCGTGGCAGACAGAATTCTGACCGTACGGATCGCAACCAAGGGATAACTAAAAAAAGGGCAGGCGAGGTGGGAAGTTGCTCCACCTCGCCTGCTTCTGGTTCTGGTCCTAGCTCCGCTCGTCTTCGTCGTCGAAGTATTCAAAGCGGAAGGCACCGATCTCGACCGTGTCACCTTCGCGGGCTCCGGCGCGTTTCAGTGCGTTGTAGAGCCCCTGGCGCTTGAAGACGTTCCCCAGGTACTCGGAGGCGTCTTCCATATAGCGCGAGAACCGCACGATGCGCTCCTCGAAGCCGCCTCCATGCACTTCCCAGACACGTTCGGGCTTGCCTGTCGCCACGATCCCCACGCCTCTGGCTGGGGCGTCCTCGCGGAACACCACCGTGAGTGGTTCAGCAACCACCGTTTCGGGCTCGACTTCCAGCGCGCGGTTCTGGGCCCACAGTTCCCGGTCAGGCAGCATCTGGAAGATGATCTCGCGCAGTTCGGCCAGACCGGTGCCTTCTTTGGCGCTGACCTTGAGCACAGGCAGGCCGTAGGTCGCCAGCTCATCTTCGACCATGACGGCCAGATCATCCTCGACCAGTTCGACCTTGTTCAGCGCGATCAGTGCGACGTTGTCCAGAAGGGTCGGGTCGTAGGCCTGCAGTTCAGCCTGAAGCTGCCGCAGTTCCTCCACCGGGTCACGGGTGACGTCCAGAACGTAAATCAGCAGCCGGGTGCGGCTGATATGGCGCAGGAACTCCAGTCCCAGCCCCTTGCCTTCCGACGCGCCCTCAATGATGCCGGGAATGTCTGCCAGCGTGAACCGCTCGTCGAGCGGGCTGCCGTGAGCATCCACCCGGTCCACCACACCCAGAATGGGGGAGAGGGTGGTAAATGGGTAGTCGGCGATGGCCGGATTGGCGCGCGACAGCGCTGCGAGCAGGCTGCTTTTGCCGGCGTTGGGGTAACCCACCAGGCCGACGTCCGCGATCAGGCGCAGCTCCAGGCGCACGCGGCGTTTCTGCCCGGGCGTGCCCAGTTCGGCAAAGCGCGGGGCCTGCCGGGTGCTGCTGGTAAAGGTGCTGTTGCCGCGCCCACCCAGGCCACCCTTGGCAATGACCTTTTCCTGCCCGACCCGCACGAGGTCGGCAATCACCTTGCCGGTGTCCTCGTCGAAAGCCGTGGTGCCTACCGGCACATCAATGTAGATGTCCTCGCCGTCGGAGCCCTGCCGAAGCCGGCCTTCGCCGTAGGCGCCGTTGGGGGCCTTGAACTTGCGCCGGCCCACCAGACGCTCCAGACTCTCGACGCCTTCGATAGCGCGCAGGATAATGCTGCCGCCCTTGCCGCCGTGCCCGCCGTCCGGGCCACCTTTTTCCATGAATTTGGCGCGGTGGAAGCTCATGCTGCCGTCTCCACCGTTGCCGGCGGCCACCTCAATGTTCAGTACGTCACGAAACGCCATGCTGCGTCCTCCTGGCTTGCTGCCCTAATACAAAAATACGCCCTGCCCGCAGATGGGCAGGGCGCCGGGGGCTCATGCCTCCGGTCAGTCGGCAGCGACTTCGGTCTGGGCGACTTCAATGCTGATGAAGCGGCCCTTGTTGCCCTTGTTCGTGAACACGACCTTGCCGTGCTCGAGAGCAAACAGGGTGTGGTCGCGGCCCATGCCTACGTTGGCCCCTGCCTTGAACTTGGTGCCGCGCTGGCGGACCAGGATGTTGCCGGCCAGCACCTGCTCGCCGCCGAACTTCTTCACGCCCAGGTACTTGGGGTTGCTGTCACGTCCGTTCTTGGACGAACCTACGCCTTTCTTGTGTGCCATGTGAGTTCAGTCCTCCCCTCAGCCCTTGATCCCAAGGATCTTGATGGCGGTGTAATCCTGACGGTGGCCGGTACGGCGGCGGTACTGAACGCCGCTCTTGTACTTGCGGATGTAGATCTTGGGGCCGCGGCCGTGCTCGACGACTTCGGCGTTCACGACAAAGTTGCTGACGGCGTCGCCGAACAGGGCCTGATCGCCGCCCACGAAAAGGGGAGTCAGGTCGAGCTTGTCGCCCGCTTCGCCCTTGAGGTTCTCGACGCGGATAACGTCGCCTTCCTGCACGCGGTACTGCTTCCCGCCGGTCTGAATGATTGCAAACATCGGTCTTTCCTCCTGCTGACGCCCGGGCCGCTGGAACGCTGCCAGCGGGGGGCCTGATGAACCTTGCCCTATGAAGCATGCAAGATGCACCTAGGGGTCCTGCTCGCACACCCGGCCTGAGAAGGCGCGGGTCACCAAGCAAAAACTTTAGCACAAACCGGGCGCGTCTGGGTAGACGGGAACACCCCGAACCGGAGCAGAACAAGCGGCCGGAACGGGTCTGGAGCAGGCAACGTTCCCCTGTGGGCAGGAGAAGTGGTGTGTTGCGTGCGTGTTCCCGTTCTGTCTGACGTGTCCTCGCGGTACACGTGAACTCGCGCAGGCGCGAGCCTCAAGTCCTGTAACCTCCGGGCGGCCTCGTTGGAGATGCCACTGCTTTTCTCAGCATAGCAGGCAGTGCACAGCCCACCACGCCTTTCGTCACACCTGGCTGCCGGAACGCTGCCGCCCTATGCCGCGTATCAGGAAGTGTGCTGACCCGCTTCCGGCTGATCTGGCGTGACGCTCTGGCCCTGCTGCTGGCGCTGGGCGACCGCCGTACCCCTGCTCAGGCGCGACTGACAGCCCTGCTGGCGCTGCTGTATGCCGTCAGCCCAGTGGACCTGCTGCCTGACCTGCTGCCTCTGCTGGGGGTGGTTGATGACGCTCTGGTGGTGCCTACGGTGCTGGCCCTGGCGGCGCGGCGCTTGCCAGCGCCGGTATTGCAACAGGCGCAGGCCCGTGCGGCCCGACTGCCCTGGGTGCTGCCGCTGGGCCTGCTGGCTCTTGTGGGAGCAGGCGTACTGCTGTGGACGCTGCTGGGCAACTAACCCCGGGTTAACCCTCAGGCCTAGACTGGGCCGCATGCGCCTTCTGCTCGTCGAGGATGATCCGCGGATTGCCCAGCCCACCACCGGGGTGCTGCGCGAGGCCGGGTACGCGGTCACCTGGGCGCAGACCGGCCCGGAAGGTCTGGAAGCGGCGATGCTGGGAGAGTACCCCCTGATTGTGCTGGACGTGATGCTGCCTGGTCTGGACGGCTTTGAGGTTGCCCGGGAACTGCGCGCCGGTGGCGTGGACTCCGCCATCTTGTTTCTGACTGCGCGTGGGGAGCTTGCCGACCGGATCGAGGGCCTGGACCTGGGCGGGGACGCATACCTCGTCAAGCCCTTTGCCATGCCTGAACTGCTGGCGACCCTGCGCGCCCTGTCGCGGCGTGAGCGGGGACAGGGCGCCCCACGGGTGACGTTCGCCAACGGCCGTGGCACCCTGGATACGGTGGCCCGCACCGTCGGGTGGGATGGCCAGGAGATCTCCGTGACCGGACGCGAGTACGCCTTGATTGAGGCGCTGGCGCTGGCCCCCGAGCGCTGGTTTACCCGTGAGGAACTGCTCGACCGGGTATGGGGGCCGGAATTTGGCGGTGAGGCGCGCATTGTGGACGTGTATGTGCGCTACGTGCGGCGCAAGCTGGCTCCCGAGGCCGTGGCCAGCGAACGTGGCCGGGGCTACCGGATAGAGAAGTAGGCTGGCTGTGCGCCTGATTCCGCCCCTGACCCTTCGCGCACGGCTGGCCCTCTGGGCCGCGCTGGCCACCGGACTGGCTACGCTGCTGGTGGCAGCCGGGCTGTTCCTGGCGGTGAGCCGCTTTCTGCGTCAGGCCCAGGAGCAGCGCCTGCTGAGCGCCACGACGGCCGTGCAGGGACGGGTGGAGGACACCCTGCGCCGTCAGGCCGAGAGTGGATCGGCGTTGCTCCTGGGTTATCAGCTGGATGTGGCTACCCTGCAGCGCCTGCTGGAGAGCGATCCCCAGAGCCGCCGCGACCTGGATCTCCGGGTAGTGACCGTGCAGGGCGGGCAGCTGGCGCAGGTCCAGACCCCACGCTTTCCTGGGGGTATCCGCGCCGATCTGCGTCCCGGCGCGTACCTCACGGCAGGAGGCACCCACCTGATTCTGGTCCGGCCCCTGCTGGCCAATCAGGTCCTGTTGCAGGTGGCCGCTGACGCCCGCGCACTGAGCGACGCTCAGCGCGCCTTCACGCGGGCCCTGGCGTGGCTGCTGCCCCTTTCGCTGCTGCTGTCGCTGGGGGTGGGCTGGACGGTGGCCGGACGGCTGCTGCGCCCGGTGCGGACGCTGGAGCAGGCGGCGCGGCAGGTAGGCGAAAGCGGGGAGCTGCGCCAGCCCCTGCCGGGTGCCGGGACGACCGACGAACTGTCCCGTCTGGCGCTGACCCTGCAGGGGAGCTTTGAACGCCTGGCCGACGCCCGGGACCGGGAACAGGCCTTTTTGCGTGCGGCGGCGCATGACCTGCGCAGTCCGCTGGCGGCCCTGAGCGCGCGGGTGGAGGGCAGTCTGGCCCGTGACCGCGACGCCGGGCGCTACCGCAGTGACCTCAAGGAGATCGGCACCGATCTCAACCGCCTGGCTACCCTGACCAACCATCTGCTGCTGCTGGCACGTGACCCCAGTGCGGTGGCTCAGGCACCGGTGCCGCTGCGTGACCTCGCGGCCGACGCGGTCGACCGCGCCCGGGAGCTGACGGAAGCGGACGTCGACCTGCACGCCACGCAGCCTGTGACGGTGCAGGGAGACCGGGTTCTGCTGGGCCAGGCGGTCTGGAATCTCACCATGAACGCGGTGCGGCACGCCCCAGGCGCTGCAGTGACGGTCACGGTCAGCAAGCACCCAGGCGGCGCGGCGGTGACCGTCCAGGATCACGGTCCGGGTGTGGACGCAGCAGTCCTGGCGCGGCTGGGTGAGGCTTTCTACCGGCCTGATGCCAGCCGCACTGGAGACCATCTGGGGCTGGGCGGCCACGGTCTGGGGCTGGCGCTGGCCCGCCGCGCTGCGGAACTGCATGGCGGCACCCTGACCCTGCGCAGCGCCCCCGGTCAGGGGTTTACGGCTGTGCTCTGGCTCCCCGCGCCGCAGACCTCTGGTACGCTCTCGGCATGACAGCGTTGGCAGGCGGAAGCTGGAGTGCCGTAGTGCTGGGCGGCGGCGATCCCGGCGACCCGTTTGCGGCACGGCACGGTGTGAAGGTCAAACCTCTGATTCCGCTGCGTGGAGAGCCCATGGCTGCCCACGTGTTGCGTGCCCTGCGCGGCAGTGGCCGGGTGGCCCGGGTGGCCTACGTCGGGCCGACCACCCCTGAACTGGACGCCCTGGTGGATCTGCGGGTGACCGATCACGGTACCCTGCTGAGCAATCTGGAAGCCGGGGTCGAGGCCCTGCGCGTTGCCGGGCTGA
This sequence comes from Deinococcus deserti VCD115, assembly GCF_000020685.1. Taxonomy (NCBI): domain Bacteria; kingdom Thermotogati; phylum Deinococcota; class Deinococci; order Deinococcales; family Deinococcaceae; genus Deinococcus; species Deinococcus deserti. The sequence continues at coordinate 2,668,284 of NC_012526.1, read as the reverse complement.
AGCCTGGCGAACGGGTGCTGGTGGTCACGGCCGATATTCCCATGCTCCGTGCGCAGCAGCTCTGCGACGTACTGGACAGTGCTCCCGACGCCGCTCTGGTGTATCCGGTGGTGACCAGGAAAGCCTGTGAGGCCGCCTACCCTGGAGTCAAACGAACCTATGTGAGGGTGCGCGACGGCACGTTTACCGGCGGGAACCTGTTTCTCCTGGATCCGGCGCTGATTTCTCAGTTTCTGCCGCGCCTGCGGGAAGTTCTTGACGCCCGCAAGACGCCCTGGAAGCTGGCCAGGCTGATCGGGCCCGGAGTGCTGGTCAGCCTGCTGACCGGTCGCCTGAGTGTAGACAAGCTGGAACAGAAGGTCTCGCAAGTGTTGGGCGTACCGGCGCGCGCCCTGATCACGCCGCACGCGGCGGTAGGCACCGACGTGGACAAGGAAGAGGACCTGACCCTGGCTGAAGCTCACCTGCCCGAGGCCTGAAACCGGGCTTATAAAACCTGAGTGCTATGCTCAGATTTAAGCGGCTGCACGTGAAAAAAGGCTAACCTGTTGCCCTTGCGCCTACATGCGGGCGTGTGCATACTGTCCCCCATGCCTCACGTGATCGTCAGCCCCTGCATTGGCACGAAGGACCAGGCGTGCACCGAAGTCTGCCCCGTGGAGTGCATCTACGACGCGGGCGAAATGTTCCTGATCCACCCGGATGAGTGTATCGACTGCGGGGCCTGCGTGCCCGCCTGCCCCGTCAGCGCCATTTTCCCGGAAGAGGATGTGCCCGCCGGCGAAGAGTCCTTTATCGCCCGTAACCGCGAACACTTCGGTCTCTGAAGTTCAGCGGCTCCCGGCTCCCGGCCTGTGTCTGGCCGGGAGCTTTTTTATGTACCCCTCTTGCTTCCGGCCCATCTGCGCGGCTAGCATGACCGCGCCCGCACTGCGTGCCGGAAAGGAGGTGATGACGTGAACGAACATCCGGAGCAGGAACCGCCCAGTACACCTTTCACGCCATCCCACCACCGGAGGACGCCATGCGCCACACCGACCACAGATCACGCGTGAACACGGGGGGCGGCCCGTGCTGACCTACTACCGCAGCATTGCCGGAAAGCTGACCACTGTCGACGGGTATATCGACGGCTGCTGGATCAATGCTGCTGACCCCAGCGCCGAGGAGCTGGCCCGGATCAGCCGTGAGACCGGTCTGGACCTGGACTATCTCAGCTATCCCCTTGACCCGGACGAACGCTCGCGTTTCGAGCGTGACAACGGCCAGCTTCTGATCATCATGCAGACCAGCTACCGTCTGCCCGAGGACAGTGACATCCTTTACGACACCGTGCCGCTGGGCATTCTGCACACCGATCATTGTCTGGTGACGGTGTGTGCGCTGCCGGAAAACCCCGTGATCAAGGATGTGATCAGCGGACTGGTGCGGCGGGTCAGCACCGCCAAGAAAAACCGTTTGACCCTGCAGCTGTTTTTGCGCAATGCCCAGCGCTTCCTGATCGATGTGCGCCAGATCAACAAACGCGTGGATACCATCGAGGACAAGCTGGAAAACAGCCAGCAGAACCGTGAGCTGCTTAACCTGCTGAAGCTGGAAAAAAGCCTGGTGTACTTCATGACCGGCCTCAAGGCCAATGAGGCCATGATGGAGCGCGTGAAACGCGACCGGATCTTCGAGATGTACGAGGAAGATTCGGATCTGCTTGACGACGTGCTGATCGAAAACCTGCAGGCCATCGAGATGGCCTCGATTGCCAGTAACATTCTGACCAGCATGGCAGGCGCTTTTGCCAGCGTGATCAGCAACAACGTCAATCAGGTGGTCAAGGTCCTGACCGTGACGACCATTCTGGTGGCTATTCCTACGCTGATTACCAGCATTTTCGGCATGAATGTTCCTCTGCCGTTTCAGGAGAGTCCGGTAGGGATGTGGTTCGTGCTGGGCATCGCCATTACCCTGTCTGGCACTCTGGCCTATCTGTTCTACCGCTGGCGCGTGTTCTAACTGTTCAGAGACTGCTCTTGCAGGCAGCTCGTCAGTCTGGACAAAGGCCTGAGGACAGCCGGAAAACCGGTGCGTCCCCTGACCTGGGAATCTGCCGGAACACGCATGATCCGGAGCCTGCGCCTGCATGCCTTCCGGTTTCACCGTCGGGCGGCCTGCAGAGCCGAAGAGCAGCTTTTTGTCTTATGACCATGCAGAGGAAGCGGCTGTCGAATGGATCAACCGCTGCTTTCCGGCCTGTGCCACTGCGAGGGGGGCCAGGTATGACACGAAGTTGAGGGGGCCCTCCGTGTGAAGTCGCGCTCCGCAGGGAAGTTATGCCGGCACACCTTCACTTCAACCAGCTCCTCTTGAGTTTGTCGTCTGCGAGGCTTTTGTCAGGTGGGCCGGGATACCGTCGCGGCAGTGCCGCCCCTCGCCTTCCAGACAGAACCCCCATCCCTGCACGAACAGCAGTTTCGTTGTCAGGCGCTGCAGGCTGTGATAGCGATATCGCTGGTCACGTCAGTCTTTGCCCTGATGGTGGGTTTTCCTCTGAACTGGAACGTCAGCATCAAAATCGGGCTGACGTTCCTGATCGTCAAGAATGTGGTGTTTCTGCTCTGGCTGAGGTCCTTTCCTCAGCAGTACGCCCTGGTGGGGGGAACACATTTCCTGATTCTGGCTGCGACCGGGATCTATAAGTTCGGTCAGGCGGTCATGATTGATCATGTCGCCAGGGGGCTGGGCAACTACTCCTACTGGTTGCCTCTGGTCTATGTCGTGGCCTTTCTGGCCTTCTCGGGCCGCGTAGCTCTTGGAGCGTCACTGGGTGTCTTTGCAACTCTGGCGGCCATCGTGCTGAGCTATGTGGCGACCGGCACCGATGATATGGGTCTGAAACGCGAAAACTCCGTGCTACTGATTCAGGTGCTGCTGACGCATGCCACCTTTATCAGTTTCTTTCTGCTGTTCGGCGTTCTGCAAAACCGGTATGTATCCGCTATTGCTGAGGCTCAGAGCGAAGCCAGGGCCGGTTACCTCGATGTTCTGACCAATGTTGCCAACCGCCGGCAGCTGATGCTGTGGCTGACCAGCCGCCAGAACCGGGCCGAGACCACCGGCGAGCCTCTGTGTGTGATCCTGTTTGACCTTGATCGCTTCAAGCACATCAACGATACCTATGGACATGATTACGGTGACGAAGTGCTCAAGCGTACAGCGGCTGCAGTCGCCGGTGCTCTACGGCGAGGCACCCTGTTTGGCCGCTGGGGCGGTGAGGAGTTTCTGGTCGTTCTGCCGGCAACAGCGCGGGGAGAGGCGCGCGGCGTAGCGGAACGTATTCGCCACAGCGTGGCAGAGGTGAGATATGACCTGCCAGTCCAGGTGACCGTGAGCCTGGGAGTTGCGCAGGCTCAGCCTGGAGAAAATCTCCAGGCACTGCTCAAGCGGGCGGACGAAGCGATGTACGCCGCCAAGCACGCCGGCCGCAATCAGGTGCAGGCGGCCTGAATCCAGACTGGCCTGTACCTGGCGACCAGTTCAACCGGCTGGACTGGGGTCCTCCGGTGCAGGCTGTGAGATGCTGGCCTGCGCAGTACGTGGGGCCAGCACGACCATAACGCCGCCCCGTCCGGCTGAGTGATGCGCTGGGGTTCGCCGTCGGCCGCGCGTTCCAGAGTTTCGTTGAGGCGGGCCTGCGCTTCGGCATAGGGCCAGTTGGGCAGTCGACTCGGACTTATAGAGACCTCTTCGCGGTGGGAGCTTTCAAGCTGTTCTCACTGACAATCACCCAACACCGTAGGAATAGGCCAGGCGACAGCGGGAACTGCGAAGGACGTGTCAGTCGAGGCCCACAGCCAGCAGGGCACCGAACAGTGCCAGATTCTTCATGAACTGCGCGCGCTGCTGCTCGCGTTCGCGACCCTGACGGTCCCAGAACGGATGGCCGATGACAGTGGTGGGAATGAGCGTGGCAGCCAGGGCAGTGCTGGCCGCACGTGGCGCCAGGCCCACGGCCATCAGGGCTCCTGCGCCGACCATGACGGCGCTGCCGACCTTGACAGCCAGCTCAGGCTCTGGAACTTCTGCGCCGTGCGCGGCCCGCACAATCGGTTCAGGGTTCTGGAGATGATCCAGCCCGTTTTTGATAAAGACGCTTGCCAGCAGCGCCCGGCCGATAAATCCTGTCACGCTCATGCCTGTCTCCCTCCCGTAACGCCGTAATGCTGATGCGAGGAAGTTTACCGCGCCCCGCACATACGCAGACCTTTAGACACCCTGAATAACGGCCAGCTCACGGCCCAGTTCGTCCATGACGCCATGGATGGCCTGCACACCGGTATGCAGCAGCTGGCTGTACTCTGCGAGCGAGATAGGTCCTTCTTCGGCCCCACCCTGAACCTCAATGACCAGACCCGTGTCGGTGGCCACCACGTTGAGATCCGCACGGGCCACCTTGTCCTCGGCGTAGTCCAGGTCCACGCGCACTTCCTCGCCTACCAGACCGACGCTGATAGCCCCGACCTTGTGGGTCAGCGGCCATTCGCTCAGCTGCCCGGAGTTGATCAGACGGTCACAGAAGTCGTGCAGCGCTGCGTGCCCGGCCAGGATGCTGGCGACCCGTGTGCCGCCGTCAGCCACCAGCACGTCGCAGTCCACATAGATGGTCTGGTTGCGGAAGTACTTCAGGTCCACGCTGGCCCGCAGCGCCCGGCCCAGCAGACGCTGGATTTCGTGGCGGCGGCCGTTCTGCAGGTTGCGCTCACGTGCCTGACGGTCATTGGTGGCGCGCGGCAGCATGGAGTACTCCGCCGTCAGCCAGCCTTCCTTCTTACCGCGCATATGCGGAGCGGGTTTGTCTTCCAGGGTGACGGTGGCCAGGATCTCGGTGCGGCCCATGATCAGATGGGCGCTGCCCGGAGCGTGGGGGTTGACCCCGCGCTTGACGCTGACCGGCCGGGGTTCGAGCAGACCCCGGCCCTCGCGGGGGGGGAACTTATTGGGTTGGACGCTGGTCATGTATGAATATGCTCGATTCTCAGCGGCGCTGCCTGTGTGGAAGCCGCTGCGGGAGTGTGGTCTTCATTGTGCACGTTTTGACTTACCAGGGTGGCGAACACCGGACGCGCGGCGTCCACGTCGCCTGTCACCAGATAGGTCACCTTGCCGGTTTCAGTCCGGGCCGTCAGCAGATTCTCGGCTGCCAGCACGCGCCGGGTATGTCTGGCCACCGCTGCTCCGCTGTCAACCAGAGTAAAACAGTTTCCAAATTCGGCGTGAATGCTTCCGGCGAGAAACGGATAATGGGTGCAGCCCAGTACCAGTTGATCGGCTCCAGCCTGGACCAGCGGAGAAAGAACCTCCCGGAGCACTGCCTGAGTTTCGGAACTGTCGGCCTGTCCAGCCTCGACCAGTGGAACCAACTCACGGCTGACGGCCTGCAGGACCTTCACTCCTGCGGGGTCGGCAAACTGCCGGATCACGTCGGCCAGCAGGGTTCCGCGCAGGGTTCCTGGCGTGGCCAGAACGCCTACCACCCCGCTGCGGGTGGCCTCTACTGCTGGCTTCACGGCCGGTACCAGTCCAATGATCGGTATGGCAAAGCGCGCGCGCAGGTGCGACAGGCTGAAGGCACTGGCGGTATTGCAGGCAACCACTACGCCCTTGACTCCCCGGGCATGCAGGGCACTGACCGCCCGATCAGTCAGATCCCGAATCTCCTCATCGCTGCGCGCTCCGATCGGCACGTGCGCCGTGTCGGCCAGATACAGGTACTCCTCATGGGGCATGGCCCGGCGCAGCTCGGCCAGTACACTCAGGCCGCCCACGCCGCTGTCGAACACGCCCACCGGCGCCGCACTGCTCATCCTGGAGATGATAGGTCAGACCTGAACGGTCCGCACCTGTGCCGCCTGCTGCCGGTCCAGGTTCTCGATGGCGCGCACCGCCACGGCCGCCACCTGCACCAGTTCCTCGCGGTAGTGACTGAGGTCGGCCCGCGTGCCCATTAGATGTTCCAGAGCGGCCTGGTTGGCTTCCCCCACCTCCTCGCCCAGCACCATCAGCCACACGGCCGGGTCCAGGGTCTGTTCACCCCACTTCGCCTCCTGCCGCTCACGTTCACGTCTGACCTCGGCCAGCACGCCCGGCGTCGCCGCCGTCAAGCCAGTGCCTCGCTCAGGGTTTCGCCGAGCGCCCGCATACCCTGGTCAATCTTCTCGGGGGCCGCACTGCTGTAGCTCAGGCGCATGGTGTTCTCTCCGCCGCCCAGCGCAAAGAAGGGGCTGCCCGGCACGTACGCGACCTTGCGCTCCACCGCGCGGGGCAACAGCGCCGTGGTGTCCAGCCCCTGTGGAAGAGTGACCCACAGGAACATGCCGCCCTGCGGCTGCGTGAACTCCACCCCTGCCGGGAAATGTTCGCTGATACGCGCGATCATGCGCTGACCGCGCTCCCCGTAGACCCGTTTGACCGTCTCGATCTGTCGGGGAAGGATGGGCAGCAGTTCGGTGATGATCATCTGGTTGAAGGTCGGGGTGTGCAGGTCCGAGCCCTGTTTGGCCTGGATCAGCTTGGCAATCACCGGCCCGGCCGCCTGCACCCAGGCGTCGCGCAGGCCGGGCACCAGGGTCTTGGAAAAAGAACTGCTGTAGATCACGTGGTTGCGCTCGGGGTCGCCGCCGGCCAGAGCCAGACCCAGCTCATAGAGGCTGGGCGCCGGCTCTCCGCTGAACCGCAGCTCCCCGTAAGGATCGTCTTCGATGATCAGCAGGCCGTGGCGGGCCGTCAGTTCCACCAGGGCCTGGCGGCGCTCCAGGCTCAGCGTCCTCCCGGTGGGGTTCTGGAAATTGGGAATGGCGTAGAGCAGCTTCACTCGCTGGCCCTGCGCCTGCTGTTCATGCAGGACACGCTCCAGGGCCTCTACGTCGATGCCGCCGTCGTCAGTAGGAATCTGGGCGTAGCGCGGCAGGTACGGCTGGAAGGACTGCAGCGCTCCCAGGTAGGTTGGTGCCTCGACCAGGACGGTGTCTCCCTCATCGATCAGCACCTTGCCCAGCAGGTCCAGGCCCTGCTGACTGCCAGTCACGATCTGCACGTTGGCGGCCGGAATGCCGTGGCGCATGGCAATCCATTCGCGCAGTGGGGCGTGACCTTCAGTGGTGCTGTACTGCAGCGCAGCCGGGCCATACCGGGTAAGCACGTCATCGGCCGCGCGGCGCACGTCCTCAATCGGGAACAGTTCCGGAGCAGGCAGACCGCCAGCGAACGAGATCACGTCCGGCTGCTGCGTGATCTTCAGGATTTCCCGGATGGCGCTGGCATTCATGGTCCGGGCCCGGCGGGACAGCTGCGCACTCATGTCAAAAGCGGTCGTGGTCATGCGTTCATGCTACGCCTGCCCCCACGTCCAGTAGACCCGCTTGGCAGAACAGAGGCAGCGGGTAAAGTAGGAACCGTTAAAGGAGGCACATTATGCTCGTCACTGGTAACGACATTCTGGTCCCGGCCCGCGCCGGAAAGTACGGGGTTGGCTCGTTCAACACCAACAACATGGAAATCACCCAGGCGATCATCCACACCGCCGAGCGGCTGCGCAGCCCCGTCATGGTGCAGATGAGCGAAGGGGCCATCAAATACGGTGGTCAGGATCTCGCCAACATCGTTATTGATCTGGCCGAGCGCGCCACGGTACCGGTTGCACTGCACCTCGATCACGGCAGCTCGTACGAGAGTGCCCTGAAGGCCATCAAGATGGGCTTTACCTCGGTCATGATCGACGCCTCGCATCATCAGTTCGCAGAGAACGTCCACGAGACCCGGCGGGTTGTCGAGGCCGCGCACGCCATGGGCATCAGCGTGGAAGCCGAGATCGGGCGTCTGGGCGGCATCGAAGAGCACATCGTGGTGGACGAGAAGGACGCCTTCCTGACTGATCCAGAGGAAGCGGTGCAGTTCGTGGAACAGACCGGTACCGACTACCTCGCTATTGCCATCGGGACCAGCCACGGCGCCTACAAGGGCAAGGGCCGCCCGTTTATTGACCACGAGCGTATCGAAAAGATCGAAAAACTGCTGGGCATTCCGCTGGTGGCCCACGGCTCCAGCGGTGTTCCGGCTGAGATCGTGCAGCGATTCCGCGACTCGGGCGGCGAGATCGGTGACGCTTTCGGCATCGCGGACGAGGACCTGCAGCGCGCGACCCAGCACGGGATTGCCAAGGTCAACGTGGACACCGACCTGCGTCTGGCAATGACCGTCGGTATCCGCGAAATTCTGAAAAACAGCCCCAAGGAATTCGACCCCCGCAAAATCATGGGGCCTGCCCGCGACGTGATGAGCAAGATCGTCGAGCACAAGCTGGGCGTGCTGGGCAGCGTCGGTAAAGCCTGACCAGTACACGTTTTCCAATCTGACCCCTGCCTGACCTCGCCTGAAGCTGGATGAGGTCGGGCCGCCGGGAATTCTCACTGTGTCGTCTTATGCTAAACGTGGCATGAAGGCGGCACGGTTTTTGTTTCCAGTCCTGGCACTGGCCTCACTGGCGGTCGCTCAACCGTTGACCGTGGGCTGGCAGACCAAACTGGCGGCATTGTTGCCCCTGGCAGCGCAGCCCGCGGTGCTGATGGAGCGCCGGGCCAGCCTGTCACTGGTGGACCTGAGCCTGCGCGTCATGAATGTGGGCGGTGATCCGCAGGCACTGAATCAGGTCATGGCCAGTGCCCAGCGCGGAGAAATGCCGGCATATAACGAACGGCTGGGCATCAGCAAGAAGGAGTTCCTGAGCTATCTGGTGTTTCAGCCGACGTTGGCATCAACCAGCAGGACACTCCGCCTTGCGGTCAACCGCGACAGCAACCGCGTCAGCTTTGGTGATGCTCCTGGTATGAATGGAATTCTCAAAGGGGTCAGCATCGACCTGCGCACCGGAGAGATGCGGGGTCCTGAAGGTTTCACCGCCAAGGCCACCAGCGTGGCACCCAGCAATGCGGCAGACCGTTTGCTGGATGTCAGGAGCGGCTTTCAGTGGAATATCCGTGGCAACAATGCCGGAACCGGAAACGGGGTTCGTGGTGTGCTGAATCTGCTTCAGCTGAGCAGTGGGGACATTATCCTGAGCTATACCCGCACCAGCATGCTGCACAGTGTGACCACCACAGGTGAACTGATCGTCCAGTACACCCGCTGATTCAGGGCCATGAAGGTTTTGCTCTGCGCAGGCTGACTGTTCACTGATGGCAGGTCAAGACGTCCTAACGCTCTCTTCAGGGCGCGTCACCGGCAGACAGCTACGCTGACACTCATGAAACGTAAAATGCTGATGCTTGGCGCTGCTCTGTCTATGGGCGGCCTGTCCACTGCCGGCGCGGCGGGTTTGTCTCCTGCTCTGCTGGAGCGTGCCAAACGCGGTGACCAGACACAGGTCGGGGTTATCGTCCGCTTTGCTTTCGGCAACGATGTGCGTGGACGTGGCCAGATGAAGAACCTGCGGGCGCAGCTGGCCAAGCGACTGGCACAGCTGGGGCCCAGCGGTGGGATTGTGGGACAGGCCATGAAATCCGGCAAGGTCACCCAGTTGTGGCTGGACCAGAGTGTCTACCTGCGGATGACGCCAGTCCAGGCCCGTGCACTGGCAACACTGCCATTCGTGACCGACATCTTTGAGAACTTCAAGGTCCAGATTCCTAAACCCAGGGCTGTGGCGCTCAGCACGGCGGCAGCGGCAGCTGGCACACCCTGGCACGTGCAGAAAGTGGGTGCTCCGCAAGCCTGGGCGGCTGGCTTCAAAGGCCAGAACGTAAAGATCGGGCACCTGGACAGCGGGATTGACGCCAGCCATCCGCAGCTCAACGGCAAGCTCGCGGCATTCATGGAATTCAACGCCGAAGGCGACCGGGTGGCCAGCCAACCGCACGATTCGACCAACCACGGCACGCACACTGCCGGCCTGCTGGTGGGTGACTCGGTCGGGATTGCGCCAAGCGCCAGGGTTATCAGCGCACTGGTTCTACCCAACAACGAGGGGACCTTCGCGCAGGTGATCGCGGGGATGCAGTACGTGCTGGACCCCGACAACAACGCAGATACCGACGACGGAGCCGACGTCGTCAACATGAGCCTGGGGATTCCCGGCACCCACGATGAATTCATTGTGCCAGTGCAGAACATGATCAAGGCTGGCGTGGTCCCGGTGTTCGCTATCGGTAACTTCGGACCCGCCGCGGGCAGCACCGGCAGCCCAGGTAACCTGCCCGACTCTATCGGTGTGGGCGCCGTTGACCAGAATGGGAATGTAGCCAGCTTCAGCAGCCGTGGCCCTGTCGCATGGACTGGAAAGATCAACGGAGTCTTTGTCAAACCCGACATCGCCGCTCCTGGTGTGGAAATCACCAGTGCTTTCCCTGGAAATAAATACGGAGCCCTGAGCGGCAGCTCTCAGGCCAGCCCGATTGCCGCCGGTGCTGTGGCCCTGCTGCTCTCAGCCAAGCCCGGGACTAGCGTGGACGCCATCAAGAATGCGCTGTTCTCCAGTGCCAGCAATGCTGGAAGCAAGAACAACAACGTCGGGTACGGCCTGATCAGCGTTCCAGGAGCATTGGGTAAGTTGGGCGCGTCGGCAGGAGCTCCAGCGCCGGCGCCCGCACCAGCCCCAGCTCCGGCTCCTGCACCGGCTCCTGCTCCAGCGCCCGCACCAGCCCCAGCTCCGGCTCCAGCGCCCACTCCAGCTCCAGCGCCCGCGCCAGCACCTACTCCAGCTCCTGCGCCCACTCCAGCTCCAGCACCTACGCCCCCGGCCGCTCAGCCGACTGGCCCGGCGGGTTACGCGCTGTGCGCACTTGAAGGCAGCAAGTGCAACTTCACGGGCCGCAAGGAAGCTGCGTTCGGAACTGCAGGCCGCTACCTGACGGGTATTGGAACAGATGGTTTCAACTGCACCGTGCAGGAATGGGGCCGTGATCCTTACCCTGGTCGCCTCAAGGGCTGCTTCATCAAGGACATTCCAGGCAGTGCTCCGGCACCAGCACCCAAGCCGGCACCAGCGCCCACTCCGCCCGCCAGCAATCAGAAACCCAAAGTCCTGCTGGTGGATGACGACATGGGCCAGGGCGCCGATGTCACGAATACGTTGCGTGACGCCATCAAGGCCAATGCAGCCGCGGGCGGAGCCTTCGTCTGGAACACCCAGACCCAGGGTCAGGTGCCGTTGAGCGAGTTGAACCGCGCTGACATCGTGATATGGGCCACTGGTGAGCAGTATCAGAACACGATCACTGCCAATGACCAGAACACCCTGCGTCAGTTCCTGGCTGCCGGTGGGCGCCTGCTGGTGACCGGTCAGGACGTGGGATACGACATCGGAGCAGGTGAGTTCTACCGCAGCATCTTGAAAACGCGCTTCGTGGCTGACAGCAGCGGAACACCCAAGTTTGTGACCCGCGGGGCTTTTGGCAACACGGCCTTCAACCTGAACGCACAGGGCAGCGCCGGGAACCAGTACTACCCTGATGTCATTGCCGACTTGAACGGCAGCAGTGTGGTCGCCAGCTGGGGCAACGCCAATGCCAACGCCGGTACCATCAGCGCGCAAAGCATCCGCGTGGATCCTAACCGTAACCGCGCGACCCAGAAGGTGCAGGAGCCGCGCGGCCTGGTCGAGCAGCTGGCCGCCAACGTGATCGGCACGGTGCTGAACCAGATCTTCGGTGGACAGCAGCAGACGCAGCGTCCCCGGGTCACTGCCCAGAACGCCAGCGAAAACGCTGGTGCAATCGTGGCCAACGACGCTGGCAAGTACCGCACCGTCAACATGGGCTTCGGTCTGGAAGGGCTGACCCCCAACAGCCGGAATATCCTGATCAAGACTTCTTTCGACTGGCTGATGCGCTGAGCTGACGCCTTACGAGTGCAGGGAGAGACTTCAACAGTCTCTCCTGTTTTTTGCTTCTCAGACCCCTGTGCGCCTTTATGTCTCTCCCACTGCGGCCAAAGGTACTGCCCTTAAGGTGCGGACATGACATCCCTGCGCGAGATCATGACCCGGGAACTGACCTCCGTGGACTCTCAGGCCACGCTCAAGGAAGTGGCAACGCTGATGCGTGACCAGGACATTGGAAATGTGCTGATCATGGAGGGTGACACCCTGCGCGGAATCATTACTGACCGCGACATCGTGGTGCGGGCAGTTGCTTATGGCCACGACTTCGGTACCCCGGCAAGCGATTACGCCACTGGCAGCGTGTTCACCATGGAGGCCAGCACTGACGTGCGCGAGGCTGCCCAGGCCATGGCTGAGCGTCAGCTGCGCCGCCTGCCTGTGACCGAGGGCGGCAAGGTTGTGGGCATTGTCAGCCTGGGCGATCTGGCTGTGCGTACCGATACCAACGCTGATCAACAGGCGCTTGAGGGCATCAGCCAGCCTGACAGGAGCTGAAATTGGAAGGGCCAGGAGCCTGAACGGTCGGCTACACCTGGAGGAAAAGAACCCCAATACCATGCGATGCTCGGGTCTTTTCGCTTGTGCTGCAAACAGGCCGCACCCTACGAAAGGTGCGGCCTGCTCCGTTGTCCATTTCAGTGCCGGAGGTCGCGCAATCGCCGGTACAGCTCTTTTTCCTCGTCAGTCAGATCCTTGGGCACAGTGACGTTCAGGCGCACATAGAGGTCTCCCCGGGTACCGTCCTTGCGGGGCCAGCCCTGCCCGCGCAGACGCATCTTGCGCCCGCCACTGCTGCCGGGCGGCACGGTGAGGTTGCCGGTGGTACCCGCAATGGTCTGCACTTTCACGTCCCCCCCAAGCGCGGCCACAGGAGCCGGCACGTCCACGCTGGTGGTCAGGTCATCGCCGTCCAGGTCGAAGCGGCCGTCTTCAAGCACACGGATGGTCAGCAGAACGTCGCCGCCACCGGGGCCCTGCCCGGCCAGTCGCAGGCGCGCGCCGTCTCTGGTCCCCGCCGGGACACGGAGGCTCAGGCGCTTGCCGTCCACGTTGATGACCTCATCCGAGCCGCTGTAGGCCTCTTCAAGCGTGACCTGCAACTCGCCTTCGACGTTCTGCACGAAGCGCCGGCTCTGTCCTGCGCCGCCCAAACCGCCCAGCAGATCCTCGATGTTGACCTGCTGCCCCGCCGGGTTGCGGTATCCTCCTCCGCCTCCACGCGGTCCGGTCTGCCCGAACAGGCCCTGGAAGAAGTCGCTGAACTGCCCAGGATCAAACCCGCCGAAGTCTGCTCCGGGGAACCCCCCGCTGCCGGGATAGGCTCCGGGGGGAACCTGTCCGGCATGACCGTACTGGTCGTACAGTTTTCGTTTTTCCGGATCGTTCAGAACGGCGTAGGCTTCACCGATTTCTTTGAAGCGCTCGGCAGCCCTGTCGTCGCCGGCGTTCTTGTCGGGGTGAAACTGCTTGGCGAGTTTGCGGTAGGCGGACTTGATGTCCGCATCGGACGCGCCACGCGAGACACCCAGCACGTCGTAATAATCCTTATAGGCCATGGTGGTCGCCTCCTGGCGGAAAGAGGGAAAGAAAACGGGCTTAGCGGGTCACGAGATCTACGTACAACGCCTCGACTCTGGCGCGTGCCCAGGGGGTCTTGCGCAGGAACTTGAGGCTGCTCTGCACGCTGGGGTCGTACTGAAAGCAGCGCACCGGGACCCGCTGGGCCAGGCCCTCCCAGCCGTACTCGTCCGCGAGGCGCTCCACGATGGTCTGGAGCGTGACGCCATGCAGCGGGTCAGTCATACTCAGTCCTTTTTGCTGACGACCACGCGCGCCGGGCGGACCAGACGGTCACCCATGCGGAAGCCCAGCTGGTAGACCTGCACGATCATGTCGTCCTGCTCACCAGAAACCACCTGAATCGCCTCGTGCCACTGGGGGTCGAAGGCCTCACCCTCCTTGCCGGTGGCTTCCAGGCCCAGGCTGGAAAAGATGTTCAGCACCTTGCCCTGCACGGCCTGCATGCCGGGGATCAGTTTGGCGGGGTCACCGCTGCCCATGGTGACGGCGCGGTCGATGTCGTCATACACCGGCATCAGCGCCTCAGCGGCCTTGCTGACCCCCTGACCCTGCGCCTCGGCACTGTCCTGCGCCGTGCGGGTGCGGTAGCTCTCGAAGTCAGCGGCCAGTCGGCCCAGGCGGTGCTTCAGGTCTGCGTTCTCTTTTTCAAGCTCGTCAGCGCGCTGAAGCTTGCCCATCATTTCCTGCACCTGGGCAAACATTCCCTCGTCCATATCGGGGAAGCCCGACAGGTCGGCGTCCTCTTCCATGTTGTCGGTCTCGGCGTCCAGAACCTCAACCTCGCTGGTCTCGCCCTCCTGGTCCGGCCTCAGGGTTTCGGTGGTGTCTCCGGCCTGGGAGCCGGTGTCGGTTTTCTTCTGGTCATCATTGGTCATGCGGGGTCGCCTCCGGAACATTCTCTGCAAGATAGGGGAGAGGGGGCTCATGGGCCGTCCTCTCCCCCTGGGGGTGGTCTGGTGTGGGGGCCTGAGAAGGACGTTCCTTCAGGGCACACCCAGCAGCCGATCTCTGCTGGGTGGCTGCCCGGCCTTACTCGGCAGCCTTGAAGTCCGCGTCGATGACGTCGTCGTCGGCCTTGGTGCCCTGAGCCTGGGCGCCCTGGGGCTGACCCTGGCCTGCGGCCTGCTGAGCGGTCATGAAGGTACGCAGCTCTTCTTCCAGACGCTTCTGGGCACTTTCGATGCGGGCGTCGTCTTCGCTACGGACAGCTTCTTCGGCCTCGTCAGCGGCAGCCTTGAGCGCGTCCTTGGCGTCCTGCGCAGCGCCTTCGTTCTCTTCGAGCTGCTGGGTGGCCTGCACACGCAGGGAGTCGAGGTTGTTGCGCTTCTCGACCTTCTCGCGGCGCAGCTTGTCGGCTGCGGCGTTCTCCTCAGCTTCCCTGACCATGCGCTCGACATCACTCTTGTCGAGGGTGGTGGTGTTCTCGATGCGGATGCTGGCTTCCTTGCCGCTGGTCTTTTCCTTGGCCGTCACATGCAGGATGCCGTTGGCGTCGATGTCGAAGGTCACTTCGATCTGTGCCTGACCGGCGCGCATGGGCGGAATGCCTTCGAGCTTGAAGCGGCCCAGGGACTTGTTGTCGCTGGCCATGGGACGCTCGCCCTGCAGCACGTTGATTTCCACACCGGGCTGGTTGTTCTCGGCGGTGGTGTAGATCTCGGTCTTCTTGGCAGGAACGGTCGTGTTGCGGGTAATCATGGGGGCGATCATGCCGCCCTTGACTTCCACGCCCAAGGTCAGCGGGGTCACGTCCACCAGCACGATGTCGCCCAGCGCAGAGTCACCCTGAATGATGCCGGCCTGCACAGCGGCGCCGAGAGCCACGGCCTCGTCGGGGTTGACCGACTCGTTTGGAGTCTTGCCCACCAGGTCCTGCACGATGCGCTTGACGGCCGGGATCCGGGTCGAGCCGCCAACCAGAATCACTTCGTCGATGTCGCTGGCGCTGAGCTTGGCATCCGCAAGGGCCTGCTCGACCGGCTTGCGCACGCGGCGCAGCAGGTCGGCCGTCAGCTCCTCGAACTTGGCGCGGCTCAGGGTGCGCTCCAGGTGCATGGGGGTGCGGGTTTCGGGGTCGAAGGTGATGAAGGGCAGGCTGATGCTCGACTCCGAAGCGTTGGACAGGTCGATCTTGGCCTTTTCGGCCGCTTCGATCAGGCGCTGCAGGGCCTGCTTGTCCTTGCGCAGGTCGAAGTTGTGCTCGCGGTTGAACTCCTCGGCCAGCCAGTCCACGATACGGTGGTCGAAGTCCGCGCCGCCCAGGTGGGTGTCGCCGGCGGTGGATTTTACTTCGAACACGCCGTCACCCAGTTCCAGGATGGTCACGTCGAAGGTCCCGCCCCCCAGGTCGAAGACCAGCACGGTCTCGTTGCCTTTGCGCTCGAGGCCGTAGGCCAGCGCGGCGGCAGTGGGTTCGTTGATCACGCGCAGCACGTTCAGGCCCGCGATCTCGCCGGCCTGCTTGGTTGCTTCACGCTGCGAGTTGTCGAAGTAGGCGGGCACGGTGATCACGGCGTCTGTGATCTTCTGGCCCAGCTTGGCGGAAGCGTCGCTGACCAGCTTACGCAGAACCTCGGCGCTGACCTGCTCGGGAGCCAGATCCTGGCCGTTCACTTCAATACGGACGCTGCCGCCGGGGCCTTCCTTGACCTTGAAGGGGCTGCGCGCGGCTTCTTCCTTGACCTCGTCCCAGCGGCGGCCGATAAAGCGCTTGACTTCAAACAGGGTGGCGGCTGGGTTTAGCGCGGCCTGACGGCGGGCAATCTGACCCACCAGGCGCTCGTCGCCCTTGTAGGCCACGACAGACGGGGTGGTGCGTCCGCCCTCGGCGTTTACGATCACTTCGGGGCGGCCACCTTCCATAACGGAAATAACGGAGTTGGTGGTGCCCAGGTCGATTCCAACAGCTTTAGCCATGAGTTGACTCCTTGAGATACAGGGATTTGCAGCCCACAGGGCAGCAGTTCTAAACGTCTGACAGCATAAGGCTACAGTTGAAGGATGTCAATAGACTTGAGCGTCATAGACTAAAGTAAGATCAGGTGGATCGGCAGCGGGTGACCGGCACGGCTGCGGTTTCCGGTGATCAGCGCAGGACCATTCAGTGTTCTGACCATCCTCGAAAATCAGGCGGTCAGAACGGACTGAGCGAGGTGTATCAGAAGGCCGGGCGGTGCTGTGCACAGAACTATAGGCAGACCACTGCCCGGCACGGTGGTCACCGTATCTGCCCGGCGGCTCTCGAATCTCCCCGGAAGTCACGCGCATCCGGCATATCGGAGGCTCTGACATGAATGTCAGGCATGGTCGCGTATTTATCTGCCTGCGGGGGCGGAAAACATACCAGGGCTGCGTGAAGGGTTATCTGGATTCATGTTATTCGCCTGACCCGGTGTTATTCAGGCTGAACTGGGTGGGTCTCCTGACGAAGTGCTCCGGTCGCAGAATCCGGCTCCAGTACCACCGAAGCAAAGCTCCCTACCATCCGGCCCTGATGAAACCTTGGCGTACCGGTCACCTGTACCCGCACACGGTCTCCTCCGGGGCGCTGTACCCGTACGTGGTAAGCGCCGCTGCGGCCCAGCTGCCGCGCCTGCTGGGCTGCACGCAGCAGGTGGTGGTCTTCCGGAACTGTCAGCGCAAAAGCCGTGTTGCCGACGATTTCCTCGGTGGGTCGGCCGTAGATCTCAGCGGCAGCCCGGTTGGCGTACATGACCTCTCCATGTTTGTCCGTTACGGTCACGCCGTGCACCATGCTTTCCATCACCTGCCGAGCAAAATCCAGTTCCTGCTCGTAGGACTCACGGACCTGCCGGTGATGACGCACGATCCGGATTATCCGACTGGTCAGCCATAAGGCGATGACCTGGGTTGCCAGCAGAGGCAGCAGCACCCAGTAGACTGCCGGGCGCTCCATCAGCACCACCACCAGCAGGGTGGTCAGCAACAGCAGCGCAAACAGCCCATATCCGAAGCGCAGTTCGCGGACGCCCGGTCTCATCCCCGGAGTATGAGAGTCAGGCCATGACATGGGTCTTACGCTCAGCATGTCCGCCTCCTTTTGAGTGTCACGGTAGACCTCAGCCGGGCTGCGGTCTACTGCACATGAACCAGACAGCAATGGCAGGCGGAATGCCGCTCAAAGGCTCCTGCGACATGGCCTCCGTATCTCTGTCCACCAGGTTCTTTTTACAGACAGAGCAGAGGCACAACTCGGAAAAACAGGAGTGCACCTTCGGCATACCCGTCAAGACCAGGCGTCACAGCGCCGTGAGTCCTGCCCGCCTATGCTGGAGGATATGACCGCCGCCGACCTCGCCCAGTCTCCACATATTCATCTGCCGGACGGTTCGTGCTGCAAGCCCTCAACGGCACCCGGCGCAAGCGTGCCTCGCCGCTTTGCGCATCTGCATCAGCACACCCAGTACTCCCTGCTTGACGGTGCGGCCAAGCTTAAGGATCTGCTCAAGTGGGCCAAGGAGGTCACCCCGGAGGGCTGCACACCGGCGCTGGCCATGACGGACCACGGCAACATGCACGGGGCAGTGCATTTCTACAACTACGCCCAGGCGGCGGGCGTCAAACCCATCATTGGATACGAGGCTTACGTGGTCCCTGGTCAAGGGACCCGGCGCGACCGCACCCGCGCCCAGGACGGCGAGAAGGGCATTTTCCACCTGACCCTGCTGGCCCGCGACTTCGAGGGGTATCAGAACCTGTGCCGCCTGAGCAGCCGCGGCTACACCGAGGGCTATTACTACAAGCCCCGTATTGACCACGAACTGCTCCAGGAGCACCACAAGGGTGTGATCGCGTTTTCCGGCTGCCTGGGCAGTGAGGTGCAGCAACTGTTATTGCAGGGCCGCGAGGAGGACGCGAAAAAGCGCCTGCTGTGGTACCGCGAGCTGTTCGGCGAGAACTACTACATTGAGATTCAGGACCATGGTCTGCCCGAGCAGAAGCGCAACAACCCCATCCTGAGGGCCTGGGCGCAGGAACTGGGCATCGGTATGGTCGCCACCAATGACGGCCATTACGTCAAGAAGAGCGACGCCACTGCGCACGAGACCCTGCTGGCCATTCAGACCAAAGCGACGCTGGCAGACGAGAACCGCTTCAAGTTCCCGTGTGACGAGTTCTACGTCAAGAATCTGGAGGAGATGCAGGCGGCGCTGCCGGTCAGCGACTGGGGCGAGGAACCCTTCGACAACACCTCCGCCATTGCCGACCTGTGCAACGTGGACCTGCCGGTAGGCAAGAAACGCGTCTACCAGATGCCGGCCCTGCCTATCCCCGAGGGCCGCACCATGGCCGAGGAACTGAGGATTCAGACCTACCGCGGTACGGTCAAGCGCTACCCGGGGCACGCCACCGAGCATCTCCTGCGGGATTACGCGCTGCGTTCCCTGGAAGCGCTGGGTGCAGACAACGCCGCCAGGGTCCTGAAGCGCGTGGACGGCTGTGACGTCCGGAGCTGTGACCTGGAAACCCTGCTGACGCTGCTGGCCTTTATGGGCAGTGAGTGGGAAGCGCGTGGCAAGCAGGCCGGAGAAAAGTACACCAAGTACCCCGCCCTGGAAGTCATGGAGACTGAAGCCGAAGGCGGGACGCTTCCAGCCTATGCTCATGAGGACTGCCGGAAAGCCCGGCAGGAGAGCAGCGACACCAGCATCGCACTCGACCCGGACGGCAATGACGAGGAAACCACCCGCGCGCACCATAAGCACGCCCTGGTAATCCTGCGCCGCGCCGAGTACGAACTGTCGGTCATCAACAACATGGGCTTCCCCGACTACTTCCTGATCGTGGCCGATTACATCAACTGGGCCAAGGACCAGGACATCAGCGTGGGGCCGGGCCGCGGCTCCGGTGCAGGAAGTCTGGTCGCTTACGCCATGCGCATCACCAACCTTGATCCGCTGGAATTCGCGCTGCTGTTCGAGCGCTTCCTGAACCCCGACCGTATCTCGATGCCGGACTTCGATATCGACTTCAACGACGCGAGGCGCAGCGAGGTCATTGCCTACGTGCAGGACAAGTACGGCGAGGACAAGGTCGCGCAGATCGCCACCTTCGGAACCATGGCGTCCAAGGCCTGCCTGAAGGACGTGGCGCGCGTCATGGGGCTGGAGTATGCCAAGGTGGACAAGGTCTCCAAGCTGATTCCCATCAAGTTCGGCAAGAGCTACAGCCTGGAGCAGGCCCGCGAGGCGGTGCCGGACATCGCGCAGATGCTGGCCGAGGACGGCCAGCTGCTCGAAGCGTACGAGTTTGCGCAGAAGCTCGAGGGCCTGACCCGACACGCCTCGGTGCACGCCGCGGGTGTGGTCATCGGCAAGACGCAGCTGACTGACCTCGTGCCGGTCATGCGCGACACCTCCGGCGAGGGCATGGTCTGTCAGTACGACATGAAGGCCGTCGAGGACATCGGCCTGATCAAGATGGACTTCCTGGGGCTGCGTACCCTGAGCTTCCTGGACGAAGCCAGGCGCATCATGCGCGAGTCGCGCGGCATCGAGATTGACTTCGACGCCATTCCCTTCGACGACGCCAGAACCTACGAGCTGATGAGCCGTGGAGACACCAAGGGCGTGTTCCAGCTGGAAGGAGCCGGGATCGCCGACGCCTCACGCCGTCTCAAGCCGCGCCGTCTGGCCGACATCATCGCCCTCTCGGCGCTGTACCGCCCGGGCCCGATGGAGAACATTCCCACCTACGTCCGGCGTCACCACGGCCTGGAAGAGGTGGATTACGTCCGGGACGGCTTTCCCACCAGCGCGAAGTACCTGGAGAAGATCCTGGCCGAAACCTACGGGATTCCGGTGTACCAGGAGCAGATCATGCAGATCGCCTCGGAGGTCGCCGGCTTCTCGCTGGGCGGCGCCGACCTGCTGCGCCGGGCCATGGGCAAGAAGGACGCCGAGGAGATGAAGCGCCAGCGTCAGATCTTCGTGGAGGGCGCCGGAAACAACGGCGTGCCCAAGGAAGAGGCCAACAAGCTCTTCGACCTGCTGGACGCCTTTGCCAACTACGGCTTCAACAAATCCCACTCGGCGGCGTACGGCGTCATCACCTACCAGACCGCCTGGCTCAAGGCCAACTACCCGGTCGAGTTCATGGCTGCGCTGCTCACGGTGGAGCGCCGCGACTCGGACAAGGTCGCCGAGTACGTCAGTGACGCCCGCAAGATGGACGTGCACGTGCTGCCGCCGGACATCAACCGCTCGGCGCCCGACTTTGCCGTAGAAGGCGAGGAGATCCTGTTCGGGCTGTACGCCATCAAGGGCCTTGGGGAGGCGGCCGTACAGCGCATCCTGGAAGAGCGGCAGCGCGCCGGGCGCTACAAGTCCCTGGCGGACTTCTGCTCACGCCTGGGCAACAAGGTCTGCAACCGCAAGGCGATGGAAAGCCTGATCAAGAGCGGGGCGTTCGACCAGTTCGGCGAGCGCAACCAGTTACTACACAGCCTGGAAGACGCCCTGGAGGACGCTGCCAGCACGGCTGATATCAATGCCAAGGCGGCCAGCGGCATGAGCATGATGTTCGGCATGGAAGAGGTGAAAAAGGAGCGCCCGCTGCGCAGCGGCATTCCGCCCTTCACCGACCTGGAGCGACTGAGTATCGAGAAAGAAGCCCTGGGCCTGTACATCTCCGGTCACCCCCTGGAGCAGCATGAGGGCCTGCGGGAAGCCGCCAGCTGCCGGATCAGTGACCTGGACACCTGGTTCACGCAGCAGAACGTCGCTCCTGGCAAGCGCCTGAAGGCCGTGCTGGCCGGCATGATCGAGGGTGTAGTTAAGAAGCCCACCAAGTCCGGCGGCATGATGGCCCGGTTCATCCTGGCCGACGAGTCCGGGCAGACCGAACTGGTGGCCTTCTCGCGCGCCTATGACCGCATTCAGGAAAAACTGGTCAACGACACGCCAGCCCTGGTGATCGTGGAACTGGAATCCGAGGACGGCGGCCTGCGCGCCATCGCCGAGGAAGTGGTCAGCGTGGAGCAGCTGGCGGAAGTGCCCAAGGTCATGTACGTGACCATCGACCTGGAAAACGCCAGCCCGGACGCGGTGGGCGAGTTTCAGAGCATCCTCGACGAGCACGCCGGCAGCATGCCGACCTACCTGCGCCTGGAAACGCCCGAGCAGTTCGTGCTGTATCAGCTTGACCACGGCATGGGCAGCCATGAAGCAATCCGGGTGCTCAACCAGACCTTCCCGTGGGCCGACGCTTACCTCGCGTACGACCAGCAGACCATCCTGGGCCGCTTCGCGCCCAAGCCACCGGCCTGGATGAACAAACAGAACGGGGGAGGGATGCGGGCCTAAAGTCCTCTGTGAGTCAGGCTGTCTCGGGCCAACAGCTCCATCAGCTTCAGCCCGTTTTCCGCGGCTGCGCCCGCCGCTGTGTTGTCGAATATGACCCAGGGCCGGATCGCTAAGCGGTCTTGAAGATCCTGGGCCAGTGTCTGGAGTGCCTGGTCGGAATAACTTGAGAAGTACATCCGGGGCGAGCCATGCCAGCGGTAGTAGACCGTGTCGCTGTGGCCCCCTGGGACGCTGGCCTCAGTCGTAAGGGCAGGATCGGCGGCTACGCGTCCAATCCGGTGCGTGATCAGCAGAGCGTCGGCTGCCGGGCTGAACCAGGAGCCGTGACGCGGCTCGCAGGCCACGGGGACCGGGGTCATGAGTCGTAGGTCCCGGAAGAAGGCCTCAGCTACAGGTTCATCAAAGGTCAGGCTGGGCGGTAGCTGCACAAGCAGACACCCGAGACTCTCCCCCAGCCCGGCTGTCTGGTGGACGAAGTCGCTCAGCAGGTCATGACAGTCTTGCAGCCTGGCCTGATGGGTCACCGCCTTGGGCACCTTGGCGCTGAAGCGGAAGTCCTCCGGGACACTGGCAGCCCAGCGCTGATACGTACTTTGCCGGTGCGGCCGGTAGAACGACGAGTTGATCTCCACAGCACGGAAGCGGGTCGCGTACCGCTGCAGCACACTCCCGCCCTGGCCGAATTGGGCCGTCTGACCGCTGGCGACGCTCCAGCTGGCACATCCTAAGTTCACGTGGACCTGCGTCATACCGGATCGTGTCATGGCAACAGGCAAGGAAAGCCCCGAGTCTGGTTGGCAGGGATTTACTTCCGAGTTGATAACGGGGTGGAGCCTTGCATGTGGTACAGGCGGTTGACCTGATCGTCAAGGAAGGACTGGTGCGGGCCAGTTTTGGACAATGAATGTCCGGGACGGTATGGAATTGTTGTGCCACCTGATGAGAGGGCAGGTTTCTGCGGCGGCGTCCTGCCTTGTGGCTTTCCTGGCGTGCCATGACGTTGCCTGCATGCAGTGGAGCGTGTTGTGCCTCCTGCTGCTGATATTGGGCGTCGGGAACGAGCACCAGTATGTACGCTGAGGCTGTTCATGCTGAATACATGGCAGGGTAGGGCATTACAGGCTCTGTGCGTAGCCGGGCTGGGTCCATCGGTGGCGTGTGGAGTCCTGTTATGGAAGGTGGCCCAGGCCTGGCAGACCATGCCTGCCGAGACGCGGGAGCTGGGATTATCACCTGTGCCGATCGATCGGATGCTTCCACAGCTGATCCTGCTGGGCCTGCTGACCAGCGGCGCTCTGGTGCTGGCCGTCATGAACGCCGCCCTGCTGGTCTGGCTGCGGAGTCTGTTGGGCAGGGAACATACACGTGCACGTCAGCTGTTCAGTGCTGCCACCTGGGCCGTGCAACTTCTGCTGGTGCTGGTGGCGTTGGCTGCCGTGGGCTGGCAACTGTGGAGCGTGGGTCGTCCCGAATCTTCTTTGGGGTTGTTGCCACCAGGGGTCTATGCGCTGATCACATCGTTTGTCATGGTGATGGTCGGTCTGCCGCTGCTGCTGCTGACCTGGCTGTGTATGGCTGGTTTCCGGCGATGGCTGACGGCCGCTGGCCGCTGGATCAATGGTGACCAGCCGCGTGAGGCTCTGCATCGGCCGTTGGGCAGGGTGTCGGACACGCTGACCTATGGCGCCTTCTTCATGCTGGGGCTGGGTATGTACCTGACGCCCGCGCCACTGGTCGAACTGATGTTCACCCCCGGGGTAACTGCCCTGGAACGTGAACTGGCTGGACAAAAGCCGGCGATGCTCGGTCTGATGATGTGGCTGCTGCTGCTTGGTGGCGTGTCGCTGTGGGTCTGGCGAACGACAGCGCAGCTGGTCAGTGATGCACTTAACCCACAGGTGAGCCGGATCGCTCGTCTTGCCCGGGCCCGCCACGAACCTGCCGAACCGTGAAGCGGCGCAAGTGGACCCGGAGCAGGATGCCCTGGGTCCATTTGCAGCTTCCTGCTGTGTGCGGCTGTCTGTGACAGGGTCTGTACAGAGGCGGCACATCCAGCCTGGCGGCGGCGCTTACCGGGCTGCTTTGCCGCTCAGCACGCGGCTGCTGAACATGTCGCTGAGGATATGTTCCAGGCCGATCACCCCGCGTCCCTTGGCCCACAGGTCGCGGTTGAAGGTATAGACGCGGTTGTGCTTGCCGGCAGGCAGCGCCTGGACCAGCGGCTCAGCCTTGAAGCGGTCAAAGGCGGCCTGATGCTCCGCGTTGTACAGCACGACCAGGGTGTCGGGGTTCAGGGCGCTCAACCCTTCTAAAGACAGCTGGTACTGGGTCTGGTCGTCACGCATCCGGGTGGGGTTGTCGCGTCCTAGGGCTTCAAGCAGGCTGCCGACATAACTCCTGTCGCTGTGCACGTAAAAGCCGTTGGGAGTCAGCACCCCGACGACCATCTTTCCCGCCTTGGGGCTGCTGGTAGCTTTCACTTTGGCAAACAGACGGGTGTGGTCGGCCAGGACTGCCTTACCCAGGGCTTCTTTGCCGACGATTTTGCTGATCAGTCCGAACTGGTCGAGCTGGTCTTTGTAGGTTCCACGGTAGGAGCGCAGCAGCAGGGTCGGCGCGATCCTGCCCAGCTGCGGGTAGATGGTCCTGTGGTCGTTCTCGTCGGCGATGATCAGATCCGGCTTCAGGGCCAGGATCCTTTCCAGGCTGGGCGAGTGACGGTTGCCGACCGTGGGAAGAGCTGGCCCGTAATACTTCCGGAGGTGAGGCAGAACGTCGGCAGCGGTGTCGCCGTCAGCTGCGATGCCCACAGGCTTGACCCCCAGTTTGGCCAGGGCGTCCATAAAGCCGAATTCCAGCACGACGATACGTTTGGGGGTGGTCTTGATTTCGGTCGTGCCTGCCAGATGGGGAACTGTGAGTGCACCAGCGGGCATGGACAGGGCAAGCAGCAGGGACAGAGTACGTAGGGACAACATATATCTCCTTATCCGATTGGATTAGTCAGGAATATAAGTGACCAAGATTGCAATGGCAACTGGGCTTGCCCGTCCTGTGTGCCCTGGTGATGTCGTGGAGGGGAAATTATGCGTCCTGGGGGCAGAGAACAGGCTGATGTCCCTGTTGAATGGGGAGTTCTTGTCCTGCTGTCTCTCTCTGGGAGCATCCGGAGTCCGCGTGGCCAACTGTGCTTGACAGCATGGTTCATCAGCGGTACGGTTCAAAGCCGAGTGAACTGATCGGATTAATTTAGTTTATGTCTGCGGACAGGTCTACCTGCCCGTGTCGCCCTCTCATTGTCAAAAAGCAGGTGCACTCATGTTCCAGTACAGCCTCGTCTTTCTGCTGCGTCTTTCCTCGCCTGTCCTGCGATCAGAGCCCATCTCCCTGCCGGCAGGCCAGCCATGAACGAGCTGATCCTGACCGCACAGGTGCCTACAGACGCTGTCACGCTTGGATTTCTTCCGGCGGCCCGACGGCTGGGCCTCAAGCCAGTCGTGCTGACCAGCCACCCTGACGAGCACCGGGCGCAGTACGGTTCCTGGGGTTCCGAGCGCCCCGGGGTCATCAGCTGCCATGTTCCCGATCCGTTCGCCGTGATTGCCGAAGTTTCGCGCCGGGAACGCCCCGCAGCGATCTTCAGCAACAGCGATCATCTTCAGGCCGCAACTGCCCTGGCGGCCGAGTATTTTGGTCTGCCCGCCAAGAACTGGCAGGCCGCCTGCCGGGTCAAGAACAAGGCCGAAATGCGCGCCTGCCTCACCCGAGCGGGCCTGGACGCCGTGTGGTTCGCCGTGCTGAGCAGCCCCGACGACCTAAGCGGACTACAGGACATTCCTTTTCCCTGTGTCCTCAAGCCGCGTGAGGGCATTGCCAGTGAGGACGTCACCCTGGTCCGTGAGCGCACTGCTCTGCAGCAGCACTGCGAGGCGTTCTGGAAGGCCCAACCAGGACGCGCCCTGATGGTCGAGGAGTTCCTTGACGGACCGCTGCACACCCTGGAAACCCTGGGTGACGCGCGGCGGGTTCAGGTGCTGGGCAGCTTTGCCACGGCGCTGGGCGCCCCACCGCACTTCATCGAGACGCGGCTGGACTGGCGCCCCCTGGACGCCAGGGTGCAGGCCCAGGTTCTGGAACAGCTTGACTGCCTCGGCGTGGGCTTTGGCGCCTGCCACACCGAGTTCGTGCTGACGCCTCAGGGTCCCCGCCTGATCGAGGTGAACTACCGGAACATCGGTGACCAGTGCGACCTGATGCTGCAGGACCTGCTGGAAATCCCGTTGTTCGAATGGGTGCTGCGTGCACACCTGGGCGAGACGCTGCCGGATCTGCCCGCAACCCGCCGCACCGCCACCGTGCGCTACTTCTGCACCCGGCAGGCAGGAACGCTGGTTCAGGCTCCGGCGGCACAGGACGGGCGCGCCGGTGAGGTGGACCTGACCTACCGGCCCCTGCGACATCCCGGCGAGCGGGTGCCGTTGAGCCACACCAACCGCGATTATCTGGGGGTGTTGCGTGCCGTCGCGCCGCTGGGCGCCCCGCTCGACACTGCAGCCGATGCCTTCGGCGCGGGCCTGCACTGGGAGGTCCGCGCATGAGGGCTGCTCCCCACACGCACGAGGCCTACATGACCCGCCGGGTGGTTGACGCCCTGCTGCGTGAGAACGTGCGTGGCTGCCTGAACGCCTCTCGGGTCACGGACGGCCGTGATCTTCCCTTCGCTCAGGACATCTCGCCGGAGCTTCAGGACGGCAAGTGGCTGACGGTTCCCCACTGGACAGGCGGAACGCTCTACTTCGCTGTTCGCCGCGCGCAGTATCTCCAGGACTGGGTCCTGCGCGCGCTGCCGGTGATCTGGTGTCAGGCAGGACAGCCGAGAGAGCTGCACGGCGCGCTGGACATTCTGGCGGCCTTCCGCGCTGGCCTTCCGGCGCAGGAGGCACTGGACTTCGCTGCCTTTGACGAGGAGTACCGCACGGCCGTGACCCAGCGCTGGCTGGTGGAAGATGAGCATGCCAGCCTGCTGTCCACGCCGCCCCAGATCCCCACCGACTGGGGCGAACGGACGCTGCATCTCGACCGCCTGGGAGCCTTCCTGGATCACCCCGTGTACCCCACGGCCCGGGCCAAGACCGGCTTTGGGGCCGCCGACCTGCGAGCATACGCGCCGGAATTCGCCCCGGTGTTCGAACTGCGCTGGCTTACGGTGCCGCGCGCCCGCGTCCAGGAGACAGGCGAGACCAGGCCCCTGGGATGGCCGGATTTTGCGCAGGTGGGCCTTCCGGCAGAACTGGCACACTCCCATGTGCTGCTGCCGGTTCACCCCTTCATGTGGGGCGGGCGGCTTGAGCTGCTGCTGAAGGAAAGCGCTCTGGACGCAGAGGTGGTCGCCGCGCCCAGAGCGCACCTGAAGGTCAGCCCGACCCTGTCGGTCCGGACCGTCGCGCTGGTGGACGAACCGCACTGGCATCTCAAGCTGCCGCTGGACATCAGCACCCTGGGGCTCAGGAACCGCCGCTTCGTGCATCCCGGAACACTGGGCGACGGCGCGCGGATGCAGGGCGTGCTGGGCGAGATTCTGCGCCAGGAAGGACTGGAGCACACCGTGCTGCTGACCGACGAGACGGCCAGCGGACATGCCGGCGAACGCTTTCTGGCATACCTCCTGCGGCGCTACCCGCAGGCCACGCAGGAGGGCACCCTGGTCACGGTGGCGTCTCTGCTGGCGCCAGCGCCCGGTGGGGGTACGGTTCTGGACGGCCTGCTGCGCGAGCACTACCAGGGAGACTTCGGTGCCTTCTGGGCCGAGTACGCGGACCTGACCCTGCGGCTGCACCTGACGCTGTGGCTGCGGTACGGCGTGGCGCTGGAGTCCAATCAGCAGAACACGGCGCTGGTCCTCACCTCCGGCGGGCTGCGGCTGCTGCTCAAGGACAACGACTCCCCGCGCGTGCTGGCTGAGCGGCTGGCCGGGATCCTGCCGGAAGCTGCTGCGGCGCTGGCCGGGTTGGATGACCAGCGCATTTTCGTGGACGGCCCGGAGCCGCTGGCCCAGATGTTCACGACCATTACGCTGCACCTGAACCTCGCTGCCCTGGTGCATGGCCTGGGCCGCCCGGACCTGTACCGGGACCTCAGACGCCGCATCGAGCACCTGATTGACGAACTGAAGCTGGAGCGCGCAGAAGTAGAAGAGCATGTACTCGATGCCCCGCGGCTGCCGGTCAAGTACATGCTCAGTGCGGGAAGCCTGCTCAGCAAGGCGCGCAGTGGGGCAGCGGACGTCAACAAGTACTACGGCCTCAGCGGCCCCAATTACCTCCGGTGAATGCCCGGTTCGCCTGGGTGGTGGCCGGCTGCCATTTCATCGCGGCCTTCGCGGCGCTGGGCCTGCCTCCATTCTTTCCGCTGATTCTGGAACGGTCGTTGCATGACCCGGCTCCAGCGCTGGCCGGCTGGCTGTATGTGCTGCCCACGCTGTGCGCGGCGTTCAGCGCGCCGCTGTGGGGGCGCCTGGCTGACCGGTATGGGCCCCGGCCGCTGTTGCTGCGCGCTCAGCTGGGGCTAGCCCTGAGTTTCCTTCTGACCGGGGCTGCCCGCACCCCCTGGGAATTTGCTGGTGCGCTGGCCCTGCAGGGTGTGCTGGGCGGAACGTTTGCCGCTTCAAACACCTACCTTGCGGCGCTATTGCGTGGCCCGGACCTCACGCGCGCCCTGACGCTTATGCAGGGATCAGCCCGCGCCGCGCTGGTTGTCGCTCCGGCCACGCTGGCGCTGTTTGTAGGCAGCCGCTCACCGCTGGGCCTGTACACCGCGCTCTCCGTGTTGCCGCTGCTGGCCGCTCTGCTGCTGTGGCGTCTGCCGCCGGTGGAGCACAGCCAGCCGGAAGCGAACCCGGAATGCCAGATTCCGGTCACTCAGGCAGCCGGGGCTGCGCTGGTATTCACGCTGGAGGCCGCGTTTGTTTTTGCCACCATCGTGACGTTCCCGTACTTCATTCCCTATGTCCGGGCGCTGGAGTTCTCTCCGGCACTCTGGGGCGCTGTGTTCGCCGTGCCGCACCTGGTGTACCTGCTGTTCGCCCCCGTAGCGCTGCGCCGCCTGCGCGCGGTGACCCCACTGCGCGGCCTGACCCTGAGCCTGGCGGCGCTGATGGTATCGCTGCTGGGACAGCTGACACCCTTCCTGAGTCCCATGGTCGCCTTCCGCGTACTGATGGGTCTGGCGATGACCGGCTTCTATGTCTGGCTCCATGTGCTGGTGGTGGGTCTGGCGCAAGACCGGCAGGCCGGCCGCCTGTTCGGCACCTTCGAGGCTGTCTCCAAGCTGGCTGCGGTTTTGGCAGGTGTAACAGCGGGTCTGGCTGCGCCGCGCCTTGGTCTGCACGCGCCCTTCGTGCTGGGTGCCCTTGTCCTTCTCCCGGTCGTCACGGTCCTGCTGGTCCGTGGCTGGCTGCCCCGAAAAAGGAATACGTATGCTGCCTGAACTCCCCAGGACCCCGGCCCACGAAGCGGCCCGTCACGCCCTGCACAACCTCCTGAACTGCTACCTGCGCGAGGTGGCTGGACCTGCCGGCCAGACCTCTGTTCATCACCGATCTACTGTGCATCAGGGGCCGGGCGAAGCGCATCTGGAAGCGCAGCTGCCGGATGCCGGCGCCGAGATCCGCGTGCCGCTTGAACATGCCAGCCTCACGGGAAACCACCGGTATGGGATGCCGGCGCAGTTCCGTCAGCCGGGCGGCACATGGCAGTCCCTGGACTGGGAGACCTTTGCCCAGCTGGTCACGGCTGACCTGGCGGCCCGGACCGGCACGCCTAACGATGAACTGCTGTCCCAGATTCGCCAGAGCGTGGAGATGACCGAAGCGGCGCTGTCTCACGCCGGGGCCCCGACTTCCGGTGACACGCCGCTGGACGCCTACCTTCGCTCCGAGCAGGCGCTGAAGGTCGGCCACCGGTTTCATCCTGCGCCCAAGAGCCGTTCGTGGGGAGACGCAACGGAGGCATGGAGCGCCTACGCTCCGGAACTCGGAGCCCGCTTTGCGCTGCATTACTTCGCGGTGCGCCGTGACCTGATTATGCAGGACTCCATGCTGGCGCAGAGCACCGCAGCGCTGGTGCGCCCGGCGCAGACGCTTTCCCTTCAAGATGATTTTGTGCTGGTGCCCACCCACCCTGGTCAGGCCCGGCTGCTGCGGGAGTGGCCTCAGGTGCGCGCCGCCCTCTCACGTGGAGAGTTACAGGACCTGGGACCGCTCGGGCCGGAGTTTTCGCCCACCGCTTCGGTACGGACCCTGATGCACCCGGACGTCCCTTTTTTCTACAAGTGCTCGCTGAATGTCCGGATCACCAACTGCGTGCGCAAGAACGCCGAGTATGAGCTGGAAGGCGCCGTTCACCTCAGCCGGGTGTGGCAGCAGGCCGAGCCTGAATTCACGGCCCGGTTTCCGCACACCCGCGTTCTGCTGGAGCCCGCGTTCCTGAGCGTCCGCCTGGGCGACACGGCAGCGCAGCAGCGCGAGACCATTGAAGGTTTCGGCCTGATCCTGCGTGAGCAGTTCACGGCCTACCTGCAGCCGGGTGTGACTCCGCTGCTCTCGGGGGCCCTGTTCGGCAATCCATCCTCGGGCCTGCCGGGACAGCTTGAGCAGGCGGCGCTGCTGACCGGTCTGCCGCCGCGCGAAACAGCGCTGGAATGGTTTGCCGCGTACCTCGACCTGCTGGTGCCGCCGGTGCTGCACGCCCTGTTCGCCCACGGGGTGGTGTTCGAACCGCACCTGCAGAACGTGGTGGTCGGGCTGCGGAACGGGTGGCCCACGCAGGTCTTTCTGCGCGACCTGGAAGGCACCAAGCTGATTGCCGGACGTGCGCCTCAGGCCTGGTTCGAGGGGGCCAGTGACCGCGCGCGGCAAGCGTTTACGTACAGTGCCGAGCGGGGCTGGCAGCGCGTCGCGTACTGCCTGCTGGTCAATCACCTCACGGAAGTGGTTGCCGAACTCGCGGCGTTTGCTCCTGAGTCCGAACTGTGGCCGGTCCTGGCCGCTTCGCTGCGGCGCTACCAGCGTCAGCACGGCACTCCGGCCTCTGCCCGCCAGATTCATGGGCTGCTCTCAGGCGCACCCTGGCCGGTCAAAACCAACCTGCTGACCCGCTTTGCACGGCAGGCCGACCGGGAAGCGCAGTATGTACCGCTGCGCAGTCCACTGGCGCACCTGGTGCCGGCATGAGGGCGCCCGACCGGGTGAGGGCAGCCGCGCTGAAGCTGGCGGCCACGACCCCTGAGCCCATCAGCGCTTACGTGTACGATCTTGCGGCGCTGGACGAGCACGCCGCGTGGCTCCGCGCCACCCTGCCAGCAGCATGCGAGCTGTTCTACGCTGTCAAGGCCAATCCTGAACCCCGAATTCTGGAAACCCTGGCGCCCCACGTAGACGGCTTCGAGGTGGCGTCGGGCGGGGAGCTTGCGCAGGTGTCTGCCCGTTTCCCGCAGGTGCCGGTCATCTTCGGTGGACCAGGCAAAACCGACAGCGAGCTGGCACAGGCGCTGGAAGCCGGCGCTGAGGTTCTTCATGTGGAGAGCCGCAGTGAACTCGAACGCCTGGCCTGGACGGCCCGGTCCAGGGGACGCGTGGCTGCGGTGCTGCTGCGGGTCAACCTCCGTGTCGGGGACCTGCCCGACACGCCGCTGACCATGGGCGGGCGTCCCACGCCGTTCGGCATCGACGCTGCCGAGATACCCGGCTGTCTGGCGTGGCTGGAGCAGCATCCGGAACTGCAGCTGCGCGGCTTTCACTTTCACCTGCTGTCGCATCAGCTTGATGCCCGCGCTCATCTGCGGCTGCTGGCTGCGTACGCCGAGCAGGTGCGCGCCTGGCAGAGCCGCTATGGCCTGACGACCGACCTGCTGAACGTAGGCGGCGGCATCGGCGTGAACTACCGCAACCCGGCGCAGTCTTTTGACTGGAGCACCTTCTGCACCGGAATGCAGGCCCTGACAGCCACCCTGCCGGGGGTGCGCTGGCGCCTGGAGCTTGGGCGCTTCGTTACCGCCGGGTGCGGGTACTACGCCATGCAGGTAATCGACCTGAAGCACAACCTGGGTGAAGCCTTCGTGGTGGCCAGGGGCGGTACCCACCAGTTCCGCACGCCGGCAGCGCAGGGCCATAACCATCCCTTCGAGGTGCTGGCGGTGGATTCCTGGCCCCATGCCTATTCCCGCGTTGAACTGGCCGGAGGTTTGGTGACAGTCGTAGGACAGCTGTGTACTCCCAAGGATGTGCTGGCGCGGCGGGTGCCAGTCGGACGGGTCCGGGCCGGCGACCTGCTGCTGTTCTCGCTGGCGGGAGCCTACGCCTGGAACATCTCACACCAGCAGTTCCTGTCACACCCCGCGCCTCAGATGGTGTTTCTTGCGGTGGACCAGGGAGGACCGGTCCAGCAGGAGGGCACACGCAGGGAAGAGCTCTGCTGAACTGGACACAGGTGCCGCAGAAGGTCGGGCTGCGGCACCTGTGCTGCTTGGCATTTTGCCCTGGTCAGCTGGCCAAAACTTGCAGGTCCTCCACCTCGCCTACCAGTTCGAGTTCCTGCAGCCTGCGGGCAACCAGGGACCGGTGGCACTCGTGCGGATCGGCTTCATAACACAGCAGGGCAACCCGACTTCGGGCTGCCAATGCAGCCAGTTCGGTGAGCGCCTCGCCCTGGGTGGCCAGATGCAGGGTGTACCCGGCTTTCAGGGCCGCAAAATCCCTGTTCAGTTTGTAGGCCTTGCGAATCCCTGGCGGAGTGCCGAGTGCCCGCAGGTGCCGGTATGCGATGCCCTGCTGTGCCAGGGCCATTCCAAGCGCGGTTTTGCTGTAGCCTCTGCGCCGGCTCTGGGCGCGCTCACGGGTATCCACCACGACCTGAACGCCAGCAGTTCGTAAGGTGTCAAGAAAGTCATGCAGATCCGCGTCCTCGTAGCCGATGGTCAGCAGCCTGGGCAGGGTCATGGCTTCAGGGTAGGGGTGGGGCCGCCGCTACAGAGTGTCCTGGGAAGCGTTTTTATTTGAGACTCCGATGGGCACAGGAGCAAACAGGGCTTAGGGGCAGATGGTGGCTCCTGATTTGCCTGTGCTTCAGTGTTGCTGAGTCGTAAAGGGTCCAAGGATTTCCAGGCTGCGAGAAGCCTGGCAGGGGAAACGGGAGGCTGGAGCCGAGGCCTGGATTTTCACAGAAGCGCATGCATTCGCTGGCTCGACAAGCAGATGTCCCGGGCGGAGCAGGCTTCAGCCGAAACGATGCCTGGGGGCACGTCCTACAGGCTGAAGCCTCAGCTTTTATCTTGAATACCTTTTCCTGAATCTGACCCGTCTGTCGATATGCATCTTCTGTCTCTCGGAATTCACTCTTAAATTATTCGTCCCAGACGTAACTTTAGCCGCATCTACAATTCTGGAAACGTTTTCTTATTGACAGTTGGCGGGAGGCCTGTTACTTTTACAGCACGCAAACTTATTGATAAAGGCGGATAGCGAAAGCTCTCTGGCATGGATCTCTATTCCATAGCTTTACGACTTGAATTCTTGTCGGAGATACATATGGTGCCGCATGGTCGTTTTGTGTATGACAGGATCCTCTGTTTACTTGCTTTGTTGCCTGATTTGTCTCTTTTCTGGGAACGTAGCTGCTGAGGATCTTATTTAATGCACCAATTATGATCTTGACTGGATCTCCCGAATGCTCTTTAACAGTCTTCGACCGAGATACAAATTTAGTAATTTTCATAAGGGGGTTCGTTGATTTAGATTCCGCGCAGATTTCGTTCTTGTTTACCTATCAGCAAATTGGAGAGGGACAGATGAAGGATCATTCGAATGGTAAAAAGCACGGTACTCGACACGTCCATGAACGGACCTCCCGGCTTCGCGGACTTCCGCGGCAGATTCTGCTCTGGACAGGTCTGGCGACTTTTCTGAGCGCCTGCGGACAGCCGTCCCCCATAAGCGACAACCCCGCCGACGACGGGAAGCTCCAGGCCGCCGGAGTGGGTTCTGTGGAGGGGCGCGATCTGGGCCCCCATGTCACCATCTTTGACCCAGGTATGCCAGTCAGTCACATTCAGGCTGTCCTGGACGCAACCTACGCCCGGCAGGTCAACAACGAGATGGGCACCGAGCGCTATGCGTACTTTTTCCGGCCTGGGGTATATGGCACTGACACCCAGCCGCTACAGATCAAGGTCGGGTACTACACCGAGATCGCTGGCCTGGGGGCGTCCCCTGAAGACGTTGTCATCAACGGCAAGGTCGAGGTCTACAACCGCTGCCTGGGGGAGAACGGCACCAGCAACTGTCTGGCACTGGTCAACTTCTGGCGCACACTGTCCAACCTGACTGTCAACATCAACGCCAGGGGTCAGGATGGCTGCCGGGCCTCCGCGAACTTCTGGGCTGTATCTCAGGCGGTCTCGGTGCGCCGTGTAGCAATCAATGGCGGCAACCTGTCTCTGATGGACTACTGCACCGCTGGGCCCCAGTATGCCAGTGGGGGCTTTCTGGCTGACAGCCGCGCACAGACCGTCATCAACGGCTCGCAGCAGCAGTGGCTGACACGAAACAGCAACATCGGTGCCTGGTCCAACGGCGTGTGGAATCAGGTCTTCGCCGGAGTCATAGGTGCGCCGTCAGAGGCCAAATTTCCTACCGAGCCCTACACGACCCTGGATACGACGCCCCTTAGCCGCGAAAAACCCTTCCTGTACCTGGACGCCCAGGGCCGGTATCAGGTCCGTGTGCCTTCAGCCCAGACCAACACCCGGGGAACCTCGTGGGAAAACGGTATAACTCCGGGCCGCACCGTGCCACTCAGCGAATTCTTCATCGCCAGGCCCTCGGACTCCATCCAGGTCATCAATGCGCAACTGGCGCGTGGCCGGAACCTGCTGCTGACCCCTGGAGTTTACAACGTAGCGCAGAGCATTCTGGTCAAGCGGGCCGATACGGTGATTCTGGGCATGGGTCACGCGACGCTGACTGCCATGAACGGCTCGACGCCTCTGCAGGTAGCGGACGTCCCCGGGGTCATCATTGCCGGGGTGACCATTGACGCAGGCAGCATGCTCTCGCCGGTTTTGTTACAGGTCGGAAAAAAGAATGGCAACAAAGGTGCAAAGAAGAATGATCCTGCCAATCCAACTACCCTGAGTGACGTGTATTTCCGCGTGGGTGGTCCGCATGTCGGAAAGGCCGCAACCAGTCTGGAGATTAACAGCGACAACGTGCTGATCGACCACACCTGGGTGTGGCGTGCCGATCACGGCATCGAGGGGTTCTCAGGCGACACTGAGCGCTGGAACACGAACATCGGCCGCAATGGAGTCATCATCAACGGCGACAACGTGACCGCTACGGGACTGTTCGTCGAGCACTTCCAGGAATACAACACCATATGGAACGGCGAAAATGGCCTGACAGTGCTGTACCAGAATGAGTTGCCGTACGATCCACCGACTCAGGATGACTGGAGCCATGACGGGGTGCTTGGCTGGGCCGGGTACAAGGTGGCAGATCACGTACAGACTCACCAGCTTTACGGCGGCGGTGTATACGTATTCAACCAGAACAATCCGTCTATCCGGACGGAGAACGGCTTTGAGGTCCCTGCAGCACCAGGGATTCGACTCCACCACATCATGACTGTGAATCTCAGTGCCGGGACGATCAATCACGTGGTCAACGGCCTGGGAGAGGCAGCCACCAGTGAACCCGGGCATATTGGTGTGCCGGTTTATCTGCGCGACTACCCGGTGAGATAGCCCTTCACCGAAGCTGCCACACCGGGCAACGTGGGCCAGAGCACATCAGCTCTGGCCCACGGGACATGCTGAACACTGTGAGGAACAGCATCCTGGAACATATGAAGGATATTTCACAAAATTGCCATTTCCCACAATTCAGATTTACGATTCCTTTACTATGAGATATGCCTCTGACATTTCCAAAATGGCCTTTGTCGACGCACAATCCTGTTCCGCCTCGCGCGCAGCTGTCCCGGTTAAATGACCGCTTTGAACTGGACTTACGCGAGGCACTTAAGGATCTGCCCTTTACTGTAGAGAGCAATATGGTCCTGTCGGATTTCGTGGCGCTTACGGTTGAGCCAGGAAAGTCCAGAGGCGAAATCACGCGTGAGGCGCGCAAACGACTGGATTTTGTAATTCTTACCCAACGTCCTGCGTTTCCAGTGGTCGCCATTATGCTTACGAACCGTGACTATGGACGTGACCGGCGTGCCCCTCCTGCAGTCTCAGCAAACGTTGAAGTCAACAACAATGTAATGGTGACCCTGTTGCACCTGAATCCCAAGTCCATGGAAGGTTCTGAGGTAATCCTTGAGGTCCTCAAGCCGTATCTCTGAAAACTGACTTCAACAGAAATTTCCCCTGTGGCCACACTGGACAGTCTGAACCCTACTTTTCAGCTCTGCAAACCATCGTAGCTACCGTTTTTGTAAAGAGAATGATCTTCAGAAATAACAGCAGCCACCGAACTCTGCTGGCCGAGCATATCCGCTCCAGCAGTTGAACAGAAAGCCAGACCGCAGATTGTCTCACGGCGTGTCCAGATCGCTGCAAAATCATATTTGTCGGATGTACTGAAGTCTTGGGTACAGCGATCATTACCGCCGGAGAGTCTGGCCAGAGCCAGGGACCTTACTACCCTTACTACCGTGACTACGCCCGATGCATGGCCAGAAATGCTTGCGTGGCAAAACAGCTCCACTTGACAATCATGGCGCTCTGCAGACGCCCGGACGTATGGAAACGCCTCCTGTCCCCTGTAGCATTCCAACCAGCGCAACCCGGATGCGTGAACCGTCAGTAGGGATGAACAGCTGCGCGTGAATTGTCTGCCGACTCTGACAGACGGCCCAGTAGCGCCGCACAGGCGGATTCACACTGCCGGCAACTTTCGGCACACACGGTGCAGTGCTGCATATTCATCTCGGTGCCGTGTCGTTCGCATTCGTCTCCACACGCTTTACATGCCGTCATGCAGGCCTGCAGCTGTGCCCGTAACATTGTCTGATCCGGAGAGGTCAGCCGCGACAGGATACGTCCGGTGGCCGCACAGACATCAGCGCAGTCCAGATTCATTCGGATACAGCGGAGAAGATGCGTCAGGTGCTCCGTCTCGGCCAGGCAGGCGTCGGCACACGCCCCGCAAATCTGAGCGCACTCCATACACGCAGCAATACATTCTGCCAAAGTGTCCTGGTCAAAAAGGCTCTGGGGTTGCGGGTGAGCAGACAGCATGGTCTGTATCCGGGTTTTCATGGGCAGCCTCCTGGTGCAGAGCGGGAGCGGATGTTCCCTGGCCGTGATCCTTCTGGGCGCACCGAAAAACGGTGGACGTGCCCCGCATGGTAGTAGGAGAAAAGAGCTGAATGCAGTAAAGAATGGAAAGACTCAAGAGAGGGTGAATGGTTGTCGCGTGATGCTGGGCTCAAGACACCGCACGCTTCCAGGGCGGACCAGCGCCCGGACTTGACGCCTGAGCTTTGTGTCCCCGCCTGTTACGTGAGAGGAGGCTGGCAACTTGCGTGAGCGTATAAGCGCATCTCAGTGCTCCTCTGGCCTGACCTGCGAAAGGGTCTTAAGGTAAACAACCCACGGCGCCGGTTATAAGGGTGTCAGTGTCAGATAACTATCCTGAGGAATGCATATTGAGCCCGACGCCCCTCAAGTCTCGGTTGCTCCTCAGGACCGGTTGGGGGAGCGGCTCCAGGCTGCAGAGCGGCTTATTTATTCAGATGCCGAGCAGGCCAAGGCCGACCTGCTGGAAATTCAGGCGCTGGCCCAAGCCGCCGGCGACCTCTCCAGCGAGGCTATGGCAGTCATGCTGCAGGGCAATGCGCTGTTTTTCCAGTCGCGGTTTCAGCAGGCCGACGCCTGTAGTGTCCGGGCAATTGAGCTGGCGCAGGTATGTGGCAATCAGATGATTCATGTGCGGGCACTGAACGTACTGGGAATCAGCGCCGCTATGCAGGGCGATTACACCAGTGCCATGGAGTATTGCCTGGAGTGCCTCAGGATCGCAGAGGCCATAGGTGATGAAGGCAACCAGGGCCGTGTGCTGAGCAATATTGGTGTTCTACGCATGAACATCGGTGAGTACGAAGCGGCGCTGGAGGCCGTGACTCAGGCGCAGCAGATCGCTGTGCGCCAGGAAAATGTGGTCGCATATTCAGCGTCAACAATCAATATCCTGGTGGCCCACTATTACCTGAAACAGTACGACCGGGCGCTGGCCCTGGCGGCCCAACATCTGACGGAGGTGCGGAAGTACAACCTGCGTCAGAACGAGGTTGTGATGCAGGCCTACGTCGCCCATGCACTGTTCGAAACCGGGCAGTTCCAGCAGGCTGCTGATCTGGCCACTGAGGTTCTGCCGCTGGCAGAGGAAGTAGGCAACCAGGAGCATGTGGTCAACCTGCGCTCGGCGTATGGCCGGGCCCTGCATGCCCTGGACCGGCACGATGAAGCTGCTTTCCAGCTTGAAACTGCCCTCGGGGTTGCCCGGGAGCGGGAGCTCCGGGCGCTCGAGCGCAACATCCTGGGGTACCTCAGCGAACTCTGCGCCTCCCGAGAGGACTGGCGGCTGGCTTATGCCTATAGTCGCCAGCATCAGGAACTCCAGCGGGTCCTGCATACCCAGGACAGTGAGCGCAGAAGCCGGGTTCTGAGCGTGCAGATGCAGGTGGAGATGCTCAAACGTGAGGCCGAGCGTGAGCGCCAGCGCAATGCCGAGCTTTCTCAGGCCAATACTGCTCTGGAGCAGGCCCAGCAGCATCTGGCCTACCGCGCCACACACGACGCCCTGACGGGCCTGCATAACCGCGCTCATTTTCAGGCCGAGGCTGAACGCCACCTCGCTGACCTTTCCGGCGGCGAGCTGGGCATGCTGTTTATCGACCTCGACCGCTTCAAGCAGGTCAACGATACCCTCGGCCATGACGTAGGAGACGAACTGCTCGATCAGGTCGGGCAGCGCCTCAGGAACGTGGTGCGTACCGGAGATCTGGTGGCGCGGCTGGGGGGCGACGAATTTACGTTGCTGCTCCCCGGCCTGCGAGACGCTTCAGACGCTGAGCGCGTGGCGCGCAAGGTACTGGCCAGTCTGGCCCAGCCCTTTCAGGTGGGCGGGCATAAGTTGCATATCACGGGGTCTATCGGGGTAGCAGTTGCGCCTCAGGACGGCATGGACATCACCACCATGCAAAAACATGCCGACGTGGCCATGTACCGCGCCAAGCATGACGGCAAGAATGCGGTCCGGACCTACTCTGCCGGTATGGGGGATGAGACGGCTGCCCGCATGGACCTGGAGCGCGATCTGCGTGAGGCGCTGCGCAACGGAGAATTCGTTCTGCATTATCAGGGGCAGTTCGACGTGGCCAGCGGTGCGCTGAGCGGCTATGAAGCACTGGTCCGCTGGCAGCACCCGGTGCACGGCATGATTGCGCCTGGCCGGTTCATTCCGGTGGCCGAAGACAGTGGCCTGATTGGTCCGCTCGGAACCTGGGTGCTGCGCGAGGCCTGCCGTCAGGCCCGGGCCTGGCGGGCCGATGAACGGGGGCTGACCATGAGCGTAAACGTCAGTCCGGTGCAGTTCGACACCGCTGATTTTGCCCGGCTGGTTCAGGAAGCCCTGGAGGAGGCCGGGATCAGGCCGGAATGCCTGATGCTGGAGCTCACCGAAAGCACGGTGCTGCGTGATGTTGCATCGGCAACCCAGCAGCTGCAGCGCCTGCGCGCGCTGGGGGTCAGGATTGCGCTGGACGACTTCGGGACCGGGCAGAGCGCCCTGAGCCTGCTGCGCCACATCCCGATTGATCAGCTCAAAATTGACCGTTCCTTCCTGCCAGGGCCGGACGACACTGACGAAAGCGCTCAGGTCTTTCTGCGCCTGCTGGTCATGCTGGGCCAGGCGCGAAGACTCAATGTCGTGGCCGAAGGGGTCGAGAATGCCGAACACCAGGCGCTGCTCAGAGAAATGGGCTGTCCTACTGCGCAGGGATTTTACCTGAGCCGGCCACTTCCGGCGCATCAGGCCACGGCCCTGTTGCCGCAAATAGCGGCACCTGCAGCCAGAGCTGCGCCCGAACTTCATATGGCGTCTGACTGATTGTGGAAAGCGGGTCTCGTCAGCTTGAGGCCCGCATACATCGTTGTACCCGGCATTTCCCGGCTTCCGTGAGATAAATACAAGAAAGGCGGGCGCCATATCCGGCGCCCACCTGTTGCCTGCTCTGTGCTGCGCTCAGGCGAACTGCTGACGCATCAGCAGGATCTTCAGCTCGTGTGGGCTGGTCGCAGAAGCCATGGCGTCCTCTTCACTCATCATGCCTGACATCACCAGGTTGCCCAGATGCTGGTCGAAGGTGTGCATGCCGCGCAGGCCACCTTCCAGCAGGGCCTGCTTGATTTCCTCGGTCCGGTCGGGGTCCTTGACACACTCGCGCACGGTTGGCGTGCCCAGCAGCACTTCCATGCCCAGCACACGGCCTCCGCCCAGTTTGGGCAGCAGGCGCTGGCTGACAATTCCTACGAGACTTTCCGAGAGGCCCTGGCGGATCTGTTCGCGCTCGTGCGGCGCGAAGAAGTCGATGATGCGGTTGACCGTCCGGATGGCGTCTTGGGTATGCAGCGTGCTCAGCACCAGGTGACCGGTCTGAGCGGCCGACAGCGCAGCTTCCACGGTTTCCTTGTCGCGCATTTCGCCGATCAGGATGACGTCGGGATCCTGGCGCATGGCAGCGCGCAGGCCGTTGCTGAAGCTCATGGTATCGCTGCCCAGTTCACGCTGGCTGATCATGGCCTGCTTATCTCGGTGCAGGATCTCGATAGGGTCTTCGAGCGTGACGATATTGACGGCCTGGGTTGCATTGATGTAGTCGATCAGGCTGGCCAGGGTGGTGGTCTTGCCCGAGCCAGTCGGTCCGGTCACCAGCACCAGTCCGCGTTCCTGGGCCCCGAGGTGCTCAAAGGTTTGCTGGGGCAGGCCCAGTTCCTCAAAAGTGGGAATGGGTTTTGTCTCAATGACGCGCATGATCAGCCCCAGGGTGCCGCGCTGGAAGTAGGCATTGACCCGGAAACGGGCCAGCCCAGGAATTCCATAGGCGAAGTCGGCCTCGCGGGTGGTGGTGAATTCTTCCCACATGCCGGGGCGCGCCATCATTTCCCGCGTAAATTCCTCAATGTGTTCGGGCAGTAGTTCGGTATTGCCGAAGCGCTTGATTTCGCCGTTGACCCTCCCGGCTGGGGCGCTGAAGGACCTCAGGTGAATGTCACTGACCCCCTCTTGGACTAATGTGCTCAGAATGCTGTTCAGGACGCTCATCTTGGCCTCAGGGTAAAGAAGGGGGTCTTACAGGAATCATCCAGGTTGCCACATGGAGGCTCAGTTTCCCAGGCCTTCAGGCTCACGGTTTGAGCGCAGCCGGCGGCTTTCCAGATCGCCGTGCTGGGTCAGGTAACGCACCCAGGCCTTGGCCGTCAGCGGTCCCAGACCATTGTGCTCCACCGTCAGACTGTCGTCCGGAGGCGTGACATGCAGCTGGCGGACCAGCTCGACCGTACCAGCGCGAACCTGCGAAAGCAGTTCACGCAGTTCCCGGAGGCTGGCGTCCTGGGGCGGACGGTACTGCCGGGCTTCGTCGCGCTGAAAATCCTGCTGACCCAACGCAGCTTTCAGCCGTTGCTGCCCCCAGCGTTCGATGCTGATGATATGCCCCAGCAACTCACGGTTGGCGGGGGTATCGGCGGCCCGCGCTGCCCGGCCAGCCAGGAAGGTTCCGGAGCGTTCCAGGCTCTGACCCAGTTCGGTGTAGCTGCTGCGCCCGGCCGGGGCCTCGAGCACCCGCGACACCATGAAGTCCTTGACGTCGTTCTTGCGCACCCGCGCCAGGTAGGCTGCTCCGGCTGCCACACCGACGGTGGCGACCGTCACGACCGTAGGAACAATGGCTTTTTTCCGGCTCATATTCCCGAGTCTAAAGAGGGGCTGCTGACGGCAGCCAGTGGGAATGTCTTGGGATTCTGCACACCGCCGGGCATACCGATCAGCGCCACCACCGAGTCGGGCAGGCACGGCAGCTGCGCCGAGAGCATCAGCGGGTGGGCCAGCGTGAATTCAGGAAGGTCCAGATGCAGGCCACGCGCGGCCCAGCCGAATCCTTTGCCCAGCCGCCCACCCTGTCTGTCCACGGCCACACTTCCC
This sequence comes from Deinococcus deserti VCD115, assembly GCF_000020685.1. Taxonomy (NCBI): domain Bacteria; kingdom Thermotogati; phylum Deinococcota; class Deinococci; order Deinococcales; family Deinococcaceae; genus Deinococcus; species Deinococcus deserti. The sequence continues at coordinate 2,626,193 of NC_012526.1, read as the reverse complement.
AGGACCACGCCCTGGGCCCCATCGGGACGCAGAACCGGCTCGCCATATTCCGGCAGGGCACTGAGTTTCGCGCCGCCCGGGTCAGTCACGCGCCAGTACCAGCCCGCCTTTTTCTGGTGCGGCACGTACAGCGTGACGCCGGACTGAAGGGCCAGTTTGCGCAGGGGATACAGCGCCCGTTCCGGCCCCACCACCAGCACCCTCAGCGCGGCAACGTCCGGATGGCGAAGCAGGTGCCCGGCTGCCGCCCGCGCACCCTTGAAATTCGGATGATGCCCGTGGGGCGGCAATGGATAGCTGCACTGCCCTTCGCGCATCAGGGTGGTCCACACCTGCTCGCGCCAGGCGCCGGGAGTCACCGCATAAGCAGCATGCGTCATGAAGTCAGTGTACGGGGCGCTCTACCATGGGTCCATGACGGTCTTACGTGTCGCGGCGGGTGCCTATCCCATCGACTTTCTGGACGGCTGGGCCGCGTTCGAGGCCAAGCTTGACCGCTGGGTTGCAGACGCAGCCCGGCAGGGCGCCCGTCTGCTGGTGTTTCCTGAATACGCCGCGCTGGAACTGATCAGCCTGCTGCCGGCCGAACTGCACCACGACATCCACGGAATGCGCCCTGCACTGCAGGCTCTGCTGCCGGAATTTCTGGCCGTGCACGCGCGGCTTGCCCGGCAGTATGACGTGGCCATCGTGGCCGGAAGCGTGCCGGTGGACGCCGGGGACGGCACGTTCGTCAACCGCGCCTATGTGTTTGGGCCGGACGGCGGGTACAGCCATCAGGACAAGCTGCTGATGACGCGCTTCGAGGACGAGGAATGGGGCATCGCGCCGGGCAGAGGCGTGCGGGTCTTCGAGCTTCCTCTGGTGGATGGGGAGCGTGTGAAGTTCGGGGTTGCCATCTGCTACGACAGCGAGTTCCCCGGACTGGCCCGCGCCCTGGCCGAAGGGGGCGCAGAAGTATTGATCGTGCCCTCGTTTACCGGAGCCCGTGCCGGCTACACCCGCGTGCGGGTGGGCAGCATGGCCCGCGCCCTGGAAAACCAGCTGTATGCGGTGCATGCTCCCCTGATTGCTGACGCGCCCTGGACCTACGCCGTGGAGGACGCGGTGGGGCAGACCGGCGTCTACGCCCCCGCTGACAACGGTCTGCCGGACGACGGCGTGGTGGCGCAGGGGGAGTGGAACGCACCTGGATGGCTGGTGACCGACCTGGATCTGCGCCTGACCCGGGAGGTCCGGCGTGACGGCCACGTTCTGAACTGGCGCGACCGCCACGCTGCCCAGAACCGGCCCACCCCAGCCGAGCATGTGCCGCTGGGATCTGCGGTCCATGCCTGACGACCGGCTGAGTGACAGCCTGCTCCAGGTGAGGCTCCTGGACACTGCGGACGCTGCGGTCTACCGTGAAGTCCGTCTGTCCGCCCTGCGCAGCGACCCGCTGGCCTTCCTGACCACCGCAGACGAGTTTGCGGCCCGTTCGCTGGACAGCGTGGCCGACCGCCTGACCCCCTCGGACACAGCTACCAGCTTCGGGGCGTTTCTGGACGGCCACTTGGTGGGCCTCCTGACCCTGGCGCGCGAAAAGCCGGCCATCTTTGCCCACCGGGTCAATGTGTTCGGGGTATCAGTGCTGTCCAGTGCCCGCGGGCGGGGGTGTGGGGACGCGCTGATGCGGGCGGCGCTGACCCAAGCAATGACCTGGGCGGGCGTGACCAGTCTCCATCTGGCCGTTATGGACACCCAGCACGCCGCTCGGCGCCTGTACGAGCGCCATGGTTTTACCGTGTGGGGCACACAGCCTGACGCCGTGCGCCGGGACGGTCAGGTTCTGAGCGAGCATTGGATGTGGCGGGCGCTGCAGCCTTAACGCGCAGGGATGGTGCCTGACCTGTTGCTGCGGAAAACCAGCCCCCCCTTCAGTCCGAAGACTGCAAGGGTCTCAGAACGGTTGCTCAAACGGAGGAACAACCGCCCTCATCGCCTGCGGTTTTTTACAGCCAGCGCATGGTAAAAGCGCGGGCAAGCGCCGGCTGTGCCGGGGAAGCCAGCAGACCCCTCAGCAGCTGCTCGCGTGCCTGACGGGCAAACCCACGTCCGGGCCGGCCGAACAACATGTTCAGCTCAGCCTGCCGGGTGGCGAGGCGTGCCGCGCGTTGGCGCTTCCGTTCATAAATTCCCATGCGTCCAGCGGCCAGAGAATCCTGAGCGGCCTCCTGAAGCAGTGGCGCGAGGGCGTCGGCATCCAGCCAGCCCAGGTTCATGCCCTGCCCACCGATGGGGCTGACCTCATGGGCGGCGTCGCCAATCAGCAGTACCCGGCCCCTTACCATGTTCCGGGCAGCATGGTGACGCACCTCAAAGGCGCTGAGCATGTGACATTCCCCTGCGGGCAGGTACAGCCCCGTCCGTTGCCGGACCAGCGTGGTCAGCTCGGCCGGTGCTTCCCCGTGAAGCAGCGTATCTGTGCGGACCACCCAGCGCCTGAGCCCGGCAGGCAGGGGAAAGGACTCCACCACCCCGGCTTCAGCCAGATAAAGAACAGCTGCCTGCCGGAAGGCTGTGGTGTCCGGGAAGTCTCCCATCAGGTACTTGTCCGGATAGGTCCCGCCTGGATAGGTGATGCCGGCCAGGTGCCGCACCAGACTGCGGCGCCCGTCTGCCCCCACCAGAAAGCGGGCCTGAAGGGTTCTGGTCTGCCCCTCGGTCCGGGCGGTCACGCTGACATGCGAGCCCTCATCACGAAATGCCTGCACCTCTACACCCCGGTGCAGGGCACCCGGGGCCAGCGCTGAGAGCCGCCCCTCGAGAATCTGCTCGGTCTGCTGCTGGGGAAGCGAGAGAATAAACGGAAAGGCAGACGAGGCTCCCTGAAAGCTGAGTTCTCCCAGCAGGCCGCGCTGGCTGCGGACGATCCCACCGGTCATGCGGACTCCGGCGTCCAGCAGTGGTTGACTCAGGTTCAGCCGGGCGAAGGCTTCCAGGGATGGTGGATGAATGCCAATGGCGCGTGAATGAGACCCAGGTGCGAGGCGGCGTTCGAGCACCTGAAAATTCATGCCGCGCGCAGCCAGCAGGCAGCCCAGGTACAGGCCGACAGGCCCTCCACCCACGATCAGCACGTCAAGCATGGGGGCGGTAGGTCAGCAGGTTGCGGAAGGGAAACTGCCGCCGGGCCACCCAGCCCGGAGGGGCCAGCGCGGCCAGTTCCGCCTGTGCATAGCTGCGGCGGATCGACAGCAGCCCGTCCTCATGGATGAACGATCCTGGGAAAACCCACGCGGTTCCGGTCCTGAACGCCGCGTAGGCCAGGGCGCTGCGTTCAATGTCGTTATGGATCACCAGCTCACGGCACAGCTGCTCGCTGTCCTGCAGCAGGATGGTCAGCTCCTCGGCCGTCAGGTGGTGCAGCAGATGATTGGACGTGATGAAGTCAAAGTGCCGGTCCTCCCGCACGAGGTCGCTGCTGAGGGCCTGACGGAAGCGCACCTGCGGATGGGCAGGCCGCGCTGAAGCGTAGGCGACGGCGCGTTCATCGGCGTCTATGGCGGTGATGTCAAGCTTCAGGCCATCCTGCCGGGCCCAGTGGGCCAGCCGGAAGGGCACGTCCCCACCGCCGCACCCGATGTCCAGCAGGGTGCGCGGGACCACGGGCGAAAGCCCAGGCCGCAGGTCCCGGATGTAGATTCTTCGCCACCCGGACACCAGCGCGTTGATGACGCCGAACTGGGCGTATGTGCGCCGCAGTTTCTGCGGGTCACAGTCCGGCTCGTCCATACGTTCGCGCAGCCAGGCTGCCCGCCGGGATAAATCCAGCTTCATCAATCCAGCCCGGACAACTTGGTCAGCAGGCCCGATTCCACAGTCAGGCCCGGGCCGAAGGCCAGGGCACCGATCCGCTCCTGGTCCGAGGCGCTGGCCAGCAGATCCGCCAGGATAAACAGCACCGTCACGCTGCTCATGTTGCCGTACTGACGCAGCACCTCCCGGGACGGCCGCAGTTGCAGGTCGCTCAGCTCCAGCGTGGTCTGCACCTTGTCCAGGATGCTGCGTCCACCGGGATGGATCGCCCAGCGATCTACCGCACTGTATGGGCCGCCCGCCAGGGCCGGATCATGGGCCAGCAGCGGCGCCAGGGCGTCCTGAATGTGCGACTCGATGATGGCCGGAACGTAGGTACTCAGCACCATGTCATAGCCCTGGTCGCCGATGGTCCAGGCCATATCGGCCTCGCCGACACCCACCGGGGTCAGGGTGGTTTCGAAGTGATCCATGCGCAGCACCGGAGTTCCCGGGGCGGGTGGCCGGGCCGTGACCAGGGCAGCGGCGGCGCCGTCGGCGAACACGGAATTGGCGATCAGCGTGTCCGGGTCCCTGGCCGAGTGCATATGAATAGTGCACAGCTCCGCGCACACCACCAGGACCACAGCTTCCGGGTCGGCCTCACAGAAGGCCCTGGCCATCTTCAGGGCAGGGAAGGCCGCGTAACAGCCCATAAATCCGACATGGAAGCGCTGCACGTGCGGCGCAAGGCCGAGTGCACGGACAATGGCGTAGTCGGGGCCGGGGGCAAAAAATCCTGTGCATGACACGGTCACGACATGGGTGACATCCGCAGCACTCAGGCCCGGCGTGGCAGCCAGGGCCTGCCGGGCTGCCTGCACGAAAAGCCTGGTCGCCTCCACGGTGTAGAAGTCGTTGCGAACCCCGGTACTGGGCGTCCGCATCTGACCCGTAGTGTGGTCGTAAAACAGGCCCGGTCCTTCATCGTCTGTCCCCAGGAAGTCCTTGACCACGCTGTAACGCTGGTCGATCCCCGAGGCGTTGAAAATGCTGGTCGTGAGGCGCTGAGCAAGGCGGTCGAGTTCAGGTTGCGCCCGGATCAGGTCGCGGATCATGGACTGCGGGTAGGCCGTTTCCGGGAGTGCTGTTTGCAGAGCGTGGAGGTAAACGGCCATACCTCACCCTAGGGGGGCAAGCTGATTGTTTCCGCTTGGTTTCTTAAAGCGGCCTAGGGCAAGGAGTCGTGCTCTCAGCGGAAGGTGAGTGGGGCCGTTCGCCGGAACTGCGTACACTCCCAGCTGCGAGCTCTCCCGCAGTTCTACCGGGAAGCAGGGACGTGCGCTGTCGTTTGCGGGTCATACGACGACTGGATGCGGCGGAACATTGCAAAGAACCATTGAAACGCTGTGTCCCCATGGCGTTCCTCGCAGCTTCGGGGTGAATCCATCTTCACGTGGTCCGCCAACGCCTTTACCCACCAGTTCGTACGGTGAACGGATGAGTCGGGCCAATCATCGAACTTCGCCGTCATTCCGGACTGCTGCTTTGGGCAGTGCTGCTGCCATGACGCTGACCCTGGCGGCGCGTGCGCTCCAGCGGGCTCACGCACGCGGCGCCCTGAGAGACAGGGTAGTGGTGATCACCGGGGCGTCGAGTGGCATAGGGAGGGCGGTCGCTCTCGAGTCCGCGGCCCGGGGCGCCAGGGTCGTCCTTGCAGCGCGGAACGTGGAGGCTCTTGAGCGGGTGGCGCAGGAGGCGCGGGAGCTTGGCGGCGAGGTGCTGGTGATGCCCGCTGACGTTCGTGAGCGGCCGCAGGTCGAGCGTCTTGTTGAAGCGGCCGTGAACCACTTCGGACAGATCGACGTGATGTTCAACAATGCCGGGCAGTGGTTCATCGATTCTGTCGAGCACAGCGATGAAGGCCGAACCCGTGACCTGATCGACCTCAACATGATGGGCGTCCTGTACGGGGTGCAGGCCGCCGTGCCTGTCATGCGCCGCCAGGGCTTCGGGCACATCATCAACACCTCCTCGGTAGAGGGGCGCATCAGCTTTCCCTTCACGGGCGTGTACGCCGGGACGAAAGCCTTTATTGAAGGCATGACGCAGTCTCTGCGTCAGGAACTGATGCACGTCGAGAAAACCGGGATCAAGGTCAGTGTGCTGCTGCCAGTGACGACCCGGACGGCAATTTTCGATAATGTCGCGAACATCAAAGCAGGCGGCTTCGGTGCGCATATGAACGAGCCCGTACAGGAGGCTGCGTACGTCGCTCGTGGCGTCGTGGACGCGATGGAGGTCTACCGGCCCGTCATTCTGCCGTTCACGCCGATCAAGAGCCTGATCCTGTTCTATGACCTGTTCCCGGACTGGGCCAACCGTCTGCTGACCCTGGTGCGTGTCGACGAGCCCGCATCTGTGCTCAGCCACGCGCAGCGCGGAAGCCACCCGGAAAAGTCCCCGCATACGCCGGTGGTCAGGTCTGGCGAAGCAGGGAGCTAACGGAATCAGGCGTGTTGCACAGCTATTTTCGCTCCGAGTTTCATACGTTGTCCAGGAAGAAGGCGGGTTCAGTTGACCTGTAGCTGCCAGTGCAGAAACCGAACTTGGGCTCGGGAACATTCCTGAACCTGCGCCAGGCTGCTCAGGCCAGTTCCGTTCAGGCCAGTTCCGTCACGACACGTTTCCCCTCAGGACAAAGGAGAACACATGCATACCCAACCAAAGAATCCGGTTTCCGAGGCTCTGAAAGGCGCAGTGGCTGGTGCTGCGGGTGTGTGGGCCATGGACCGTGTCGGGTGGTACATGTACCGGCGTGAGGACGCCAGTACCATTCAGCGCGAACTTGCTGCGCGTCCTGGAGGCCTGGACCCGGCACACAACATTGCCAACCGGCTGGCGGGCGCCCTGGGAACCGAGCTCAATCCCCGGCAGCCTAACCCCTGGGGTGTGGCAGCTCATTTTGCCCTGGGCGTTCTGCCCGGGGCGCTTTACGGGGTGCTGCGCCACCGCGTCAAGGAACTCCCAAAAGCCCAGGGGTTCGTGTACGGCGCGGGTCTGTTCGTGCTGAACGACGAGATTGTCAACGCGGCGCTCAAGCTCTCCGGCCCGCCGCAGGCCTACCCCTGGCAGGCCCACGTCCGTGGTCTGGTGTCGCACATCGTTCTTGGAATGGTCACCGACGCTGTGCTGCGTGTGATGGACCGCGAACTTCATCCTGTTCCGGTGGAACAGGTGAGCCGGTCCACCTGAGTCCCGGCGGGGCCCATGAATCCGGAGGCGTGCTTCACACATCAATCTGAGCTCAAGGAGAGCCGCATGCCCAAACCTGCCAAAGTCGTGCGGGCTGGTCTGCTCGGTGGGCTGGCCATGGAAGTTCTCGCGCTGGTAACGTATCAGGCGCGGGTGACGCCACTGAGCATGTCCCGGTATGAGGGTGGTCTGCTCACGGGTGAAGCGGACCGCCTCAGCAGCCGCGCGGCAGGTGTCGGAGCGCATCTGCTGCTCTCGGTCCTGATCGCAGTGCCCTACGCCCTGGTCATGAAGCGAACGCGCCCGGCCAGCCCTGGAATCGGCGTCCGATTAGGAATCCTGCACTGGCTGATCGCCAGCCTGGTCCTGCCGGGGCTGGACCGGATGAACCCGATGGTCCGCACAGGCCGGATGCCCGCACTGAAGATCTTCGCATCCGGGTACGGCCCTGTGACGATGGCGCTGTTCTTGACCGGACACCTGGTGTACGGCGCTGTCGTGGGAGCTGTGTACGACTCTGACGAGGAAAAGTGATCCGCCGGGCCTGCGCGCCTGCGCGTCAATGACAGGTCTGCGCTCCTTAAGCCAACCGGCGCATGGCTTTCCCCCGCTCCTGCTTTAGGCTGCCGCATGACGCTTCCTTTTGTCCGTCCGCCCCGCCTGAACCCCGGATCGCGCGTGGCAGCACTGAGCCTGTCGAGTGGTTTCGTGACGGAAGTGATGGCCCGTTATCAGGCGGGGGCCCAGCAGGTGGCGCAGGAGTTTGGCTGGGAAATAGTGCCGGCCCCCAACGCCCTGCGCGGTCCCGACTACCTGGATGCCCACCCGGAGGCCCGGGCCGACGACCTGCACTGGGCCCTGCAAAACGCCGAGATCCACGGCATGGTCAGCATCATCGGCGGGGATGACAGCGTGCGCCTGCTGCCTTACCTGAACCTGGACCTCATCCGCGCCCACCCGAAAGTCTTTCTGGGGTACAGCGACAGCACGGTGACCCTGCTGCAGTTCCTGCGCGCAGGCGTGATGGCCTACCACGGCCCATCACTGCTGACCGATCTGGCGGAAAACGGCGGCATGCACCCATTCACGGTGCAGGGAGTACGCCGGGCTTTGGTGGACGAACTGCAGCCTTTTATGCTGTCTCCGGCCCCGGAATGGACCGAAGCTCGTGGCGACTGGACAGCAGAGGGCCAGCACACCCGCCGGCCATTTGCTCCAGGTGACGGCTGGAGGTGGCTGCAGGGCGAGGCTCCAGCACAGGGCCACCTGATCGGTGGGTGCCTGGAGGTGCTGGACATGCTGAACGGCACACCCGGCTGGCCCACCCCCGAGCTGTGGAGCGGCGCAGTCCTGGCACTGGAAACCAGCGAGGATGTGCCGTCACCGTCCCAGGTGGGGTACTGGCTGCGCAACTACGCTGCCCAGGGCATCCTGACGCGGGCCGCTGGCCTGCTGCTGGCCCGTCCTCGCGGCTACACGCCCGAGATGACAGCGCAGCTGCACCGCTGGGTGCAGCGGGTGCTGCGCGAGGCGGGCCGCGAGGACATGCCGGTGGTCGCAGGGGTGGATTTCGGGCATACGAGCCCGCAACTCACCCTGCCGCTGGGAGCACAGGTGCAGCTGGATCCGCGCGCCAGCAGGATTACAGTGTGGCCCTGAGCTCCACAGTTCATGGCGTTCTCACCCAGTGTGATGCCAGTGAAAGAATGGGGCAGTATCATGCCCGGCGTGCGGCTGCTGCTGCTTTCCGACACTCATGCCAACCTGCCAGCCCTACAGGCCGTCCTTCAGGACGCCGCGTCGCGGGGCTATGACCAGGTGGTGCACCTGGGCGACGCCCTGGGCTACGGCCCGTTTCCGGTGGAAGTCCTGGAATCACTGCGTGAACTTGAAGCCATCTGTCTGCTGGGCAACCATGAGCAGATGCTGCTGGAGTACGCATCCGGCAAACGCCAGCCGCGTGAGAGTGTGGTGTCGCAGGCGCTAACCTGGCAGCTGTCGCAGCTGAGCGCCGACCACCTGAGGTGGGTGGGAAGCTGGAAGGACGGGATCGATGACCCGGATGTCGGTGCGCGTTACCGCCACGGCACCCCGGTCAGCCTGGACGATTACGCCGACTCGGTCACGGCAGCGCGTGAAGTGTTCCAGAACTGGCAGGGCCGACTGGGCTTCGTGGGCCATACCCATGTCCCGGCGGTCTACGCCACGCTGAACGCCCCGGTGGGTGAATGGGTCAAGGCGCAGGCTTTTCCGGACGGCGGCAGTTACATGGTCGCGCCCAGCACCCGCGTGATTCTTAACCCCGGCAGTGTGGGCCAGCCGCGTGACGGCAACCCGCAGGCCAGCTACGCCGTGTTCGATACTGCCCGCGCGCATTTTCAGGTCTTCCGGGTGACCTATGACCTGCAGCGCACCCAGGAGGCAGTGCTGGCCGCCGGGCTGCCGCCCGTGCTGGCGGCGCGCCTGAGCGTCGGCAAGTGAGTACGGCTGCTGATGCCCTGCGCAGCGCTGTGACCCTGCATGGGCCTTTGCTGGAACAGACAGGCGTCTTTGGCGGTAACGCCCTGCTCCTGACTGGCCCGGCGCGGGTCGGCAAGCTGGCCCTGGCGCAAGCGGTGGCTGCGCAGCACAACTGCACGGGCACCCGAGGCATGTACGGCGAGGCGTGCGGCCAGTGCCCCTCGTGCCGCGCGCTGGCCGCAGGAGCGCATCCGGATCTTCTGCTGATCGAACCGCGGGCCACGACCACCACCGGCAAGGTCGCGCGGCGCAAGCTGATTCCCATCGGTGCAGTGCTGGAAGCCCGTGACAAGGGCGGCGAGTATGACGTGCACGTCTTCGAGTTTCTGGAAGTGCGGCCTACACACCGCCGGCGCGTGGTGATCGTGAACGGCGCCGAGTACCTTGGCCAGGAGGCTGCCAATGCCCTGCTGAAACTGATCGAGGAGCCGCCCCACGGGGCGCTGTTCGTGTTCCTGGCTGAGGATCTGCGCTCGGTGCTGCCTACCATCGTGAGCCGGAGTGCCCGGCTGAATGTCACGCCAGCCACCGACCGGGCCATGGAGTTCGCACTGAGCGCCCAGGGCCGCCCTGCGGACGAGGTTCTGGTGGCCTTTGCTGCTGGCCGCGCCGGGGTACTGGAAAATCATGAAACGGTGCACGCCGCACTGGCCGGCGCCGCCGAGTTCACAGAGGCGCTGGGGGTGGGACTGCTGACCGCCCTGGAAGCGGCAGAGCGCCTCGAAAAGCACTGGGACCCGGCGTGGCATCCGGAAGCGCTGCGCTTTACCTGGCGCACCCTGCCACCCCACCAGCGGGCCCGCGCCGACACTGCCCTGGAGGCCCTGCAGGCTGCCCTGGAGTCTTACGCCAGTCCCAGTCTGAGCTTCCAGGTATTTGCCCTGAACCTCCGGGACGCCCTGGGCCACGCCTGAGCCCGGACTGCCCGCCGGTCTTCCCGCTACACTCCGCGCATGGCTGCCTTTTTTCAACATGGTGACGTGCGTGTCTGGTCGGTGTCTACGGGTCCACTCCAGGAAAATGCCGTGCTGGTGGCCGGCACGCAGAATCAGGGTTTCCTGATTGACCCGGGCGATGACGCCGCCCGGCTGCTGGAGGTAGTACGTGACGCTGGCGTCACCGTGCAGGGTATTCTACTGACGCACGCACACTTTGATCACATCGGCGCGGTACAGCCGCTGCGCGAGGCGCTCGGGGTACCGGTCTGGCTGCACCCGTCGGACCGGGCACTGTACGACCTGGGCGCCGCCAGCGCCGCCCGCTGGAACCTGCCATTTGTGCAGCCAGCCGCGCCAGACCACGATATCAAGCACGATCAGGAGTTTCAGGCTGGGGACCTGACCCTGACGGCACGCGAACTGCCGGGGCACGCGCCAGGACACGTGGTCTTCGTGGGCAGTGGGTTCGTGGTGGCCGGCGACACCCTGTTCATGGGCGGTATAGGGCGCACTGATCTGCCTGGAGGCAATCACCCCCAGCTGATTGCCGGAATTGCCGCCGAACTGCTGACCCTGCCGGACGACACGGTGGTATATCCGGGGCACGGGCCCCGCACGACCATCCGGCGGGAACGGCAGACGAATCCGTTTTTGACGTAAGGGTATAGAGAAGGCACAGTCAGGAGGACCACAGCTGTACCTGCATTACGGCTAGGGGTTGACAAGTTCGGGGACGAAGCCGCTGACGTTCAGGCGACCGCCAGTAACGGTCTTGCCGGTGAGGCTGGTGGTGTCCGTGGCGTTAGCCGCTTTCATGATGGCGTCCTTAATCTGCTTGGCCGTGGCCTTAACACCATAGGCGCTACTGTACGCGGCTGCGTACAGCGCTGCACCACCGGTCACGTGCGGGGTAGCCATGCTGGTGCCGCTGTAAGCTCCATACGTATTGTTCGGCAGCGTGGACATGACGCTCACACCCGGCGCACCAAGGTCGACGGTTGTCATGCCGTAGTTAGAGAATTTGGCGAGTGCACCTTCTTTGTCGATCGCTGCGACGGCGATCAGGCAGTCCCAGACGAGCGTACCGTCCGTGGCTTTGCACTCGTAGTTGCTGGGATAGTTGGCAGTAGTGTCGTTGTTGTCGCCCACGCCGTCGTTACCACCATTGCCCGCCGCAGCGATGAACAGGATGCCCGCGTCACCGCCGCGGTTGATGGCATCGAGCAGACTCTGCGAAAAGCCGCCACCGCCCCAGGAGTTGCTGGTTGCCACGAGGTTCAGGTTGTGCCGCTTCTTCAGGTCGGTGAAGTAGTCTACCGCCTTGATGGCGTTGGCGGTGGTGCCGCCGCGCGAACCTAGGAATTTGCCGCTCATCATTTTGACGTTCCAGACGACGCCCGCAACGCCTTTCCCGTTGCCACCGACTCCACCGATGGTCCCCGCGACGTGCGTGCCGTGCTTATCGGTACCTTCCTTTCTGGTACCGTCGTAAATGGTGTTGTTGCCGTTAGCGAAGTCCCAGCCATAGACGTCGTCAACATAGCCATTCTTGTCGTCGTCTATGCCATTACCAGGGGTTTCACCAGGATTGACCCCGATGTTCAACTTGAGGTCGTCATGCCTGTAGTCGATGCCCTCATCGATTACGCCGATGTACACGGTGCTGCTGCCAGTGTTGGTCGCCCACGCCTTGTTCGCCTGACTGCCGTATTGGTTGGCGGGCGCGCTGAGGTTAGTTTCGGCACTGTACATGCCCCATAGAGAGCCATCGGTGTAGTACGGGTCATTGCTGGTCGCCTGGTGCTGATAAATCCAGTTTGGCTCCGCAAAGCGGACCAGCCCGCTGGCTTGCAACCGGGAGATCTTGGCTTCAACGCTCTGAGCGTCGGTGATGCGGGTGCGCAGCAGTGGAGCACCATCTGTCACCGCCACGGTCTCCAGGCTCTGCACGCCAAGCGAACTCAGGGCTGTAATCGCCTGGGCACTCAGGCCGCTGCGCAGCTGCACCAGCACTTCGCCTTCCACGAACTCCGGTCCGGCAGCGACTGGTACGGGGGCCTGGGCAACGGGGGAAGCCTGAACAGGTGCCTGGGCATTGGGAGCCTGTCCGCAGGCAGCCAGCAGGACGCTAAGGGTAAGCAGACCAGACAGTGGGATACGGTTCATGGCGACTCCTGACACGAAGTAGGACGTATGCCGAAGGTGGGTACTGAATTCAGCATAGCCAGACGTCGGGTGTGAAACTCCGTACATCCTCACGAGGCGTTCTACTCTGAACGAAGTCTCAAGATGTTCTGCTTGCGCCGTGGAGGATGTTCCCATAAGCGTCAGACGCGGTACCCTGAGAGCCATGAAGGCGAGGCTCTCCTGATGCCCGGCACGGGGGGCGGCCCTGGGGCCCTGACTGGTGGTCTGACAGAAGTCAGCTACAGCACCAATACGTCCAACGCGCTGATTCACCTGTACCGCGCTGAGGTCGGCAAGATGACCGCCTACCGGCAGCGGCTGGATATGACCACCAACTGGTCGGTGGTCACCACAGCCGGTCTCTCGTCATTTGCGCTGGGTGATGTCAACACCAGCCACGCGACCTTCCTGTTCGCGATGTTCATGAACTACTTTTTTCTTCGCCTGGAGGCACGCCGATTCCGTACCTACGAGATCGCGCATCACCGGGTACGCATTATGGAACGTTTCTTTTATCCGGCCATGCTGGGAGACCACGTGGACCCCGGCTGGCATCAGCTGCTGCTGGCCGAGCTGGCCAAACCCCGCAGCCCGATGAGCCGCGCCGACGCTCTGGGCTGGCGCCTGGGCCGCAACTATCTGTGGATTTATAGCGCGGTGCTGCTGGCCTGGCTTGCGAAGCTGAACCTGGACCAGCCCAAGGGCTGGATGCTAGAATTTCCTGATGCACTGTCTCTGGCCGATATCGGCAATTTTCCCGGCTGGCTGGTGTTTGTAGGTGTGACCGGGTTCTACGGCTACCTGATCACTCTGGCCATACGTGCAGCCCGGACCTACCCTCTGGAAGAGGGCTGACCTTTCAGGGGTTCCCCGACAAGGTGTTCCACAGTGACATCGCCTGAACCGCGTAGATGCCTGGAGCGTCAGGCCAGCTGCTTCCGGGCACGTAGAGGACCACGCGTCAAATGACAGAGCCGCTGGGAGGCATGCCTCCCAGCGGCTTCAGATAACAGGCTGCCTTAGCGACGACCACCGTATTTGGGTGCGCCTTTCTTGACTCCCGCGTAGCGGTTGCGCTGCTTGCGCCGCTCGGTACGACTCGCGGTTGTCCGGGTGCTGTTCTGAACGCCACGTCCGCCTGCCGGGCGCCGGGCGCCGAAGTCCAGCATCATGTAGCGGGCGACCGGTATGTACAGCGCCAGAATAAACAGCAGGCTGCCCCACCAGGTATTCAGGTACGGCCCCACTGGTGTGAGCTGCAGCAGGCTGCTGATCAGTGTGGCCACCAGCGAGAACAGCAGCACCCGGACAGCCAGCCGCAGCATTTTGGTCCTGTTGAACCCAGGGGTGGGATCGGACATGGTCAACCATTGCCAGGCCTTCATGCGCTCTCTCCTGGTGTGACGGCCCGGGCAGAAGCGCCCAGGGTAATGCGGTCACGGAAAGCTTCCAGTTCTGGCCAGCTTCCCGCGCTGGCTTCAGCCTCACCGGCGTCTACGGTCATGACCAGCGAGGGCTTGTGCTGCTGGGCTGCCAGCCGCTGCAGGGCGGCGTGCGACGCGCCGTCGCGGGCGGGTGAGGCGAAAATCAGGCCGCGCACCGCTCCCTTGCCCGAAAGCATGGAGGCGGCCCCGAACAGTTCACGCTCGCCGGTGGGAGCCGTGGCCACATTGTCCATTCGCTCGGCGCGCTTCAGCACTTCTGTCAGCGGCAGTTCATGGCTGTAGACGGCGTGCAGCCCCAGCGCGTCCAGGGCCTGACGCAGCTGACCAGCCAGGACATCCTCAGCCAGCAGGATGCGCGGACCGATAACACCGACCGTCACACGCGACGGTGCATTCAGGGGCGGCATCTCCGCGCGCGGGCCGGCGGCATGAATCCGGGCACGTTCCAGAGCCAGGCGGACCCCACCAGCATTCTGTGACAGGCGCAGGCCGATCTCCGCCGCCGCGCTTTCCAGGCCTTCACTGGTATCGGGAACCGGGATCATGTTCGGCAGGCCGCTGATGCGGCGTGAGAGCAGCTCGCCCAGCGCCTCGCTCCAGGCGTCACCCTGGACTGGCGCCCATTGCGGCATCAGCACCGCGTCCACTCCGTCCAGCGCCAGGATGCGCCCCAGGGCCAGCTGTACCGGCAGCGATTCGCTCTTCAGGCTTTCCTGACCCAGCGCCAGCGCTTCAGCGTCGGGAAGGGAGGGCGTGACGACCTCTACCCCAAGTTCCTTGAGGTACGCCGCCCAGTAGCTTCCCAGCCGCGCGGCACGTGATTCCAGCAGACCAACCTTCATTCTCAGTAGTGTACGCGCTGAGCCTTTCCGAAGGGTCCCGCACGGCACCTTTGGTGTGAAGCGCCGCTGCGCAGTGTGTGATGCGGTTGCGGGCCCGGTCCTTCGCAAAACGGGTGGGTGCCGGACAGCACGGATACGGGATGTTCAGAGTGCGCAAGAGAAGCGCGGCTGTGGGCATTGCCCTCCGGAGGCAATGCGGCAGACGGCGTCCGGGTGAGGCCGCTATGCTGCGCCGCGTGAGCCTGCCTGATGTCCTGGCCCTGCCCGAGTCCCTGAAGCGCGTGCTGCCTGCCGCCCGCTGGGAGCGGGTCTCACTGGGGGAGAGCGGCGCAGGCGTATGGCGCAGCACCCGCTATGTCGTCAAGGTGCAGACCCGCAGTGCGGCACCGGTCAGCACCCTGCAGCAGGAGCGCGAGCGGCTGCGGTTTTTCGCCGGGCGGGTGCCGGTGCCGCGTGTGATTGGCTATGAGACCCACGGAGACACCGAATATCTGGCCATGACCCGCGTGCCGGGCATTCCCATGAGTGACCCGGATGCCACCCTGCACCCGGAACGGGTGGTCACCCTGCTGGCACGGGCGCTGCGCGAACTGCACGCGCTGCCCCTGCGCGACTGTCCCTTCAACATGACCCTGGCGTACACCCTGCATGTGGCGCGCGAACGGGTCGAGGCAGGTGTGGTGGACGAGGCCGATTTCGATAGCCACAGACAGGGCCGCAGCGCCGTGAGCGTGTTCAATGAACTGGTCCGCTGCCGCCCGGAGACAGAGGATCTGGTCGTCACGCACGGAGACGCCTGCCTGCCCAACTTCATCATCAGCGGTGAGTTTGTCGAGGGACTGGTGGACGTGGGCCGCGCTGGCCTGGCGGACCGGCATGCGGATCTGGCCCTGGCCTGGCGCAGTGTCCAGTACAACCTGGGTGAGACCTATGCCGGCATGTTCCTGGACCTGTATGGCCCCGCGCTGGTCGACCAGAGTCGCCTGGACTATTACGCGCTGCTCGACGAACTGTTCTGATCCCGGCCTGAGCAGCTTCCATTCATCCAGGACTTTCGTCTTCGCTGCCCTGCCCTGAGGCTTCAGATGCACCGGCCTGCGTCAGGAACACATGGTCTACTGCGCGGGTATGCGAGCCCTCTCGTCTCTGGTCTCCCGGCACCCCTGGAGCGTGCTGCTGGTGTGGGTGCTGATCGTCGCGTTGTGTGCACCGCTCGCGGCCCGTGCCCCCGGCGCGCTGAGTGCCAATCCCGGTGAATTACAGAACACAGAGAGCGCCCGCGTCACGCGGCTGCTGCGCGAGCGCTTCGGAGAGAAGGACAACAACACCGCGCTGCTGGTGACCCACTCTGTGCCGCCGCTGACCACGCCGGCGGGACAGGCTGCGTACGACCGCTTCGCCGATGGCCTGGATGACATCGAAGGCGTGTCGAGGGTGGTGCGGGCCGACGCAGGCGGTGCGGTGCCCACCACCGATGAGCGTGGAGAGCGAGCCCTGACCCTGGTCCAGATTCCCGTGGACGAAGGGGCCAGCGAAACCGTCGCGCGGCTGCGCGCCTACGCAGCCCGGGTCAATTCGCCGGCGCTGCGTATCCAGGTGACGGGCGGGCAGGCCATAGCCGACGACTTTACGCTCTATGCCGAGGAAGACACCAAACGCAGCGAATTTGCCGCCCTTCCGCTGACCGCACTGGTCCTGCTGATCGTCTTTGGAGCGCTGGTGGCCACCGGCCTGCCGCTGATTGTGGGGCTGCTGAGCATCACGGTGGCCATGGCCGGCGTGTGGGGCCTGACGCGTGTGACCGAGGTCAGCACCTTTGCGCAGAGCATCATCACCATGCTGGGTCTGGGCGCCGGAATCGACTACGCGCTGTTGATGGTCAACCGCTTCCGGGAGGAACTGGCCAGGGATCACGACTCCCGCGCCGCTGCCGCCCGCACCATGCTGAGCGCCGGGCGCAGCGTCGCTTTCAGCGGCCTGACTGTTGCTATCGCCATGGCTGCACTGATCCTGCCGCCCATCGCGTTTGTCCGCAGCATGGGCCTGGGCGGGGTGCTGGTTGTGCTGCTTACTGTGGTGGCCAGCCTGACGGCGCTGCCAGCGCTCCTGGCCCTGCTGGGCGAGCGCGTCAACAGTCCCCGCATCATCCGCTTTCCCTGGGGCCAGAGTCCGGCTGCGTCCCAGGCCTGGACTGCCTTTGCGCGGCGGGTTACGGCCCGTCCTGTGCTGGCGGTGGTGCTCAGCACGGCTTTCCTGCTGGTGCTGGCCCTTCCGGCTCTGAACATGCGAACCGGCTACGCGGGGGCCTGGGGGCTGACGCCGGGTGTAGAAAGCCGAGATGCGCTGGCCGACGTGCGCGACCTGGGTGCCGGGGGACTGCTCAGTCAGTTCGAGGTGGTGCTGGACCTGCAGGGACAGCGGTATGGTCCAGCAGAGCGCGAAGCCTTCCGCGACACCGTGCAGACCCTGCGGGAGGTGCCGGGTGTACGGGCCGTGATCAGCCCGTTCCTACAGCCTGAAGATCTGGGGGGCGCGGCGGGTGCCAGCAGTGGCCTTCAGAGCCTGGGCGCGGTGACGGCCCTGAACCAGCGGTCATTCAGCCGCGACCGTGAGCTGCTGCGCGTGACTGTTATTCCCGAGCAGTACCTGCGTGCCGATCAGATTGAACCCTTCGAGGCCCGGCTGCGTGAGGCGCTGGACGCGGCCCGCTTTCCCTATCTGATGGGTGGCGCGCCTATCGGCGAGCGGGACTTCAGCCACGCCATCACCGGCGCCATGCCGGTTGCAGTGATCACGGTATTCGTGGGGACCTTCCTGCTGCTGATGGTGGCATTTCGCAGCCTCCTGATTCCCCTGAAAAGCATCATCATGAACGCGCTGACGGTAGGTGCGGCCTATGGCGTGGTCACGATGGTCGTTCAGAACGGAGTGATGGCGGGGCTGCTGGGCATTCCCAACGATGTTGGTGTGTTGGACTCCAGCCTGCCGCTGCTGCTGTTTGCGGTGATGTTCGGCCTGAGCATGGACTACGAGATTTTTCTGCTGTCCCGCGTGCAGGAAGAGCACCTGCGCGGCGCCTCCAATGATGAGGCGGTCGTGCTGGCGGTGGGCCGCACTGCACGGATTATTACCAGCGCCGCCGTGATCATGTTCATCGTATTTTCGGCCTTCACGGTCGGCCGGGTGGTGGCCAGCAAAAGCATCGGACTGGGGCTGGCCACCGCCGTGCTGCTGGACGCCACGCTGGTCCGGCTGGTGCTGGTGCCGGCTTTCCTGAAGCTCGCCGGGCGCTGGAACTGGTGGCTGCCCGGCTGGCTCGACCGGCGGTTGCCACACGTACATATCGAACATTGAAGCGGGATGCATGGCTTCAAGGGCAGGAAGCGGGGTGCCAGAGGAGTTGCGGGCGATTCCTGACCCATAGGCCGGAATGCAGCGCGGACCTGCCGGGGATGGTGGAAGCACAGAAAATGGGTACAGAAAGGGGAGAGGCGAAATGGCCTCTCCCTGCAACTGTGGGCCTTCTGTGCTCAGCTGCCCGCGCTCTGAGAACGCTTGCGGCGCATGAACCACACAGCCGCCGCGACGATCAGCACTCCCAGAACGATTTTGCTGACCGGCGCCACGTAATGCTCGACCTTGTCGTAGTTCTCGCCCAGCATGTAGCCGGCTCCTGCCAGCACCGACGCCCACATTGCCGAGCCGATGGCACTGTAGATCAGGAACTTGGGCAGCGGCATCTCACTCATGCCGGCCGGCAGGCTCAGCAGGCTGCGGATGCCCGGCACCATACGTCCGAACAGCACCGCTTTGGTCCCGTGGCGGTCAAACCAGTCGTCAGCCTTGCGGATGTCCTTGCCGCTCAGTGTGAGCCACTTGCCGTATTTGTCGGCCCAGGCGACCAGCCGCTCTTCCCCGAACGCCCGGCCCAGGTAGTACAGAGGCAGGGTGCCCAGCACGCTGCCCAGTGTGCCCATCAGCACCACCAGGGCCAGATTCATATCGCCGCGCGACGCGGCAAAGCCGGCCGAGGGCATGATCAATTCGCTTGGAATAGGGGGAAATACGTTCTCGATTACCATCAGCAACAGGATCCCCAGATACCCCATGCTGTCCATCAGATTCTGTACCCACTCGGCCATACCCCGCAGCCTAGCGGCTCCGTGTGACGCTGACATCCACCTTAAGTCAAGCCCAGCTCAAGTGGCCGGGCGGACGTGCGCCGCCTACACTCGCAGCTATGGCTCCGGCTCTCAAAGCGCTGATTTTTGACTTCGACGGCACCATCCTGGATACCGAGACCCGGGAGTTTGTGCACTGGCAGCAGCTGTATCAGCAGCATGGCTGCGAGCTGCATCTGCGCGACTGGCAACGTGGGGTGGGAACCTGGGACGCCTTTGATCCCTGGGCCGGGTTGCCGGAACACGTCCGGGCCGACCGCCAGCAGGTCCATGCCGACCTGCACAGCCGTATTGTCAGCGACATCTCCGAACAGGACCTGCGCCCTGGGGTCCGTGCGGTGCTCGACGCTGTCCGGCCTGCTGGTTACCGCCTGGCCCTGGCCACCAGCAGCGACCGCCAGTGGGTCACGCGCTGGATGGGCCAGCATGACCTGCTGGATCACTTCGAAATCCTGGCCACCCGCGACGATGTGGCGCGCGTCAAACCAGATCCGGAGCTGTATCTGCTGGCGGCCTCGCGTCTCGGACTGCGTCCGGAGGAGTGCGTGGCCGTCGAGGACAGCCTGAACGGAGCGACGGCGGCGGTCGCGGCTGGAATGCGGGTGGTGGTGGTGCCCAATGACGTGACACGCACGCAGCCGTTTCCGCCTTCCTGGGCGCGACTGGATGATGGGTATGCGGGAGGCCTGGAAGGACTGTTGCGTGCCCTGGGAGAAGACGAAAGGTTCCTGGCAGGACACCAGTAACTTCCGCGTCACACGCGTTCTATGCCTTAGGGTCTCTTCACGATGCACATGATGCCCCGCTACCCGATAGCATAAAGAGATGCACGTCCCACCAGCAGCTTCTGACAGTGGGCCGCGAGAGCCGGATCGTCTTCTGGCTGTGGCCCAGCCCCACCCCACCTGGACCACCGACCAGCAGGGACGTGTGCTGGCAATCAACGCGGCCCTGCTGTCTTATTGCGGCCTGGGGGAAGACACACTGGTTGGACGTTCCCTGGAGCATCTGGTCCACCCTGAGGACCAGGACCAGCTTCAGCCTCCGCATGGAGTGCAGGAACATCAGACTGAACTGCGCATGCGCGGCCATGACGGTCAGTACCGCTGGTTTCAGCTGGATACCCGCGCCCTGCCCGGGACGGCCGCAGCGGGCGCCTGGATTACGGCTGCGACCGACATTCACCGTTTCCGGTTCTCGGTTCCGGAAATGAGCGAACAGCAGGCCTTCTTACAGCACGTCATCGACGAGAGTTCTGACTGCATCAAGGTGCTCAACATGGAAGCCCAGCTGCTCAGCATGAATGCCGGCGGTCAGCATGTCATGGAAGTGGATGATTTCAGCGCCTGCGAGCTGGCCTTCTGGCCGACCTTCTGGGAAGGGGAGAACCGGGCAGAAGTCGAGGCGGCGCTCGACGCTGCCCGGCAGGGAAAGACTGCATCATTCCAGGGCTTTGCACGCACCTTCAAGGGCACGCCCCGCTGGTGGGAAGTCACGGTCAGTCCCCTCCGTACTGCAAACGGAAAGATAGAGCGGTTGCTGGCCGTGTCCCGCGACATCACAGCGCGCATGGAGGCCGAGCGTGCGTTGAGCGAGAGCCAGTCGCGCCTGCGCTTTGCGCTTGAAGCTGCCGAACTGGGCGACTGGGAACTGGACCTGCGGGACCACTCATCGTGGCGGTCGCTGCAGCACGACACCATTTTCGGCTATCCCCAGGGTCACGCGACCTGGACTTACGAGACGTTTCTGGATCATGTCGTGCCGGAACACCGGGACTACGTGGACCAGAAGTTCCAGAGTGCCGTGGCAAAGGGTGAGGCCTGGGACATCGAGTGCCGCGTGCGCCGGGCCGACGGTCAGGAGCGCTGGATCTGGACCCGCGCCCGAGCGTTGCAGGACCAGGAAGGCAACAAGGAATACATGCTGGGCGTGGTCAAGGACATCACGAACCTGAAGCGGGCAGAAGAGGAAGTGCGGACCCTGAACGCCACGCTGGAGCAGCGGGTCGAACAGCGGACGCAGGCGCTGGAGGCTCAGACGGCGTCCCTGGACGCTTTCGTGGCGTATACGGAAGCTGTCGGCACCCAGACGGAGCCATCTGTGCTGATCCGGCAGGCACTGGCAGTGATCCAGACGCGCTTCAGCGGAGTCAGTGCGGCCTACTATGAATTCGACGACGGTCTGTGGAAAGCCCGGGAGTGGACCTTGGACCTGCCGCAGGAGACGCTCGCGGTGATTACGTCTGGGCTGCCATCCGAAACGCCATTGATCGCACAGACGCTTCGGGCAAGAGAGGCGCAATTCGCTGATGCCTGGGACGCGCAGCGCGAACAGGTGCGCGAAACGGAACAGTTCGGTTCTATTGCCGCCTATCCCCTGATGCTGGGTGGCGAGGTGGTGGGCCTGCTGTCCGTGGGACTGAAAGACACCCGCACGTGGTCAGAGCCTGACAAGGCTCTGGTCAGGGCGGTGGGACGCAGCCTGAATCTGGCTCTGGAACGTGCTGATCAGTCAGTGCGTCTGGCAGTGCAGAACGCTGAACTGGAAGCAAGAACCAGAGCTCTGGAGGCCTTTGCCAGCCTGACCCGCGACCTGACCCTGAAGAGTGACGTCGTGGCACTGATCCGCCGCGCTCAGGAAGTGGTGATGTCTATGCTGCCCGATGGACACGCCGCCTACTACGAACTTGAAGGGCAGACGTGGCGGCTCCGGTCCATCGTGGGGCAATGGGGCAGTCCGGGGCTCCAGCAGGCTGTGGAAGGTGGACTGCCCTACGACACCACCCGCAATTTCATTCCTGCGTGGACGCAGGGGCAGGCGCATTACCTGGATGTCTACGACACCAGTATCGACAACCTGGGCGAAGCGACCAGGCATTTTGGAGCCAGCGCGGTTCTGCCGGTCATTGTGAATGGCGAGCGCATCGGCGTTTTTGCCGTGGCCCTGTTTGACAGCCGCGTCTGGACCAATATTGATAAGGCGGTGCTCGAAAGCGTGGTCCGCAGTCTGGGCCTGGCCATCGAAGGCGCGCGCAGCCTGACGCAACTCGCCCAGCGTACCGAGGAACTGGAGCGCTCGAACCGTGACCTGGAGCAGTTCGCTTATGTCGCTTCACACGACCTGCAGGAGCCTCTGCGCACCATTACCAGCTTTACTGAACTGCTGGCCCGGCGCTATCAGGGACAGCTGGACTCCAAGGCTGACCGGTACATTCATTTCACGGTGGACGCGGCCAGACGCATGAGCAGCCTGATTCAGGATCTGCTGGCCTTTTCCCGCGTCGGTGCGGAAAATCACCAGCTGGCCATGGTGGATACCAGT
Source organism: Deinococcus deserti VCD115 (assembly GCF_000020685.1). NCBI lineage: Bacteria > Thermotogati > Deinococcota > Deinococci > Deinococcales > Deinococcaceae > Deinococcus > Deinococcus deserti. Next base: position 2,603,727 of record NC_012526.1, on the reverse strand, counting down.
CAGGTCCTTGAAGACATTACCCGTGACCTCGCAGAAGACCTCCGTGAAAGCGGCGCAGTGGTGTCGTGGGACTCCCTTCCCAGCGTTTATGCAGACCCGGTGCAGATCCGGCAACTGCTTCAGAATCTGGTGAGCAACGGCATCAAGTTCCAGCGCGAGGGCATGGTGCCGGCAGTTCATATCTCGGGACACGAGGAAGGACAGGTCTTTCACTTTCAGGTCCAGGACAACGGAATCGGCATTGACCGTCAGTACTTCGACCGGATCTTTACAGTCTTCCAGCGCCTTCACAACCGGGAAAAATACAAAGGCACCGGCGTAGGGCTGGCATTGTGTAAGCGAATCGTGGAGCGGCATGGTGGGCGGTTGTGGCTCGAGTCGAAAGTCGGCGCAGGAAGCACTTTTCACTTCACCCTGCCTGTTGCCGCGCAGGAATCAGAGTCAGACGAGGAATAATGGCCTGAACTTTGTGTTCAAGTCGCACCTGATGTTCAACTTGCGCCGCCAGGAACGCTTCGATTGTTCCTGGCGGCGCAAGTTGACCTCACTGTTGACCTCATGGGGCTCCGGTCACGTTGTCACTCGCCTTCCACAGGCATAGACCGGATATGTACCGCTTGGGAAGCTGAAGCCGACATGGTGCTTAAGTCAGGTGACTTTCCCAGCTCCCGGAAGATGCCGCAGAGGACTGTGCCAGGGCAGGTCGACAGGGCCCTCAAATATCCTCGCTCCCGGTATCCATCCGGACCACGCGGGGCTGGAACTCCGCCACGATGTCCACAAGGTCACTCTGACGGGCAATCACGTCCTCAATGCGTTTGTACGCCTGCGGAGCCTCATCGATGCCGCCGCCGATCAGGGTGATGCCCCGCTCGCGCAGGTAGCCCTGAACGTCCTTTTTCGCGAGGGTGTTGGCGGCGGCCTTGCGGCCCAGCTGCCGGCCGGCGCCGTGGCTGGCGCTGTTCAGCGCAGCTTCCTCGCCGCGTCCGCGCACCACGAAGCCGGGATCGGCCATGCTGCCCGGAATCAGGCCCAGGCGGCCGCGCTCGGCAGGAGTGGCTCCCTTGCGGTGAACAATCAGCTCGCGGCCCTGGTGAATCTGCTTCCAGGCCAGGTTGTGGCTGTTGCTGACCTGCGCGGTGGGACGCACATTCAGGGCGTGGGCCAGCCGGCGGTGAATCAGGTCGTGGTTGGCCAGCGCGTAGCGGCCGGCCAAATTCATGGCCTGCCAGTAGGCCTCGCCCTCATGCGTATCCATGGGCAGCCAGGCCAGCTTCTGCGCGGCGCGGTCAAGGTTGGGGTGCAGTTTCTGGGCCAGCGCCGTGAAGTGCCCCGCCACCTGCGCACCGAAGCCACGGCTGCCGCTGTGTGACAGCACCGCCAGGTACTCGCCGGGCTCCATGCCCAGGTCGGCTTCCCGCAGTTTCAGGGTGCCGAACTCCACGAAATGGTTGCCGCTGCCTGAAGTGCCGATCTGCTCGGCGGCCTTGGGGTACAGGTGGCGCAGCAGCGGCTGGTCCTTCCAGGTGCTCTCGTGCAGCACCTCGTGGTCCTGACGGTCACGTTTCTCGAAGCCCACGCCGGCACCGAAGCGGGTGTGTTTCATCAGCAGGCTGCGGGCCTCGTCGGTGCTCAGGGCCCCGGGCGCGATGGGAAGCACGCTGAGCATCATGCTGCAGCCGATGTCAACGCCCACGCCGTAGGGAATAACCGCGTTCTCGGTGGCCAGGACGCCGCCGATGGGCAGACCGTACCCCACGTGGGCGTCGGGCATCAGGGCGCCCGCGCGGCTGACCGGCAGGCGCATGGCAACGTCCATCTGGTCGTGTGCACCGGGGTCGATCAGGTCCTGACCCCAGACGCGGTAGGGCAGAGGCGTAGAGCGCAGCGCGGCGCTCTGGCGGGAAACCCCGGCCTGCTGCTGTTCATGAAGTTCAGCCGCCAGATCGGCATACACGCCACCGCTGAGGTAACCGGTGGGGTTGTTCTGCACCGCCTGAAGTTCTTCGAGGATGTCGCCGCGCTTGGCGCCTGCGTCCTCACGGAGATTGGCGGCGTCCAGCGCAAGTTTGATCGCCCGCTTTTCGAAGCCGAGCTTCTGAATGTGTTTGCCGTTCATGAATTCATCCTGCTGGGGGGCCGTGGGTGTGCGGATCAGGGCAAATGAAGGAGCCCTGAGGCTTGCGCCCCTGATCTGAAGTCTCGTGCCTGGGATCAGGCGGCAACATCCGCCAGGTAGCCGGGTGCGCTCCAGGCATGTTGGCCTGACAGGCCCATGAAACCGCGCCCATAGCGTCACGGCATGAACACGTCGTGGACGGCAAGGAAAATGGTCAGGTCTCTGGGGCTGCTGGCGTTGCTCGGTGCCGGGGGCGGCGCAGGGGCCGTAGCCATCGAGGGCCAGATCCGCAACGTGGCGCAGGTCAAAGCGCAGCTGGGCGAACAGGACGTGCGCGTGCTGCTCGCCAATTTCACCGAGGGCAGGATCGTCGGGCTCAGCACGCTGCGCGGGGGGCTGTTCAGCATCGACATTCCCGCGTCGTTCCGCCCCGCGACGGCTCCCATGAACGTATGTTCCGGTGTCACGGCCCGGCCCTCCGAGCCGCGCACCTATATTGCCGAGAGCCTGCTGGTCTATCAGGCCGGGAAAAACAGCGCCGCGCTGCTGTTTCAGGCTGACCACCCCACCGAGCCGACGCGGCGCACCCAGTGGGTCTACAGCGACCGCGCCTCGACCATCCAGGGCCGGTGCACGGGTCTGAACTCGTATTACGACCTGAAGCTGCGCCGCGGCTGGACCGCCGTAATGACCACCAGCGAATCCGGGGCCTTCCGTGTGACCAACGCCACGCCGGGGCTGCCCTATTGGGTGCAGGGGGCCTTTACGCCCAACGCGCGGGCGGTGTACGGCAGCCTCTTCGGCAGGGAAAGCCTGTCACGCTGAAGAGGGTGTGGCGCGCAGGGCCAGCGCCTCACGCGCCTCCTGCACCTCATTCCAGGGCAGGGTCCCGGTCAGCCGCTCCAGGGTGTCTTCGGGACCCTTGCCGGCCAGCAGCACCGTGTCGCCACTGCCCGCCGCCTGAATGACATGCCTGATCGCCTCACGCCGGTCCCCGATGCTTATGAAGTTGGTGCGGCCCCCCTGCCGGGCGCCACGTTCCATCTCCCGCAAAATGTCTTCCAGCGGCGTGTCGCGGCTGTCTTCCTCGGTAAACACGGCGTGATCGGCCAGACGGGTGGCCACCTCGCCCAGAGGGGCGCGTTTGCCCGGGTCACGGGGACCACCGGCCGAGCCGATCAGCACCCACAGCCGCCCGGTGGTGGTGGCCCGCAGGGTGCTCAGTGCTTTTTCCAGGCTGGGCGGCGTGTGCGCGAAATCCACGATGACCCGCACCTCCTGTCCGCCGGCGGGCACCAGTTCCATGCGCCCAGGCACGCCCCGGAAACTGGCCAGCCCTGCGGCCAGCTGCGCCGCGTCAGCGCCAAGGTGTGCGGCGGCGGCCATGGCCGCCAGCGCATTGGCCACGTTGAAGCGCCCGATCATCGGTAAGGCGGCGTCGAAGGCGCCCAGCGGCGAGTTAACCTGGAAATGCAGGCCGGTCAGCCGTTCCTGGATGTCCGTGGCCTGCCAGTCAGCCCCGGCGCCGTCCAGGCTGTAGGTGGTTTCGGCTGGCGCCACCCCGCGCAGCTGCCCGGTCCAGGGGTCGTCAGCGTTCAGGACCGCAAACGGCGCGCGCTCGACCAGCCGGCGCTTGTCGGCGAAGTAGTTTTCCACCGTGCCGTGAAAGTCCAGATGTTCGCTGGTCAGGTGCGTCCATACCGCCACGTCCCAGTCCACCCCGCGTACCCGGTCCAGGGCCAGGGCGTGACTGCTGGCTTCCAGCACCACCGCGCTGGCGCCGGCGGCGACCATGTCCTGGAGGGTCTGTTGCACCTGCGGGGCCTCAGGGGTGGTGAAGTGGGCCGGAAAATGCCGCAGTTCGCCGTCAGGCAGTTCGAAACCCACGGTGGACAGCAGCCCTGTCTGCAGGCCAGCCTCGCGCAGCAGATGACGGGTCAGCCAGCTGGTGGTGGTTTTGCCGTCGGTACCGGTGACCCCCACGACCTTCAGCGCCCGGCTGGGATGCCCGGCCAGGGCTGCTGCCGCGTCGGCCAGGGCCGCACGGGCCGAGGGCACTGTCAGGTAGGGCAGCGGTGAGTTCATACCGTCAGGCATACCCTCGCCCAGAACGGCGACCGCGCCAGCTTCCCTGACCTGCTGCAGAAAGCTGTGGCCGTCGAACTTTGCGCCGCGGATCGCCACGAACGCAAAGCCGGGCTGCACCCAGGCAGCATTGTGGGTCACGCCGACCACCGGCAGGTCCGGCAGGCTGGTGGTGGGGACATTCAGAGCGGCGGCCAGATCGTGCAGACGCATGTCCGGCAGAGTACCAGCCGTGCAGGCTGCTTTCAGCGCAGCAGCGGCAGCCCGATACCGTGGGCCTGAATGCGGGTGCAGACCCACTGGAAGGCGCCGGGATCGGCCACGAAATCCAGCTCGTCGCCGTTGACCCGCACCACCGGACAGGCGTCAAAGGTGCTGACCCAGGCGTCGTACAGGCGGTTCAGGCCGCCGAGATACGCGTCAGGGATGTCCTGTTCGTAGGCACGCCCACGCTGCGCGATGCGTTTTTTCAGGGTGGGCAGCGACGCGTCAATATGGATCAGCAGGTCCGGGACCCTCAGCGCCGGCAGCACACCCTCGTACAGGCCGCGGTAGGTGTCCCAGTCGCGCTGTTCCATCTGGCCGGATTCGAACAGGTTGCGCGCGAAGATGTTGGCGTCTTCAAACACCGTGCGGTCCTGGATCACGTAGCGGGCGCCCGTCACCGTGTTCAGGTGCTGTTCGAGCCGCCGGGACAGAAAGTACACCTGCGAATGAAACGAGTACCGCCGCATATCCCGGTAGAAATCTTCCAGGTAGGGATTGTCCGCGTAGGGCTCGTACACCGGCCGCAGCCCGTAGCGGTCGCTGAGCATGCGCGTCAGGGTGCTTTTGCCGCTGCCGATGTTGCCGGAAATGGCGAGGTACATATCAGACCACCTTGCGTGGATGCGCCGGCAGGCCCCGGGCAGGCGCGAGAAGCAGAAAGCAGCGAAGGGCGGATCAGTCGGCGGCTGTTTTAGGCTGCAGGGCGTCGTGAATGCGCTCCAGGATGACCTGTTCATCCTCGGCGCAGCCCACGAAGTCGTACTGGCCGGCCTCGATGGTCAGCAGCGGATGGCGGTAAGTGCGGAAGTACTCGTCGTAGCGGCTGGTCAGTTCGGCCAGATAACTGGCCTGCATATCGCGCTCGAACGGCCGCCCGCGCCGGGCGATGCGGCGCAGCAGCTCGTCGGTGTCGGCCCGCAGGTAGATCACCAGATCAGGGGTGGGCAGGCGCGGCGAGAGGTGCGCGTAGAGGTCCTCGTACAGGTGGAATTCAGCGTCTTTGAGGTTCATGGCCGCAAAGATGAAGTCCTTGTCGAACAGGTAGTCGCTGACCACGTTCCCGCTGAACAGTCCCGGCTGTGAAAGGGCCGAGAGCTGCTTGAAGCGTGAGAGCAGAAAGAAGACCTGTACCTGGAACGAGTACGCGTCCGGCTGCTCATAGAAGCGCGCCAGGAAGGGGTTTTCCTCGACGATTTCCAGGTTGAGTTCGGCGCCATAGCGCGCGGCGAGCCGCCCGGCCAGGCTTGTTTTTCCTACCCCGATGGGGCCTTCCACCACGACGTACATGACAGCTCAGAGCATAGCGCTGCTCCGACATGAAGACCTGATCAGGAACCCCGTCCAGGGGAAGGTGCCTACTGCAGCGTGCGTTTGAGCAGCGTGACCTTCACGTCCACAGCCTTCTTGTTTCGCCACACCCGCAGCGTGATGGTCTGTCCCGGGCGCTTGGCGGCCACCAGCCGCACCACGTCGAAAGAACTCTGGACCCGCTGCCCGTTGACCGCCACGATGATGTCGCCCAGGGGTGAAAGCAGCTGCCCGCGGCTGTTGCGCAGCGAGCCGCGCAGGCCCGCACGTGCGCCTGCCGTGCCGGCCGGGACCTCGTCCACCAGGGCGCCTTCGCTGCTGCTCAGGCCGGCAAGGTTGCGCAGCGCCGGGTCCAGGGTATCCAGATCCACCAGGGTGACGCCCAGCGTGCCGCGCTGCGGAACCCCGATCTTTTCCAGATCATCCAGGCTCTGTTTGACCAGGTCACCCGGCAGTGCAATGCCGATCACGCCCGGCACCACGGCGTTGGGGGCGGCATTCGCGTCGGCCACACCCACGACCGCGCCGCGGGAATCCAGGATAGGCCCGCCGCTGTTGCCCTGCTGGATGCTGGCGGTGGTGATCAGGTACTGCCCGACCTCCTGCGCCAGATTGTCACCGCGCGGCACGTCACGCGCGCTGGCGAGCACGCTGAACACTCCTGTGCTCACGAAGTTCTGGATCTTCAGGGGCGTGCCGATAGTGATGAGCTTCTGCCCCGGGATCAGCCGGGCGCTCTGACCGAAGGCCAGGGTTTTGGGTGCCGTGACGCCGCTGACCCGCAGCACGGCGATATCGATATCGCGGTCCACGCCCTCGATCCGCGCCGGGACCCGTCGGCCGTTGTAGAGGACCACGCTGATCGACTCCTGGTACTGAATGACGTGGTAGTTGGTGACGATCAGGTCCTTCTTGTAGAAAAACCCGCTGCCGGTCTCGTTGGGGTCGTCCCCGGGCTGCAAAGCGTCCTTGCGCAGGCGGACATCCACCCGGACAACCGCCTGCAGGGCCTTCTGGGTGACCTCGACCGTATTGATTTCGTCATTCGTGACGAGGGCCTTTTGCGCCGTGACACGGCCAGTGACATACGCGCCCGTGGCCGCTGCTGTCAGAAGCGCCGCCAATGCCAGGGCGCGCGCTGCTTTCACTCGCTGCCTTTGCTGCCCTCATCCTTGGGGCGGGAGTCGTTGACATAAAAGCCGCTGCCTTTGAAAGCAATGCCGGGGCGGGCCAGGATCCGTTTGATGGCCACGTCGGTTTCGGGGTGACGGGTGTAAGGGGCGTCGCGCATACTTTGGATCAGCTCGTAGATCTCGCCGGTTTCGATGTTCTTGTACAGGTACGTGGGCATGTGCAGTCTCCGTGCAGCCCCGTAAAGGGGCAGTGCGCCAATCCTAACGCAGCCCTTATGGGAAAGGCATGCGACCCGTCTTTTCAGGGCGTTCAGATTCGCTGGCCGGAGCGCTCGTCTAGACAGTACAGTCAGGTATGGCTCAACAATCCAAGGAGTTCGGGTTCCGTACCCGGGCGGTGCATGCTGGCCACGGCCTTGATCCTGTCACGGGGGCGCACGCCGTGCCTATCTATGCCACCTCTACCTTCGGCTACGGCAGTGCCGAGCGTGGCGCCCGCCTGTTTGCTGGCGAGGAAAGTGGTTATTTCTACTCTCGTCTGAGCAACCCCACTGTGCGTGCCTTCGAGGAGAAGGTCGCCAGCCTGGAAGAAGCCGGAGACGCCGTGGCCTTCGGCAGTGGCATGGGGGCAGCGAGCGCCATTGCCCTGACCTTCCTCAAGGCGGGGGACGAGGTCGCCTTCATGGGGCCGCTGTACGGCGGCACCGAGGGACTGCTGCGCGACATTCTCGGCCGCTTTGACGTCAGGGTGCACGACGTGCGTGATCTGGACGAACTGCGGGACGTAATGAACAGCCGCACCCGTCTGGTCTGGCTGGAAACCCCCACCAACCCCACTCTCCGCGTGGTGGACCTGCAGGCAGCCAGCGACATTGCCCACGCTGCCGGAGCCCTGGTGGTCGTGGACAACACCTTTTCCACGCCCTACCTGACCCGGCCGCTGGAGCACGGCGCGGACCTCGTGATGCACTCGGCCACCAAGTACATCAGCGGACACGGTGACGTGGTGGCCGGGGTGGTCGCTGCGGGAGCCGAACTGGTGGCTGAACTGCGTCTGCATGGGCTCCGCCATGTGGGCTCGGTGTTGGCACCCTTTGAGGCTTACCTGCTGCTGCGAGGCCTGAAAACCCTGCCGCTGCGGATGGAAGCCCACTGCTCTGGCGCGCAGGCCCTGGCGACTGCGCTGCTGGGCCACCCAGGGATACAGGCGGTTCACTACCCGGGATTGCCCACACACCCGGGCCATGAGCTGGCCGGCCGGCAGATGAAGGCCTACGGGGGGCTGGTCAGCCTGGATTTGGGTTCACAGGACGCTGCCTTCCGGTTCCTGAACGCCCTGAAGCTTTTTACTCAGGCCGTCAGCTTGGGCGACGTGGAAAGCCTGTCGTGCCACCCGGCCAGCACCACCCATCAGCTGTTGGGCGAAGAAACGCTGGCCCGCCAGGGCGTTACACCTGGACTGGTGCGCCTCTCGGTGGGCATCGAGGACCCCCAGGACCTGATTGACGATGTGCTTCAGGCCCTGCAGGCTGCCGAGGAACGCACAACCGTCTCCCTTTGAGCTAAATACTCACCTGAGGCTCCGGGCAGATGCTATGCTGCCCGGTGAACCTTTGGTGTCGGGTTCACACGAAACAGGGCAGCGCAAGGCCTGTCAGCTGCATTTACTGGCGCAGACAGGATACGAGGTGGAGGTCGGCGATGTTTCTGCGGATGCCTCCAGGCCCCTTACTCACGGGCCTACCCGACTTACTCCGGTAAGTGAAGCGCGGCGATAACCCTTACGGCAACGTAAACATAAGGCCGCGCAGTGAAAAAAATCAGATCAGACACCGGATCCCGCGGCTTATGTTGTCGGGATCAGAGGCAGTGGCATGCGGTCACGTGGCGCACAGGCGTCCTGATGGCAGGCCCTGCCTCGCAGGAGCAACTATGTGCGGAATTGTCGGATACATCGGTCCCAAGCAGGCGCAGGACGTACTGATCTCGGGTCTCTCCAAGCTGGAATATCGCGGTTACGACAGTGCGGGCGTGGCCATCGGCGACGGAGCGTGCATCACGGTGCGTAAAAAGGCTGGCAAACTGGCCAACCTCAGCACTGAACTGGAATCCACGCCGCTGGCCGGCACGCTGGGCATCGGCCACACCCGCTGGGCCACCCACGGCCTGCCCAACGACACCAACTCGCACCCGCACGCCACCGAGGACGGCCGCATCGTTATCGTCCATAACGGCATCATCGAGAATTACCTGAGCCTCAAAGAAGGGCTGATTGCCCGCGGCCATGCCTTTAAAAGTGAGACCGACAGCGAGGTCCTGGCTCACCTGATCGAGGAAGCCTACCAGGGCGACCTGGAAGGCGCGGTGCGCACGGCCCTCTCGCAGGTGCGCGGCGCCTACGGCATCGTCGTCACGCACGTGGACCACCGTGAGATCGTCGCAGCCCGGACAGTCAGCCCGCTGGTGATGGGCGTGGGCGAGGGCGAGATGTTCCTGGCCAGCGACGTGCCGGCCCTGCTGGCCTACACCCGCAACATGGTCTTCCTGCACGACGGCGACATGGTCGTGCTGAACGATGACGGCTTCCGCGTGACCGACCTGCAGGGCAACGAGCTCAAGCGCGAGATCGAGCGCGTGGAATGGGACGCCGAAGCGGCCGAGAAGGGCGGCTACGACACCTACATGCTCAAGGAGATCTACGAGCAGCCCCAGGCCCTGACCAACACCCTGATCGGCCGCCTGCACGACGAAACCGGTGAGGTGAACCTGGACATCAACCTTGATCCGGGCAGCTTCAAACGGATTTCCATCATTGCCTGCGGCACGGCCTACTACGCCGGTCTGGTGGGCGAGTACCTGATCGAGCAGCTCGCGCGCATTCCGGTCGAGGTGGACGTGGCCAGCGAGTACCGCTACCGCGACCCCCTGGTCAGCCCCGAGACCCTGGCCATTGTGGTGTCGCAAAGCGGCGAGACGATCGATACCCTCGAGGCGCTGCGTGAAGCCAAGAAGGGCGGCGCCCGGACGCTGGGCGTCATCAACGCCAAGGGCAGCTCCATGACGCGCGAGCTGGACGACACCCTGTACATCCATGCCGGCCCGGAAATCGGCGTGGCCAGCACCAAGGCCTACACCTCCATGGTCAGCGCCTTCCTGATGCTGGCACTGTGGCTGGGCCGCGCCCGCGGCACCCTGAGCGAAAAGGAAGGCGCTGAACTGCTGCACGCGGCCCGCGAACTGCCCCGCCTGGTAGAAGAAGCCCTGCAGCCCGAGCGTGTCGAGCGGATCAAGCAGGTGGCCGAGAAGTACCACCAGGCCCGCGACTACCTGTTCCTGGGGCGCGGCGTGAACTCGCCCACCGCCTACGAGGGTGCGCTGAAGCTCAAGGAAATCAGCTACATCCACGCCGAGGCTTACGCAGCCGGCGAGATGAAGCACGGCCCCATCGCCCTGATCGACGCAAACCTGCCGGTCGTCGTCGTGGCCACCGAGAGCCGCCTGCTGGAGAAGACCATCAGCAACGTCCAGGAAGTTCGTGCCCGTGCTGGCAAGGTCATCGCCATCCTGAGTGACGGCGACACCGAGAACGCCCAGCACGCTGACGACGTGATCTACGTGCCGCGTGCCCACGAGATGGTCAGCCCGATCGTGAACGCCATCGCCATGCAGCTGCTGGCGTACTTCACGGCGTCGGCCCTGGGCAAGGACGTGGATAAACCACGCAACCTGGCCAAGAGTGTGACTGTCGAGTAATTCTTCTCTGGCTGGCGGACGGAAATGTCCGCCAGCTGGTCCTGACAACTGTCTTTCAGCAGGCTGGTTTTCCTCATCTGTCAGGAAAACCAGCCTGTTTGTTATTGGCCTCCATTCGCCACCCTTACGGAAAGCCGCCGCATCTCAATCTAACCATTGTCTGTTTTGAGTCATATTCTTGTATCGGAGCGTTGCCCATACTTTTTCAAGTCGAGCTTGGAAAGGGAGGGCAGGCAGCCGGGTGACACAGTGGGCGAAGTACGTGCAGAAAAGACCGGGGGGCTTTGCTCCGGTCTGGACTGGCTAGGTGCTGGCCTTCCTGATCGTTGTTGCCGTGACGTTTGGAGCGTTGTGGTCACCGGCTGCAGCCCAGTCATCAAGGACCAGCCCTCCGGCTGTGCAGGCCGGATTCCAGCTTTTCACGGCCCGTGACCACCAGTTTCCCCTTTCCTTCCGCGACATTCCAGCGTGGCGGGACCGCCAGACGCCCGTCGAGAAGGTAAAATTCACAGGGGGGAGCTACTGGCTGGTTGCCCAGGTCCGCAACCTGACTTCCGACAGCGCCTGGGTGTTTAACCCTTATGGCAGCCTGATGGAGCATGTGGATGTGCGGGTCTACCGCCCCGGACAGCCAGTGCAGACTTTTCAGACTGGCTACCGCGCGAAGCACGCCTATATGCTGCACTACGGCCTGGACCTGACCCTGCGCCCAGGTGAGCGGACCTGGGTGGTTGCGCAGATCCGGAGCCCGTATTTTGCTTCCCAGCCGAATTTCAGCTTTGAACCGCAGGACCGTTACCGTCAGCAGGTCAATCTGGACAACCTGCTGACGCTGGTTGCCTTCGGGGCGCTGCTGGCGCTGAGCTGCTACAACCTGTTTATTTTTGCGGGCACGCACAACCGCAGCTTTTTCTACTACGCGGCCTACGCACTGACCTACTGCGTGGCATGGGCCTTTACTTTTCATGTCCCGGCAGATGTGTTCGGGTTCTATGATCTGCGCTGGCATTACGTGGGCTTTTTTCTGCTGCCAGTGCTGAACACGCTGTTCTACCTGCATTTTCTGAAGCTCGACCAGCGGCTGCCCCTGCTGGGCCGCCTGAGCCGGGTGAACCTGTGGCTGCCGCTGGCGCTGCTGCCCTCCAGTTTTCTGCTGCTGCCGTACACGCACATTCTGGCGACCGGTGTGGTCTCGCTGTGGCTGGTGCTGGCTTTGGTATGCGGAGTGGCAAGCTGGCGCCAGGGCTTCTACTCGGCACGTTTTTTTGTGTTTGGATTGCTGGCGCTGATGGTCCCAGCCACCATGATCCTGCCGGCCAATGTCGGTTTGATGCCGGACCCGGTGCGCAATACGGAACTGCTGACCCTGCTGGGCGGCACCCTGGACGGCTTGCTGCTGGCTTTTGCCCTGGCAGATCAGCTTCGGCTGCTGATGAGAGACAACATCTCCCATATTGTTCAACTGCGGCGTGCGCTGCATCTGGCCGGGACCGACACCTTGACCGGGCTGCACAACCGCCATGCCTTCGGGCAGGCAGTGGGCACGCTGGAGGATCATCCCTTTTTGCTGGTGCTGATGGACCTGGACGGCCTGAAAACCCTCAACGACACCCAGGGGCACGCCCGGGGTGACGATCTGCTGCGCGTCTTCGCCCGGCTGTTGCAGGACATGGAAAGCGAGCACATCACCGCCTACCGTCTGGGCGGGGACGAGTTTGCGCTGATCGCGCCGCCTGGAGCGGACGCTGCCCTGGTCTCACAGTTGCAGACTGCAGAAGAGACCCTGCGGGCCGGCGGGTTCCCAACTTCGGGGCTTAGTGTGGGAATGGCGCATGCCGGGGGTGGCCGCAGTGCCGGTCAGGTGTTCGAGGAGGCTGACCAGCGCATGTACCGGCATAAACAAGCCAAGAAGGGCGGAAAGGAGCCTTCAGACCGGCGGTAGCAGGTTGGCCGTGCCTTCATCGGGAACACCTTCTGTCCTCAGGCAGTGCGTAGACTGCGTGCAGCAACATGCAGACCTCAATCCCCCGCCAGCCGGTCCTTGCCCGTCAGGGCATGGTCGCCACCAGTCAACCGCTCGCTGCGCAGGCGGGGCTGTTTATTCTCCGCGAGGGCGGCAATGCTGTGGACGCCGCCATCGCCACCGCCGCCCTGACCGTGGTGGAGCCCACCAGCAACGGCCTCGGCGGTGACCTGTTTGCCCTGGTGTGGGACCGCGGCGAAGTACACGGTCTCAACGGCTCGGGCCGCTCACCGGCGCAGTTGAACATGGACGCCCTGACCGGTGGCAGCGGGTCACGGACCGACGGGCAGGTGGTGGCGTTTTGATCCTGACACTGGCAACGGTGGCTATTGGCCTGCTGGCCGGCGTGCTGGGAGCCATTCTGGGGCTGGGTGGCGGCGTGGTGGTCGTGCCGGCACTGGAATTTATTCTGCCGCAGCTGGGATACCCCATCACCATCGCGCAGGCTGTGGCGATCAGCCAGTTCAGCGTGCTGGCGGTGGGCCTGTCGGGTGCGGCGGCCTACCTGCAGCAGGGCCTGGTGCGGGCCAGAACCGGGTACCTGCTCAGCCCCTACACCATCGTGGGTGGCACCATCGGCAGCGTGCTGGGGCTGGTGCTGCCGGCGCGGGCCGTGGCTACCGTGTTTGCCGTGCTGCTGCTGTACTCCGCCTATAGCCTGGTGCGCGGTCTCAAGCGCGTGGAAGTCGAGCGCGAACCCAGCCGTCTGGTGCCGCCCGCCATGACCTTTGCCGGCGTGATGAGCGGCCTGCTGGGCATCGGTGGCGGCACCGTGCAGGTGCCGGTCATGAACCTGCTGGGCGGCCTGCCGATCCGTCAGGCGATTGCCACCAGCACGTTCATCATGGGTTTGACCGCCGTTGCCAACGCCCTGATCTATCAGGCCGGGGGACTGCTTGACGCCCGGCTGGCCTGCGGGGTCGCGTTGGGGGTCCTGATCGGCGCACGTGCGGGCGCAGGACTGCAGAAACGTATTCCAGACCGGGAACTCAAGTTGTTTTTCTCGGTGCTGCTGGTCTTTACCGCCGCGCAGCTGTTGTACAAATATTGGGGGCAGGCATGAACGCAGAACACCATGAAACCCGTGTATTGCCCGCCTGGTTATACCCGGCGGCATTCTGGCTGGCATTGCCGGTGCTGCTGCTGAGCCTGCTGCTTCCTGACGGCGCCGATCTCGGCGTGTGGTTCATGATGGCTGTTCCGGCCGTGGCCGCCCTGGTGGTGGTCGTCACCAACTGGGGGCGGGACCGAAATGTCAGTCTGGGCGCCCTGATTGCGCTGATCGGGCTGGGCCTGGTCGTGCTTGTCCGGGCGCTGATTGCCTGAGTGCAAAGGGTGCCTCTATGGGGCCAGATCATCTCCAGCGAAGGAACAGTCAGCCCACTGCTGACTGTTCCCTTTGACTTACAGGGTTGGCCAGGCGTGATAGGCGGCCAGCACGACCACGACAGCCAGCGGGAGGGGAACATTGCCCAGGTCCATGCGGAAGTCCACTCCCCGCGTGTAACCGCCGATGCGTCCGCGCACCTCGCCGGCGAAGTGGCGCAGGCTGACGTCATGACCGGCAGTAAAGGTCCCGTAACGCCCGCTGGCTCCCTCCGTGTCAAAGCTGAGTTCGGCGTCCACGCCGTCTACAAAGCCGCCCAGGTGCAGATGCAGCTGTGTGGCACTCAGGCCGACCCGCAGGTCGAAGCCCTGGGTGAAGCTGCCGACCCGGCCCTCCAGCACTCCGTCCCCAAACCACACCGCCAGGTCATGTCCGGCCGTGAAACTGCCCAGTCTCCCTGTGAGCCGTTCGCCGTCCCAGGTGGCGCTTATGTCGTGTCCGGCGGTGAAGGTTCCCAGCCGTCCGTGTAGGCCCTGTTCCTGCCCGATGCTCATGGGCCGCAGCATAGAGCGACCAATCTTTCTGACCCCTGACGGCTGGGGTGCTTCAAGACCCCGGCACGAGTTGCTGCATAAATGCCGTCATTGCATGGAGCACGGCTTCGCGCGCCTCACGGTGCGGAGTATGGCCGCAGCCGGGCAGCAGGTGACCCTCGGCCGGACCGGAGACCTGCGACACGATGGCCTGGACCTGCTTTGGGGTGCCGTACTCGTCATCCTCCCCCTGCAGGACCAGGAGAGGCACCTGGATGCCCGGCAGAAATTTTTCCAGATTCCAGTCGCGGAAGCTCGGAGAAAGCCAGGTGTCGTTCCAGCCGCTGAAAGCAACGTCCACCTGCGCATGATGCCGGGCCAGCCGGGCGCGCAGATCACCCGACAGGTAAGCCTCGCGGGCTGCCTGCACGCCGCGCACGGTGACGTCTTCCACGAAAACATGGGCCGCTTCGGTGATGACGCCAAGCAGGCCCGGGTGGGCGACGCTGCCTGCGTAGATCAGGGCGATACTGCCGCCGTCCGAGTGGCCCACCAGCACAAACTCCCGCACTTCACACTGTGCCAGCACCTGAGGCAGAACCTCCTGCGCCTCGTGATGCAGGTAGGTGACCGGGCGTGGCAGCGGGACAGCGCTGCTGTTTCCATACCCGGCCCGGCTGTAGACCAGGGCCCCGCAGCCGGTGGCCTGCGCCAAAGCCTGCGGAAAGTCGCGCCAGAGCTTCACACTCCCCAGGCCTTCATGCAAAAACACCAGCGTCGGCGCCTGCGAAGGCGGCGGTCCGTGCCAGCTGAACTCCAGTTGCTGGCCGCCGATCTGGAGGTATTCAGGCAAAGAAGTCACGGACGCAGCCTAGCGTCCCCCTTTCAGGTTCGCTGAAACAGGGCTTCCCCGGCCTCTCCGCGCGTTTCCTGTACCTGACCCTCCGCCGCCAGGAACTCCGCCAGAGCGCCGGTCTGGTCCAGCAGCAGCAGGGCCTGCCGGGTGTTCATGCGGCTGACGCGCTCAGTGAGCTCCAGGACGCTGCTGGGAGTATCTGCCGCGTTGACGACGGCCTGCAGCTTCTCGGCATACCGTTCCCGGAGTGCCTGAATCCGGCCGCGCCAGTCTGGCATGGGCTCGTCATGTCCCCCCAGGGCCAGACGCACACCGGTCAACGCCTCGGTCCTGTCCAGCGACTCCAGATAGGCCTGCAGGCCACCGCCCGGATGCACCCAGGCCGGAAGCAGCGGTGGCGAGTTGCGCGGCAGCAGATGATCGGCGCTGAGCAGCATGTCATCAAGTTGCAGGCAGATCTGGCTGCCTTCGTGGCCCGGGGTGTACACCACCTGAAAGATGCCGTCCAGCACATCGCCGTCTTCCAGAGCCGTATGGACCGGCACCCCCGAAGGCAGCATCAGGTTGCGGGTGCGGTTCCCCAGCCGGACACCATAAGGGCTGTCTGCTGGCACCCCCAGCCAGGTGCGGTAAGCCTCCAGGCGCGGACGCATGCTGTCGCGGTAGCCTTCCGGGTCCTGCAGGACCGGCACGCCACGTACGTGGGCGGCAACCGGCGCGTCCGTCAGGGTTCGTACGAACGGCAGACCTCCAGCATGGTCGGGGTGAGCGTGAGTGACCACGATACGGTCAAGGGTCCGCCAGGAGCAGGCCTCACCCCAGGTGTCCCGGATGGCAGCCAGGCCCGTCAGGCCTTCGGTGCTGATGCTCAGACCGCTGCCTGTATCCACCAGAGCCACGTAGTCCGGCTGCGCCGGGCTGCCCCGCACCACCACGAACACGTTCACGCTGAGGCCTTCGAAAGCCCGGACCGTCAGCGTGTATATTCGCGCTCCACCGGACGTGACCGTCCGCGTCAACCGGGGAGCGGGGGTGGAAAGGGGAGCCGTCACAGGGGCATTTTAGGGGCGTCCAGCCTGCTCCTGCCCCTCACGCTACGTGAGCTGTGACAGCCTGGAACAGGAAAGAGGCGGCCCCATTGAGTTGGGGCCGCCTCCTGTCATGATGTGCTGCTCAGAGTTCCAGGAGCATGCGGGCCGGGTCTTCCAGCAGATTCTTGACCATGGCGAGGAACTGCACCGCTTCCTTGCCGTCAATGATGCGGTGGTCATAGCTCAGGGCGATGTACATCATGGGCGCGATCACGACCTGCCCGTTCTGGGCAATCGGGCGCTCGATGATGTTGTGCATGCCCAGAATCGCACTTTGCGGCGCGTTGATGATGGGGGTGCTCATCATGCTGCCGAAGGTCCCGCCGTTGGTAATGCTGAAGGTCCCGCCGCTCATGTCTTCCATGGTCAGCTTGCCGCTCTTGGCTTTGGCGGCAAATCCGGCGATTTCCTTCTCGATCCCCGCCAGGCTCATCTGGTCGGTGTCACGCAGGATAGGCACCACCAGACCACGGTCAGAGGCCACGGCAATGCCGATGTCGTAGTAGCCGTGGTAGATGATGTCCTTGCCCTCAACGCTGGCATTGACCACCGGGAAGGCCTTGAGGGCCTCGGTGGCAGCGCGCACGAACAGGCTCATGAAGCCCAGCTTGGTGCCGTGTTTGGCAACGAACTGGTCCTGGTACTTCTTGCGAAGGTCCATCGACGGCTTCATGTTGACTTCGTTGAAGGTCGTGAGAATCGCGGCCGTGTTCTGCACGTCCTTGAGGCGCTCGCTGATGCGCTGGCGGATGCGCGTCATGGGAACGCGCTGCTCGGGACGGGGGCCGCCGGGGACAGCCACAGCGGGCTGGGCCTGCGCGGGGGCCTGGGCTGCCGGAGCAGACGCCTGCATGCTCGCGGGCTGCGCGGCGCTCTGGGGGCCCTGGTACGTCAGGCCGCCCTGGGCCGCAACGACGGCGTCTTCCTTGGTGATGTTGCCCCTGGGACCGGTTGCGGGAATCTGCGCGGGGTTCAACCCGCTTTCCGCGACAATCTTGCGCACGGCAGGAGACAGGTCGTCGCGTCGCGTCGCCTCGTTGCCCAGATCCGTGGTGTCGGGGGTGGTGGCGGTGCCACCGGCGCTGGCCTGGCCCACCACTGCGCCGCTGGCCGGATCAGCCGACTGGGCCGCTGCTGGGGCAGGTGCGCTTCCGGCTTCACCGACCGTGCCCAGCAATTCCTCGCTGAGGACCGTGTCGCCCTCGTTCTTGGCGATACTGGTCAGCACACCGTCTTGCAGCGCGGTCACTTCCAGCACGACCTTGTCGGTCTCAATCTCGGCGAGAACCTCGCCGCGCTTGATCGCGTCGCCGGGTTTCTTGTGCCATGTCAGCAGCGTACCCTCGCTTACCGACTCGGAAAAAACTGGAACCTTGATGTCCGCCATAACGCCTTCTGTTATACCCCGCGCAGGGCGCAACTCACGCAGGGACGGCCAGTGGTTTTGCCGTCTGCGCCGTGTGCCGGGCAAAAAGTGCAGACAGCTGGTGAGACACATGTCTCACCAGCTGGGTTCTGCTTCTGTGACTGGAACGCTCTGGTGCGCGGAGCTTAGCTCTGGACACCCGCGTTGGGCGCCGACTTGGCTTCCTCCAGAGGAGTGATTTTCTCGCCGAGTGCGGCGCTGATGACAGCGGCCTGCTCCTTGAGGTGCACGCTGGTGTAGCCGGCGGCGGTGCTGGCACTGCGCGGGCGGGTAGCCCAGCCCAGCTTCTGGCCTTCCTGCAGGGATTTTTCCAGGTCCTCCCAGATCATCAGCCAGGCTCCCTGGTTCTCGGGCTCTTCCTGGGCCCAGATCACCTGGGCGCCGGGATGCTTGGCCAGCTCAGCGCGCAACTGCTGCCCCGGGAAGGGGTAGAGCTGCTCCAGGCGGATCAGCGCGGTACCGGCGTAGCCTTCTGCGTCGGTGTCGCGGGCCTCCACCAGATCCCAGTGCAGCTTGCCGCTGCTGATGACCACGCGCCGGGCGCGGGTGACCTCGGCGTCGCCGATGACCTCGTGAAAGCGGCCCTCGGCCAGATCAGTCAGCGGGCTCATGGCGCGCTTGTTGCGCAGCAGGTTCTTGGGGGTCATCACGATCAGCGGCTTGCGGTAGGGGCGCAGCACCTGACGGCGCAGCAGATGGAAGATCTGAGCCGAGCTGCTGGGCACCACGACCTGCATGTTCTTCTGCGCGCACAGCTGCAGGTAACGCTCCAGACGGGCGCTGGAGTGCTCGGGGCCCGCGCCCTCGTAGCCGTGCGGCAGCAGCAGGGTCAGGCCGCTCAGGCGCTGCCACTTGCTCTCGCCGGCGGCCAGGAACTGGTCGATCACCGCCTGAGCGCCGTTGGCGAAGTCACCGAACTGCGCTTCCCAGGCCACCAGCGCCTTGGGCTCGGAGGTGCTGTAGCCATATTCAAAGGCCATCACGGCCTCTTCAGAGAGCGTGGAGTCGATAACCTCCACGCGGCCCTGGCCTTCGCGCAGGTGCGCCAGGGCCATGTATTCCTCGTTCATGGGATCATGGGCGTCCTGGTCGTGCAGCACGGCATGACGGTGTACAAACGTTCCCCGCCCGGAGTCCTGACCGACCAGCCGCACGCCGAAGCCCTCGTCGAGCAGCGTGGCGTAGGCCAGCATCTCGCCCATGCCCCAGTCCAGCGGCTGCTCACCGCGTGCCATTGCCTCGCGGGGCTTGAGCACGGTGCGCTCGATGGTGCGGTGAACCTTGAAGCCCTCGGGCACCTGGGTCAGTTTCAGGCCCAGCTCCTGCAGCTTCTCCCTGGGTACCGCAGTGCTGACCTCGTCGTCCCACTTGACGTTGTCGTACATGTCCCAGTCGACTTTCAGGGCACTCTGTTCGAGGTTTTCCATCTCCTCGACCACAGTTTCGCCGCGGTCGAGCTGGTCGCGGAAGCGCAGCACAAGTTCCTCACCCTCACCGGGTTTCAGGATGCCCTCGCGCTCCAGCTGCGCGGCGTACAGTGCCCGCGTACCGGGATGCTTGTCGATCTCGCGGTACATGATCGGCTGGGTCATGCGCGGCTCGTCGCCTTCGTTATGGCCGTTGCGGCGGAAGCAGATCAGGTCGATAAAGATGTCCTTGCCGAATTCCTGGCGGTAGGCCAGCGCCAGGTCACCGCAGAAGGTCACGGCCTCGGGGTCATCACCGTTGACGTGCAGTACCGGCGCGTTGCCGATCTTGGCGACGTCGGTGCAGTAGCGGCTGCTGCGGGTGTCACGGGGGTCGCTGATGGTAAAGCCGACCTGATTGTTGATCACGATGCGGATGGCTCCACCGGTTGCAAAGCCGCGCAGACGTGAAAGGTTCAGCGTCTCCATGACCACGCCCTGGCCGCTGACAGCTGCGTCCCCGTGGATGGTGATCGGCAGCACCTGACGGCGCTCGGTGTCCTGGCGGCGGTCCTGGCGGGCGCGCACACTGCCGTGAACCACCGGAGACACGATTTCAAGGTGGCTGGGGTTGAAGGCCAGCGCCATGTGCATAGGCCCGCCGGGCGTGCGCACGTCACTGGAGTAGCCCATGTGATACTTCACGTCACCGGCGACGTCCGGATCGTCGCTGATCTTCTTCTTGCCGTCGAACTCGTCGAACAGCACTCCCGAGGGCTTGCCGAAGATGTTGACCAGCGTATTGAGGCGGCCGCGGTGCGCCATGCCCACGACCGTTTCCTTGACGCCCAGGCGCCCGGCTTCCTGAATGATGCGGTCCATCAGGGGAATAAACGACTCGCCGCCTTCCAGACCAAAGCGCTTGACACCGGGGTAACGGTTTTTCAGGTACAGCTCCAGGCCCTCAGCGGCGTTCAGCTTGACCATGATGCGGCGGCGCTCTTCGGCGGAGTAGCTGGGGCGGCCGCGGTTGGCCTCGACGCGCTCCTGGAACCACGCACGCTCGTTGGCAGGCAGGTAGCTGTACTCAAAGCCGATGGATCCGCAGTACGTGTCCTGCAGCTGCTGGATGACGTCACGCAGCGGCGCATTGAATACTCCGTCGTGTACATGCTCGTTGAGATCCGCCTGTGACAGACCGTAGTACTCGGGGGTCAGTTCGGGCACCACCGGCAGGCCACGCATCTTCAGCGGGTTGGTGCGTGCACTGATGTGCCCGTACACCCGGTAGGCGGTGATCAGCGCGCCGGCAGCCTGCGCCGCGCCGCTGACGCCCCTGGGGGCCGGAACCACAGCTGCGCCTCTGCGCTGGGTGCCCAGGTTATAGAAAGCCTGCTGCACGGCCGAGTGCACCGTTTCCTGGGCACCACCGCGCAGCTCTTCGAAGTAGGTGCGCCACTGGGCATCCACACTTTGCGGGTCCTGCAGGTAGGCCTCGTACAGCCCTTCAATAAAGGCCGCGTTCCCGCCGGACATGATGGTCTGAGACTGCGTCATAACGCCCCCCAGCATACTGCTGACCGTCACAGCGCACGTGACCGGCCACCCTATAACGGGTGTATCTGGGAGCGTAACCCGCAGGGTTGCGGGTCAGCAGTCCTGCGGCTCAGGACAGGGCGCGGATCAGCTCGTCCTTGGTCATACGTCCGCGGCCCCTCAGGTCTTTCTCGCGGGCGCGGTTGTACAGCTCGTCCCGGGTCAGCTCGGACAGGGCGGCGTTCGGGTTGCCAGTGCCCTGCGTGCGCTTCTTGGGCGTGCGCCCTTCCTCGCGGCGCTGTTTGTTCACAGTGCGTGCAGCGATCTCCTCGGCGCGCTCTTCGGACTCTCCACGCTCCAGTTCGCTCTGCTTGATGTGCTGGTATTGCCGCTCATCCTTTTTGGACCAGGCTTCCGGCATGGTGCACCTCCTGGGCGCACCGTAAGCCACCCAGAGCGGAGGATTCGTGAGGCGTGTCCCCTCGCACGTTTAGTTCTCGCTGGTCCGCCATGAAGACAACCCTCACCCCCACCGTTCATGCAGCAGGCAGCATGAGGCGCATGACGTTGCGTGCCGTGCACCCGGACTTCCTGACCCTGTTTCCCCCGGACGCCAGCCTGATCCGCCTGGCGACCGGCTTCACCTGGACGGAGGGACCTGCTTATGTGCCGTCGCGCCGCGCCGTGATTTTCAGCGACGTGCGCCAGAACCGCACCTGGGCCTACACCGACAGCGGCGAACTGCACGGCGAAATGACCCCCAGCCACCATCAGAACGGCCATTGCCTGGACGCCCAGGGCCGCCTGATCGCCTGCTCCCACGGACTCCGTGCCCTGGTGCGCCAGGAAGACGACGGTTCCTGGACCACCCTGGCCGACCGCTTCGAGGGTCGCCGGCTGAACAGTCCCAACGACGTGGCGCTGCATCCCGACGGCAGCCTGTGGTTTACCGACCCCACCTACGGCATCGATAAGCCCGAGGAAGGCTACGGCGGCGAGAAGGAGCAGCCCGGCAACTACGTCTACCGCCTGGACGTGGACGGCACCCTCAGCGCTCCTATCCGCGACCGGGTCAAGCCCAACGGGCTGGCTTTTGTGGGCGCCGAACGCCTGCTGCTGGCCGACACCGGAGAGGGCAAGACACACGCCTACCGCATTCAGGGTCAGGCCGCCACCTACGAGCGCGAGTGGTTCTCGGTCAGTCCCGGCAAGACCGACGGACTGCGTATTGACGAGCAGGGCCGCATCTGGAGCAGTGCCGGCGACGGGGTGCATGTGCTGACGCCAGAAGGTCAGGAACTGGGCCGGGTGCTGGTTCCGGAAACCGTGAGCAATCTGTGCTTTGGTGGGCCGCAGGGAACCGACCTGACTGTCACCGCCACCACGGGGGTGTACCGCATTCCGACCTATACCCGTGGCCTGAGCTGGTAAGGGAACCATAAACCCCCGGGCAAACGACCAGCGCTTACGATGCGTGCATGAGAGTTCTGTCCCGCCTGCTGCTGCTGATCGGCCTGATTGTGCTTATCGTGGGCCTGGTCTTTCTGGGCAAGAACGTCATCGATATCAATCAGCTGCATGCAGTGGCCTATGCCAACAAAAGCAATGAGGGCGCCAATCCCAATCAGCAGATCCTGCTGATGGCTGCCCTGACGACCATCGGCGGCTTCCTGACCGGATTAGGTCTGAGTATGCCCAGAGGCGCCTCCCGGCACTGAAGAGACAGCCCTCTACGCATACGCTGGACCCCGGGACCGGGCATTGCAGGGTGAGCCCAGAAAGGGGAGGCCGAGTGCACGACGGACGCGTAGACCGCTCTTGTAGCCGGTGATGTTGTCTTCGATCTGAACCGTCTCACCCAGAAGAACATCGCAGTGCGTCGTTCCGGTGCCTCGTGTACACCTGATGTCCTTCATGGACGTGGTCTCCTGGCTGAGATATAAGGCATCACAGGTTTCCCTGAGCCCGGCCCTGATCAGGACAGCAAGGGCCGGGCACTTGTGACGCTGTCAGCTTCAAGGTTCCTTTCAAGGGGCTATGGGCAGCTTTGCTTGAGCCGCCGCTTTGAGCCGACAGCTTGCCGCCCCTTGGCAGAACAGCTCGGCAGTACTGGGGATTTCTCAGAATCTTAAAAAGATCTAAATCATTGATGCAGGCAGTCATCCAATTACGGGTGCACTGCATATCACTCTGTAGCTCTCCAAAGAAATTATGCAGGTGCAACAGAGCGCACAGTCCATGCCTGTTCCTTCCGTCGGAGTGGCCTAAGAGCTCGTAGCCTGACACGCTCTTTGTGACCATATCGATCGCGCGCTGTTTCCCAGGAGAGAAGTGATGATCAGCCGGCTGTTCCTGATGTTTTTCCTGGTGATGCTCTCCGTAGTCTCTACCGCAGCTGCCCACAAGTCATGGTTTGTGGATGCCAAAGCATACCTGCCGAGCTGGGCGTCTTTTCTTCAACCCCTCCCGCTGATCGTCACAGCTCTGGTGATCCTGACCACACTGGGAGCCGCGTGGCTGCAATCGCGTCGTGGAGGACGGGGATTTCTGCCTGGGCCGGCTGCTTTCGGAGCCAAGGAGGGCCCGCTGAGTATGCTGTATGGCCTGCTTCCCCTCCTCCTCGCTGTTCATGTTGCTGTTCCTTTGCTGATCAATGGCATGCAGACTCAGCTGTTCTCACCTAACAACAATCTGCCTCCCAGCGTGCTGGGCCTTCTTCAGATCAGCATTGCCCTCGCCCTCTTCTACGGGTTGTTCACGCGGATCGCTGCTGTGGTCCTTGCGGCGCTCTGGCTTATAGGCCTGGTATTGCTGGGCATCCAGCCCATGCTGGAGAACCTGCATTACCTGGGCATTGCGGCCTTCTTCTTTCTGGCAGGCCGTGGCCCCGTGTCGGTAGACCGTGTCCTGCTGCCGAAGTCCATGCCCTCTCCTGGAATGATGAATCAGGCGGTCAATGCACTGCGGATCGGAACCGGCCTCAGTCTGATCGTGGTGGCTTTAACGGAAAAACTGGCCAATGCGCCGCTGGCCACAGCGTTCATCCAGCAGTACCCCCTGAATTTTGTTTCGCAGGTGGGCATCCCCTTACCAGACAGTCTGTTTCTTGCCGGAGCAGGAGGCACGGAGCTGCTGATTGGGCTTTTCCTGGTCTTCAACATTTTCACGCGCGAGATCAGCGCGCTGGCATGGGTGTTTTTCAACCTTACTCTGACGGTCTTCGACACGACCGAACTGATCAACCATCTGCCGTTCTATGGCGTGATGGTCGTGCTCCTGATGTGGATGCCTGGGCCAGCAACACAGGTGTTGTGGAGCAGGGGGCTGCTGGGCAAGTCACCACTCCCGGCTGACAGTCAGACGCCCTGACCTGCGCGTCTGTAGCGACAAAGAAACCTGTTGGCCCCGGGCGTGGAGCGGGCAGACTCTGATGTCCCGGCATGGCTTTTTTCTGCGGCTGATCATGCCAGCCTGGTATGACGTAGCCATTGTGGTGGCCCTGCGCCGCGAACTCTTGGCCAGATGAATTCGGCGTCTACCTGGTGTGTTGCCTGCCAAAGCTCATCTGCGCCGCCCTGACCTGGGCACGTTACCGGAAGGTCAAGGGAACTATCAGGCGTCAGAGGCGTGCGCGGCCTACTGTGTCAGCCAACTGCAGGCATGACGAGACTGCACACCTCAGGGAGGAAACCTGCATGACGATGTTTGAAAAGAAATGCATCACCGGCGGCAGGAGCGGGGCCGGCGCCACCCGGCAGACCGCATGGCATTGATTGTCGTCTCTAACCGGGAACCATATGCGCCGCGGTCCCGGGATGATGGTGGACTGGACTGGGTGCCCTCTATCGGGGGACTGACGGCTGCACTGGACCCGGCCCTGCAGCACACCGGCGGTACCTGGATCGCCTGGGGCGAAGCGCACCCGGACGTCAGGGAGGTGCAGCTGCCGCAGGACAACCCGCGGTACCGGCTGCAGCGCCTGCGCCTGAGTGAGGCGGAAGTGCGCGACTTCTACCACGGATTTTCCAACCGCGCCCTGTGGCCCATGAGTCACTACTTCATCGAGCGGACCCGGTACGACGTGGTCGCCTGGCAGACTTATGTGACGGTCAACCGCCGCTTTGCGGAGGCAGCTGTGGCCGCCTACCGCAACGGAGACACCATCTGGGTGCATGACTACCAGCTGGCACTCGTGCCACGCATGATCCGCGAGATGCTCCCGGACGCCCCCATAGGATTTTTCTGGCATATACCGTGGCCGTCTACCGAGGTGTTCCGCACGCTGCCGTGGGACCGAGAACTGCTCGACGGCATGCTGGGAGCGGACCTGATCGGCATGCACACCACAGACTATGTGCGCTACTTCCAGGCGGCGTGCCGCCGGGCGCTGGACGCGGACACCGATGAGGGCGTGGTGCACTGGCAGGGCCGCACGTCACGTGTAGTGGCGCGTCCCATCGGCATTGAAGTGGACGTGTTCGAGGATCTGGCCAGCCGGCCCGATGTGGAGGACGAGGCTGACCGTATTCGCCGCACGTTGCAGACCCTGATTCTGCTGGGTGTGGACCGTCTGGACTACACCAAAGGGATCCCCGAGCGGCTGGAGGCTTTCGACGCCTACCTGGACCGCCACCCGGACGCGCGCGGCAGGATCACCCTGATCCAGATCGCGGTGCCCAGCCGCGAGCAGGTGGATTCCTACCGGCAGCTGCGGGCGCGGGTCGAGGGGCTGGTCGGCCGCATCAACGGTAAACACACGCACTCGGGCTGGTCTCCCATTCAGTACATCTACCGGGGTGTGTCCCGCGAGGAACTGGTGGCCCATTACCGTGCAGCGGACGTGATGCTGGTGACACCGCTCCGGGACGGCCTGAACCTGGTGGCCAAGGAATTTACGGCGTGTTCCCGCGACGGCGCACTGATCCTCTCACGCTTCGCGGGTGCCGCAGACGAGATGAAGGAGGCGGTGCAGGTCAACCCCTATAGCCCCGGTGGGCTGGCCGAAGCCCTGCAGATGGCCCTGAACATGCCGCTGGAGGAGAAGAAAGCGCGGCTGCAGCGGCTGCGGTCGCGGCTGCATGCCAGCGACCTGCGGACCTGGGCAGAGGATTTTGTGAAGGAGATTGCAGATCAGTGAACATCGCTGACCCCCTGCTCAACCTGCGCGAACGTCCGCTGCTGGTGATCTGCGACTACGACGGCACGCTGGCTCCTATCGTGACCCGGCCGGAGGACGCCGTCCCGGAACCCGGTGCGCCTGAAGCCCTGAAGGCCCTGCTGGCCGCTGGTCACCACCGGGCAGCGGTCGTCACTGGCCGCCGGGTCGCAGAGGCCGCCGCCTTCCTGAATGTGCCGGAGCTGATGGTGGTTGGCCTGCACGGCATGGAATGGCCTGATCAGGAGCTGCATCCGCCGGACACGGCGGCACTGCAGATCATCAAGGCGGCGCTGCCAGACGCGCCCGGCGTGCGGCATGAAGAAAAGGGCTGGACACTCGCCGTGCATTACCGCGAGGTGCCTGAGCCTGATCAGCCTGCGGTCGAAACCGCGCTGTCCAGCGTGCCTGTGCCCCCAGGATGGGAAGTGATCGCCGGGAAGAAAGTGCGTGAGTTCCGGCCATCGGGGCACGGCAAGGGCCGGGCGGCGCTGAGGCTGGCTGCACAGTTCCCCGGGCACCTGCCGGTGTTTCTGGGGGACGACGTGACAGACGAGGAAGCCTTCGCTGCGTTGCGTGAGCGCGGCGGAGTCACCGTCAAGGTTGGGGAAGGCCAGACGGCAGCTGAGTACCGCGTGGCCTCCCCAGCTGAAGTCGTGGCGCTGCTGCGTGTGTGGGCAGAGCCCCCGGGTGGCTGACTCCTACTTCCGGCTCCCTTGCAGGCCGCGCTAAGGAACGCCGCGTGGTGCGGGCAATAGAGACCTGGACTTCTTTCCTAAGCCGCATTCAGCGTTTTCAAAGATCGAAAAACAGAACCCTGAACAGAATGCGGGCGGTGGCCCGGCGACCAGAGGGCACCAGGAGGTTCCTTCCGTGCGCAAAGCCTTTGCTCTGACGGTGTTTCTTGCCTTCGCCTCACCCCTTTGTGCTGCCCAGACCACTCCGGCGCCGACCACACCTACCGCGCCGCCCTCAACCCTGCCTGCCGCCGAGCGGGCCACCGTAAACGTGATCGAGCGTGCGCTGGGCAGCGTGTTGTACATCGAGGCCACCACACCCAGCCAGGTGCAGGGGACGTTCTCCAGCCCGCTGTTTGCCGATCCCCGCAGCCAGGACAACCAGTCCAGCGGCAGCGGGTTTTTCGTGGACACGCAGGGCTTTGCCCTTACGAACTATCACGTGGTGGAAGGCGCTACCCGGCTGTCCGTGACCCTGCGTGACAGCCGGCAGACCTTCACCGCCCGCATCGTGGGTACGGCGCCTGACTATGATCTTGCGCTGATTCAGGTGCAGGGTGTGCCGGCCAACCTGATCCGGCCTCTCCCGCTTGGCGACAGCAGCACTCTGCGGATCGGTCAGACCACCATTGCCCTGGGCGCTCCGTTTGGCCTGCAGTTCAGTGCCACGACTGGCATTGTGTCCGCCACCGAACGCACCATTCCTACCGGCGTCCGCAGTATTTCCCAGAGCGCCATTCAGACGGACGCCGCTATCAATCCGGGCAATTCTGGCGGGCCACTGCTTGACTCCGCCGGACGTGTCATCGGCGTAAACACCACCATCCTGTCTCCGGCGGGTGCTGCCACTGGGATGGGCCAGAGCGCTGGCGTCGGCTTTGCCATTCCTATCAACATCGCCGCTGGTCTGCTGTCTCGCATGCAGGCCGGACAGACCATTGTGGGACCGGTGATTGGTGTGGCCCTTGCACCGTTCGACCTGACTGACCTGACCGAACAGGCCCGGCAGCAATACACCCTGCCCCGCGCAGGCGCCCTCATTTCACAGGTCACGCCCAACAGCCCTGCCGCGCAGGCTGGTCTGCGCGGCGGCACCACACGCATCCGGACACCTGTCGGCGACGTTTTCCTGGGCGGGGATGTCATCACCGCCGTGAACGGGCAGGCAATCGAGTCGGCGGCTGACCTGCGGGAGTACCTCTTTACCCGCCGGGCGGGTGAGCGCGTCACCCTGACCATCAGCCGCGCCGGACAGACACAGACGCTGCAGGTCACCCTGGCACCCGGCACAATTCCGGAAGCACCCCGGTAAAGTCCACGTCACTTCAGGAAGGCAGACCGGGACGTACGCGTTTGGGGGCCGTGTATCCATGAGAGAAAAGACACCTAAAGCGCCTATTGAACCTACACGCGTGTGCCAGAGAGCTCTGACTGCTGGTCCTGTTATTCCGGGGTGATGACTGCCTGCACCCGACCGACCTGCCCGCTGGTGAGACGCACCTTGATGCCGTGAGGATGCGAAGGCGAACGTGTCAGCAACTGTGCCACGACGCCACGTGTCAGCCTGCCTGTGGCTTGGTCCTGCTTCTGAACGAGGTCCACGGTCATACCGGGCTGAATCTGTGATCGGAGAGGAGGCATGCTGACAGCTTGATCCTGGCTGCACTCGGCAGCAAGAGCCTTTGCGCAGAGCAAGACCAGGCTGCCGCTTCAGGAAGCCAGCCGCCCCGAGATTGGGGCGGCTGGCTGTGAGGTGGAACTGCGTCTCTGTCAACGCCATTTCGGTGTCTGGTCAGCTACGGACTTTCGAGCGACCGGCTCCAGGCGCGTTGACAGCAGCGCCTCTCAGGTCGTCAATTCAGTGCTTTCCGGCGTCGGCGTCAATGGCCAGGGTGTTCTGGTTACGGAATTCGCGGTTCTCTGCCCCGACGCTCAGGATAAAGAAGGTGGGTGCCCACTGACCCACAAACAGCGCGTTACGCTTTTCGTCGGGATCAGTGCTTGTGAAGTAACGGTAGGCGCTGTAGGCAATAGAGGCGTATCCCAGGATGATCATCAGGTCGGACATCTTTGCTTTCATGATTGGCTCCTTCGCCACCTCATCAGCTCTGTGCCGCATGACAGGGTCTGGCGTTTGCCCAGTATTGAGGGGACCATGCTCAGGAGCGTTAGCGGGAGCTTGTGCGTTCTTTAGAGAAGCCAGGCCCTCTTCCGTTTTCGGGGAACAGGGGCCTGGCTTCTGTGTGGAGATGAGGCTGTGATGTCTGACGACAGACGCTTGGGTTTCGGCAGTCAGAAGACCATCAAACTTCAAGCGCCAGCTTATCGACGTCGTTCAGCAGGGGCGTGCCGGCAGGGTAATGCCCGGTGAAGCAGGCGCCGCACATACCCTGACCGCCAATGGCCTGACGCAGACCGGGTTCACTGATGAAGGCCAGCGTATCTGCCCCGATCAGCTCGCGGATTTCCTCGACGCTGTGGGTGCTGGCCACCAGTTCCTTGCGGGCGGCCGTGTCGATGCCGTAGAAGCACGGGTGCGTGATGGGCGGGCTGCTGACCCGGAAATGCACCTCGGTGGCGCCGGCTTCACGCAGCAGGTTCACGATCTGCCGGCTGGTGGTGCCCCGCACGATGGAGTCGTCGATCAGGACCACGCGCTTTCCACGTACTGCACTGGTGGGGGAGAGCTTCATCTTGACCTTCAGCTCGCGGGCCTCCTGGCTGGGCGCAATAAAGGTGCGTCCGGCGTAGGGGTTCTTGTACAGCCCGTAATCGAACGGAATGCCACTTTCGCGGGCATAGCCGATAGCTGCGCCCATGCCGCTGTCCGGCACCGGGACCACCACGTCGGCGTCCACTGGTTTCTCGCGGGCCAGCTGCATGCCCATGCGGATGCGGCTCTCATGGGTATCCACTCCGTCGATCTTGCTGTCACTGCGCGCGAAGTAGATCCACTCGAACGAGCAGGGTGTGGGCTGCCGGGGCTCGACCATCAGGCTGTGGAGGCCGTCGCGGTCGAAGTACACCAGTTCTCCAGGCTGCACGTCCCGGATCAGCCGGGCCCCCACGGCGTACAGCGCGCAGGGCTCGGACGCCAGGGCCCAGGCTCCGTCCTCTCGCTGGCCAATGACCAGCGGACGCACGCCGTGCGGATCGCGGAAGCCGATCAGCCCGGTGCGGCTCATCAGTACACACGCGTAGCCGCCGCGCAGACGCTTCATGGCCGCCGCCGTGGCAGCGACCAGATCCATCTGGCTTTCGCGGGCGATCAGGTTGAGCATGACCTCCGAGTCATTGGTGGTGGCAAACAGTGCGCCTTCGTGCAGCATTTCGGTGCGCACTTCCAGAGCGTTCACGAAGTTGCCGTTGTGCGCCAGCCCCAGGATGCCCTTGTTGGTGCGGGTGGTCAGCGGCTGCGAGTTGAAGCGCAGATTCGAACCGGTGGTGCTGTAGCGCACGTGCCCGATGCTGACGCGCGCGTTGGGCAGCCGCACGCTGTCCAGCCGGCGCTCGTCGAAGACCTGCGTGACCAGCCCCAGGTCCTTTTCTACATGAAACTTGTCGCCGTCCGACACGCACATGCCGGCCGCTTCCTGGCCGCGGTGCTGCAGGGCGAACATGCCCAGGTAGGTCAGCCAGGCCAGGTCGTTGGGCACAGGGGAGTACAGGCCGAAGACCCCGCACTCCTCCTGCGGCTTGTCGGTTACGGGGTCGAAAATCACCCGAGAATCTCCCGCAGCGGAGTCTCGAACGCCTGGGTCAGGGTCTGAAGGTTCACGCTCAAGTGTATGTGCTGTCCGGGTACTGCAATGGTGACGCTAGTTCCTCCCGTCGTACCCAAACGCACAAACGGGACGTCCTTCTCACGCAGCAGCGCTTCGGTACCGGCCTCGTCCTGCACGGCGACCAGAATGCGGCCGTTGGCCTCGCCAAACAGCAGCGCGTCGGCGCGGGCCTCGCCGTCCAGGGTCACGCTCAGGCCCGTCCGGCCGGCAATGGCCATCTCGGCCAGGGCCACGGCGAGGCCACCTTCGGCGGTGTCATGTGCGGTGGTGGTCAGGCCAGCGCGGATCAGGGCCAGAGTGCCTTCGATGACGCGCTTTTCCAGCTCCAGGTCCAGCGCGGGCACCTGACCGGCTTCCAGTCCATGCACGCTTTCGAGGTACTGCGACGCGCCGATGTGACTGGCGTGCTCACCCAGCAGGTACAGCGTGTGACCCTCGCCCTTCAGGTCCATGGTGGCGCGCACGTTCACGTCCGGCAGCACGCCCACCATGCCGATGGTCGGGGTGGGATGAATGGCGACCGTGCGGCCCTCTTCCACGTACTGGTTGTAGAGACTGACGTTGCCGCCGGTCACCGGGGTGTTCAGCGCGCGGCAGGCGTCAGCAATGCCCTGCACCGCCTGCTGCAGCTGGTAGTACACCTCCGGGCGGTGCGGGTTGCCGAAGTTCAGGTTGTCGGTAATTGCCAGTGGGGTCGCGCCCACGCAGGCGAGGTTGCGCGCAGCCTCAGCGACAGCGGCCGCCGCCCCGGTGTAGGGGTCAAGCTGCACGAAACGCGGGTTGCAGTCGCTGGTCGCGGCCACGCCCATGCCCGAGTCCTTCACGCGCATCACGGCGGCGTCGGCGGCGCCCGGCACCACCACGGTGTTGGTCATGACCTGATGGTCGTAACGCTCGAAAATGGGACGCTTGCTGGCAATCGTGGGATGAGACAGCAGTTCGACCAGCACCGCACCCAGGTCGCCGGGCACCGGCACGCCGCTCAGGTCACGCTCGCGGGCCGCACGGATTTCCGGAGACTCCACACCCTCGCGGGTGTACTTGGGCGCCTCGTTCAGCAGGGCCACCGGCAGGTCGCAGACCACTTCGCCCTGCCAGGTCAGGCGGTAGCGGTCGTGGCCTTCGACCTCACCGATCTCCACCACGTCCAGCTCCCACTTGGCCAGCAGGTCATTGAGCTCCTGTTCCTTGCCGGGCACCGGTACCAGGATCATGCGCTCCTGCGACTCGGACAGGCACAGTTCCATGGGGACCATGCCGGTCTCACGGGTGGGCACCAGATCCAGGTTCATGGTGATGCCCAGCCCGGCGCGGTAGGCCATCTCGCAGGTGCTGGAGACCAGCCCGGCGGCGCCCATGTCCTGCACGCCCGCCACCACACCCGCCTGAATGGCTTCCAGGGTAGCTTCCAGCAGCAGTTTCTCCATGAACGGGTCGCCCACCTGCACCGCGGGGCGGTCAGCCTGCGAGGCGTCGCTCAGGTCGGCGGACGCGAACACGGCGCCGCCGAGTCCGTCGCGGCCGGTCTTGGACCCCACGTAGATGATGCGGTTGCCAACCTCACCCATGGTGCCCTTGGCGAGGTCCTCGTGGCGCAGCAGCCCCAGGGCCATCACGTTGACCAGCGGGTTTTCCTGGTAGCTGGGGTGAAAGGTCACCTCGCCGCCCACGGTGGGCACGCCGATCGCGTTGCCGTAGTGGCTGATGCCCTCCACCACGCCGTTGACCAGAAAGCGCGTGCGTGGGCTGTCGGGGTTGCCGAAGCGCAGGCTGTCGAGCACCGCAAACGGGCGCGCGCCCATGGCGAAGATGTCGCGCAGGATGCCGCCCACGCCGGTCGCCGCGCCCTGCACCGGCTCGACCGCCGAGGGGTGGTTGTGGCTTTCCATCTTGAAGGCCACGCCCCAGCCGTCGCCAATGTCCACGACGCCAGCGTTCTCACCAGGGCCCTGAAGCACCTGCGGCCCGGTGGTGGGGAAGGCGCTGAACAGCGGGCGGCTGTTCTTGTAGCCGCAGTGCTCCGACCACATGGCGCCCACGATGGCGGCCTCCAGGGCATTAGGCTCGCGCCCGATGCCCGAGACGAGCAGATCGAATTCTTCAACCGTCAGGCCGAAGGTACCGGCCCGGTCACGCAAACTCTGGGTGGATGGAGTGGTCATGCGCTGTCCTTCAGGGAAAGTTTGAGTTGCCCGCGGTGGTACGCGGTGTGCCGCAGCTGCATGCCCAGGCCAGCCAGGCGCTGGCGCTCGCCAGTGGGAGCGGCTGGCGCACGCAGCATGTCGATCAGCTGCTCGTCGTGCAGGCTGCGGATCTGGGCTACGACTTCAGCGCCGACCCGGTCCAGCTCTGCCAGAATGGCGGTCTTGCCGGCTTGCTCGGTCACGAGGGGTGTCCCACACAGGCTGGCGGTCCAGGGAGAGCCTTCCCAGCCCAGGTGGGCGTAGGTGGCGCCGAAGTCCTGCAGCGCAAACAGCCGCAGCCACTCGGCAATGTGCAGGGCGTGCCACGCGGGACTGTGGCCCAGACGCGGCGCGGCGAACTCTTCTGCGGCCACGCTGTCGAGTGCGGAGCGGAACATGCTGAGCTCCTGCTCGAACGCATCGGCCACAAAGGTCTGCGTGTTCACGCGCCCACCTTCGCGGCCTTCAGGCTCTCGAACAGGCCACGGCCGTCCTCGCTGCCCAGCAGCAGTTCCACGGCACGTTCAGGGTGGGGCATCATGCCCAGCACGTTGCCGCGCTCGCTGACGATGCCGGCAATATCGTTGAGGCTGCCGTTGGGGTTGTCGGCGTAGCGGAAGACCACGCGGCCCTGCTGCTCCAGTTCGGCAATGGTGGCGGCGTCAGCGTAATAATTGCCCTCACCGTGAGCGATAGGCACCTCGATGACCTGCCCCTTGGTATAGGCGCCGGTAAAGGCCGTGGCGTTGTTCTCCACGCGCAGGTGCACCGGCTTGCACATAAAGTGCAGCTCGCGGTTGCGTGACAGGGCGCCGGGCAGCAGGCCGGACTCGGTCAGAACCTGAAAGCCGTTACACACGCCCAGCACGAAACCGCCCCGGTCAGCGTGCTCCTTGATGGCGGTCATGATCGGGCTGCGGGCAGCAATCGCGCCGCTGCGCAGGTGGTCGCCGTAGGAAAAACCGCCCGGCAGGAACACCAGTTCGGTGCCTTCAGGCAGCGCGGCGGCTGTGTGCCACACGAACTCGGCGTCGCGGTCCAGCAGCAGCCGGGCCGCGTGCAGGGCGTCGGCGTCACAGTTGGAGCCGGGGAATTGAATCACAGCGGTTTTCACAGTCTCTCCAGATCGGTCACGGTGCGTTCGCTCTGCACCTGGCCGGTATTCACGGTGCCGGCGGGTTCAAGCATCATGACCCAGGCTTCCTCGGTCTCGGCGGCAGGCTTGTGTTCCACACCGCGCGGTACGATCAGGAATTCGCCTTCCCTGACCAGTTCGGTGCGGTCGCGCAGCTCCATGCGCATCACGCCGCGTACCACGAAAAACAGCTCGTCCTCATGCTCATGGCTGTGCCAGATGAATTCACCGCCAAAGCGGGCCAGTCGGACCTGCTGGCCGTTGAGCTCCCCAACGATCTTCGGCGACCACTGTTCGGTGAACAGCCCGAATTTTTCGTTCAGGTTGACGGTCTGCGGGGCGGTCATGCCTCGGCAAGCTCCCAGCGGGCGTCTTCCATAACCGGGTTGCTCAGCACGTTGGCGGTGATGCTCTCAAGCTGCGCTTCGACTTCGGCGCGGTCGCCGTGCAGCGTCAGCTCGATCAGCTTGCCCACGCGCACGCCGCTGACATTGGCGTGCTCCAGGTGAGCCAGGGCGCGTTCCACAGTGCGG
The DNA here is from genome assembly GCF_000020685.1 of Deinococcus deserti VCD115. Classification (NCBI taxonomy): domain Bacteria; kingdom Thermotogati; phylum Deinococcota; class Deinococci; order Deinococcales; family Deinococcaceae; genus Deinococcus; species Deinococcus deserti. Next base: position 2,569,336 of record NC_012526.1, on the reverse strand, counting down.
CCCTGCGGGTCAAGGATGGACGGCTTGAGGGTGACAAAAACTTTGGCGTGGTACTGGGGCATAGGCAACTCCGGAACAGGGGAATCAGGGGGCGGTGCGGAAACCAAAGCGTCAGGCGCTGTGGATTACACGCTCTGGGTGACGCGGCGCAGCATCTCGGCGTAGGCGTCTTCCACGCCGCCGAGGTCGCGGCGGAAGCGGTCTTTGTCCATCTTCTCGTTGGTCTGCGCGTCCCAAAAGCGGCAGGTGTCGGGGCTGATCTCGTCGGCCAGCACAATTTCCCCGCTGCTCAGCTTGCCGAATTCCAGCTTGAAATCAACCAGGCGCACCCCGCGCGCCTCGAAGTAAGGCACCAGGAAGTCGCGCACCTGCAGACTCAGCTCGCGGATGCGTGCCAGATCCGCCTCGGTGGCCCAGCCCAGGGCAACGGCAGTGTCGGTGTTGATCAGGGGATCACCCAGCGCGTCACTCTTGTAGCAGTACTCGACGACCGGGCGCGGCAGCGGGGTGCCTTCCTCGATGCCCAGGCGTTTGGAGAAGCTGCCGGCTGCCACGTTGCGCACGATGATTTCGACCGGCACGATGGTCACGGCCCGCACACGCTGCTCACGGTCACTCAGCTTTTCCAGGAAGTGGGTGGGAATGCCAGCGGCTTCCAGCAGCGGATACAGGTGTGCAGTGATGGCGTTGTTGATCTCGCCCTTGCCCATGATCTGGGCTTTTTTCACTCCGTTGAAGGCCGTGGCGTCGTCCTTGTATTCCACGATGTACTCACCGGCCTGTTCGGTGGCGTACACGCGCTTGGCTTTGCCCTCGTACTTCATCTCGCCTCTGGTCATGGCATTCTCCCGGAATGTAGAAATGGCGTCCCCCGCGCAGAATCGGGGCGACGCTCGAATGTCGCTGTGGTGGGCATGGTTGGGCCTCCATCGCCGTCTCCCGGACGGACTTACCGTTTCCAGAAGGAACGGGGCGTCTCACGGGACGCGGGTGGAAGATTGGGTGGCGTGCAGCAGAGCATGACGCCAGCTGCCGTACTCCACCTTAACACCTTATAAATGAGGCTGGTCGCAGCTGTTCAGGCGGGGTGGACGGTAGATCAGACCACTGCTCAGCCGTCGTGGCTGGCAGTGGTCGGGCGCTTGCTGATCAGCGTTTCGCGCACCTCAGCGACAAAATAGGTGCACGCCTCGGCACAGGGAAAGGCGCCGGGGACTCCATCCAGAAATGTGCGTGGGAGCTTTTCGCCCGCCCACAGCCGGGTGCGAAGGCACGGAGAGCAGACCGTACGGGCCACACGCTCGACCTGATCGTGCGTGGCGCGCTGGACCCGGGTGTAGATCCCGGTCTGCCGCCGCGCGGTGGTGGGCCAGGGGGTGTGGCGCAGGCTGTGGCAGCTGTGGGCGTAACTTTCCTCCACCACCGCCGGATACAGGAAGTGCACCCCGCGCCGGAGTTCGGCCTCGCTGAGCACCGCCCGCCAGCCGCGCGGCAGGGTCCGGTAGGTGCGGACCGGGCGGTGCTCACCCGCCGCGTCACGCCGCGTCACGTCTCTGAGGCCCTCCGGCGTGACGACCGTTTGCAGCTCGGCTCCTCCCATGCCCTCGTCGAGCGCATGACGCAGTTCGTACACGCCGCTGTGAGGCGTCAGCAGCACCTCGCCGATACGTCCGCCGCGCCGCGCCAGGGCCATCATCGCCTGCCAGGCTGCGTCGTGGGTGCGGTCCACATCTCCGTCACGGCCTCCAGCGCTGCGTGCCTCTTCCGCCAGGCTCAGGACCACATTCGCCACCGCTGGATGCGTACCGACAGGACGGGCGTAAAAGACCGTCTGCGGGCCGTGTGGATTGTCCGGAAACTCGGTGACTTCTCCCCGCAGGCCCATGTCCTCGGGAATGGTTTCCAGGGTGTGCCAGCCTTCTGAGGCGAAAAACGGCACCACCACCACCCGGCGCGACCGCACCAGATCCGGCCAGGTGCCCACCCGGGGGTCCTCGTCCAGAAACAGGGCGTGCACCTCTGCAAACAGGCCGCTTTCACGCAGGCGGTCGGCGTTGCTGTAGATCACCTTGTGGCTGTTCTCGTTGCGGGTGGTGCCGTGGCCCAGCACAATCAGCGCGGTGTCCTCGGGAGCGGCGTCCGGCAGAACTTCGCGCGCGCGCGCCAGGATCACGTCGGCCATGCCCGGATGCACCCCGAACGGCAGCGTGTAGCGCACGGTCCGCCCGCCCAGCACACGCGCCACACCTTCAGGAGGCACCGGCCCCTGGTGCCCCAGCCCCAGCTCACGCGGAATCACGGTCTCGGTGAAATAACCCTCGGAAATAAACATCGGTATGACCGTGACGTCCGTGCTGGCGGTGGTGCGCAGCACCTGACGCAGGGCCGGTTCCTCTTTCCAGTAGCCTTCGATGACCTCGTCGTACAGACCCCGCTCACGCAGCAGTTCGGCGTACCGGAACACTGCGCTGGCCGATTCGCTGTTCAGGTGGGAGCCATGTCCGATTAACACCAGGGAACGCATATCTGCGCACTGTATCGCCAGGGCCGGCGCGTGAGTGTTTCTGAGCTTGCGAAAGAAATGGCCAAGTGAGGCCCCAGGCCAGATAAACACAGATGAAGCCGCCGTTCACGCGCTCCTGAGGGCCGGGCAGATACGGTGAATAGTGCTGCATTCCCGGGGGCCGGCACGGCTCCCCACGTCTTTCCTTGTTCGGAGGTTCCACATGTTTTTCCAGCAGAACGATCGACACCAGCAGATGGCCAACGCCTACGATCCCCGCGACACCGACGGTGACGGCCGGGTCAGTCCGCAGGAGGCAGCGGCCTACATCCACGACTACATGCAGAATGCCAGCCCCGAAGAGCGCAACGAGATTCTGCGCGAATACGTCGGAGGTATGAGCCCTGACCAGCGCCAGCAGATGGGGGACGCCATTGTGCGCAGCCCTTCCAACCCGGTTCAAAGCGTGCGCTACGACGACGACAATGATCTGGTGGACGCCTACACCCGCACGGCCCAGGCGCCTGCGCAGAATGGCCGCAGCCCCCTGGAAGAAGCGTTCTCGTCTGGCGGCATGCTGGGCAACCCGATGGTGAAAGCTGGCCTGGTGGGTCTGGCCGCCGCCATCGGGAGCAAGATGCTGCGGCGCTGAGCCCTTATAGGCGGGCTGTCCTGTCAGGACGCTCTCAGCCTGATCGCCCGGCTCTGAGTACGGCCTTCATCAGACTTTCTGTTTTCCCCGGCCCCTTGCGGCCGGGTTTCTCATACTGCCCCTCTGAAGGCTAGAATCCGCTCTAATGCCGCTTTCTTATCTGGTGCGTATTGCGCAGACGCCCGCTCCAACTTTTCAGGAGGCCCAGCGTGCCGAGCTGGTGGCCAGCCTGTGGGAAGAGCTGGGCTACCAGACGACCCGGGACGAGGTGGGCAACGTGCTGACGCGCATTTCCACACCGGCCATCCACAACCAGCCTGCCCTGCTGCTGGCCGCGCATCTGGACACTGTCTTTGATGCCGGGACCGACGTAAGGGTCCGTGAGGAGGCAGGGCGCCTAGTCGGGCCGGGGGTGGGGGACAACAGTGCCAGCCTGGCGGTAATCACGGCGTTTCTGCGGGACTTCCGGGGGATGGCCCATACGCTGCGCCGGCCTCTGTGGGTTGCAGCCAACGTGGCCGAGGAAGGCCTGGGCGATTTGCGCGGAGCCAAGCACCTGCTGGCCCAGCACCGGAAGGCGTTAGGGGCCTTTGTGGCAGTTGATGGGTACCTGGGTGTGGCGGTCACGCGCGGCGTGGCTGTGCGGCGCTACCGGGCTTCCTTTCTGGGCCCCGGCGGACATTCCTGGGGCGACCAGTCTCCCAGCGCGCTGCACGCCCTGGGACGAGCGATAGCGGCCCTCTACGCCTTGCCCCTGCCGCTATCACCGCGCACCACCCTGAACGTTGGGGTCGCGTCCGGAGGCACGAGCGTCAACAGCATTGCCTCGGGTGCAGAGCTGCTCCTGGACCTGCGCTCTCTGGACCCGGAGCTGCTGGCAGACCTGGACACCCGGGCTGTGGCGGCGCTGCATACGGCGGCGCGCGAAGTGGGCGTGATTGTGCGGGTAGAACGGGTTGGAGACCGGCCGGGTGGTGACCTGCACAGTGAGGCGCTGCTGCCGCTGGCCCGGCAGGCTGCCCGCGAACTGCGGGTGGATGTGCGTACCACTTCCAGCAGCACCGACGCCAATGCTGCAGCGCCGTACGGAATCCCAGCCCTGGCGCTGGGGGTCTACCGCGGAGGCAACGCTCACCGCCACGACGAATGGGTGCAGGCCAGCAGCCTGGGGCCAGGGCTACGCCTGCTTCAGCGGCTGGTAGAGCTGTATCAGCGCTCCCCCGCTGCCTGAGAAACAGAGAGGCAAGACTGGCCGGTGATGTGTACAGGTACCGGCCAGTCTTGTTTCCCTCCGGCGCTCTCAGAATCCTGCCATTTTTTCCGAACTGGCTCGGCCCCGAAAAAATTCCGTCCCTGACGACTCAAATGTGACCCCGATGGCCTTGCGGACCCACCAATTTCCCATCTGTAACCGGCAGAATATGAACACTCATGACTCCAAACATTCGCCGCGTCCACCCGGCCCCTTTTCGTTCCCTGCTGGGCGCGGTGCTGGGGGTGTCACTCCTGCTTCCGCCTGCCCAGGCTCAGGCAGTGTCGCCTGCCCAGGCGGTGTTTGATCAGGCCAATATCCTGTTGGTCGAAGAGTACGGAGGATTGTCCACTGTTGACCGCGTGGCCCTGCGCAACGAGTATCAGACGCGGCTGAATGCGGTCTGTGCGGCAATGCTCGCGACCTGCCCGGTCACCAAGGCTTATCCGGTGCTGGAAGCGGAGTTTACTGCCCTGGCAGACAAGCACACTTTCTTTCAGACCCCTGAGGACTATCGGGACTTCATCACCAGCGCCACGGGAGGCAACCGCCGGCAGTTTGGCGTGAAGCTGGCGTCGCTGGACGGCCAGAACCGGGTTGTGCTGGAAGTGGTTCCTGAAAGCGCAGCGGCAGAAGCCGGGCTGCGGCGCGGAGACGTGCTACAGACCCTGAACAATCAGCCGTACCGGTACGACGCCCTGCGCACCGCACGGTTGAACGGCCAGACCATTACCCTGGGCCTGACACGTGCGGGGCAGCCGCTGACCGTCAGTATCTCTGCGCGGGAAAGCAGCAGCCGGGACCTGCCGCGCCTGTCTTATCTGACCGTGGGCAGCGCCCAGGTGGGTGTGCTGCGGATTCCCACCTTCCTGGGGGGAGGCGGCGTGGCGCAGCGGGTGCATGAGCTGGTGGCCGAGGCCCAGGCTGCTGGCGCCCAGGGCATCGTGGTGGATCTGCGTGGAAATGGCGGGGGGAGTCTGGTGGAATGCGACAACTCCGTCAGCGCGTTCGTGCCGAGCCTGACCCGTGTGGCCCGCAGCGCACGGGGCAACACCCGCACCGAAGTCCGCCAGGGAGCCCGTTTCGAGTCAGGCCGGGTGGTAGGTGCGGTGAAGAACCCACAGCTGTGGACCGGTCCAGTGGCGGTGCTGGTGGATGATGGCAGTGCGTCATGCAGTGAGTTCTTTGCCTACGAGATGCAGTATGCCAAGCGCGGCCCGGTACTGGGCGAGGAAACGGCCGGTGTGGGCAATACTGCGACCCGGGTGTTTGAAGTCGGCGAAGCTGCCGTGCAGCTGACCATCCTCAACTATGTCAAGCCCGAAGGCACACCCTACCCGCTGCTGGTTCGTCCGGACGAGGCTCATGTGCAGGGCGAGGCAGAGGTCCGCCTGCTGACCCAGGGGGTAGACAGCCTGCTCAACGCAGGAGTGGCAGCCCTGGAACGTTCCCCGGCGCTGGGGTCGGCAGCAGTGTCGATGCCGGTGACCGCGCCGGCCTCACCCGGCGGCCGGTAACCTACAGCGCTGAAACCTCCGGCTGCGGGGCGTGGCGGGACGGCACCTCCCGCAGCGCCCATTTCAGCCCCAGGGCCGTCAGCAGGCCCACTGCGAATAAGGTCAGCCAGGGCAGCGCAGGAAAGCTGAGGCGCGCGCCCATGTCTACCAGCGCTCCGCCCAGCAGACTGCCGACCGCCCCACCCACCCCCAGGCTGATGGCTGAAAAGCCAAAGTAGCTGCCCAGCAGCTCAGGGGGGGCCAGCCGAGCTGTCAGGGCCTGCTGGGTGGGATACACGATCATGGTTCCCAGGCTGTACAGCGCCACGCACGCCAGCAGCGCAGGGAAGGTCTGCGCAAAAGCCATCAGGCCCAGGGCGGTCGCGACCATCAGGACGGCCAGCACCAGGGCAATCCGGGTCGGGACATAGCGCTCGACCAGGCGCAGCAGCGGGTACTGCAGCACCACCGAAAGACCTGCACTTAGGCCGTACAGCGGGGCCGTGGCTGTGGTGCCGGCCAGAGCAATAGCCTTGAGGGTCACGGCCACGTTGATCTGTGTGCTCAGCAGAAAGTAGCCGATCAGCACCAGCGTAAAGCGCCGGAAGCGGACGTCCTGTGCTGCCGTGGCCAGCCCACCCAGGCCGCCGGCTCTGGGGCTTTCGGGACGCACATGTGGCAGGGTCAGGGCCAGGACCACCAGCGCCACCAGATAGGCACTGGCCGCCACCAGTCCGGCGGTGCGGAAGCCCACCGGCAGCAGCGCCGCTCCCAACAGCGGACCGCTGACCATGCCCAGGTTCCCGGACATGCTGGCCAGACTGTACATACGCGTGCGGTGCTCGGGACGGGTAACCGCGGTAATCGCCGCGTTTTTGGGCGCATCAAACAGGCCGCCGCCTACCCCGGCCAGCAGTGCGGCCAGAAGCAGGGTGGCGAAGGTCTCGCTGTAGGCCATGCCCGCAAATCCCAGCGTACGCAGGACACAACCCGCCAGAATCAGCGGTTTGGGCCCGATCCGGTCGGCCCAGGCGCCCCCGAAGACGGTCAGGCCCTGCTGGGTCAACTGCCGCAGTCCCAGGATCAGTCCTACACTGGCCGCGGTCCAGGCGAGACCCTCGACAAAATGCACGGTGACCAGGGGAATCACAGCAAAAAAGCCGCCCCACATCAGAAAGTTGGCAGCAATCAATCCCAGCTGAGCACCCGACGGACGGAACGGCATGGCGGGCGGGGCAACAGTCACGCGCCCGAGCCTACACCCGTTACCCTGATGACATGTCTGCTCTGGTGCCACTTGGCCCCGGCATCTGGTATCTGCCAGGCGCCGTGAACAGTGTGGTGGTGGAAAACGGTGAGGGGGGAGCCCTCCTGATCGACACCGGACTGGACGACGCGCACGCCCGCAAGCTGCTGCGGGCGGTGGAGTCAGCCGGCCTGAGCCCCAGCGCCATCCTGAATACGCACAGTCACGCCGACCACCATGGAGGCAACGCCTTCATCCTGAAGAAATCGCCGGAGCTGACGGTTTACGCGCCTCCGCTGGAAGCAGCCGTGATCAACCATCCGATGCTCGAACCGCTGATGCTGTTCGGAGCCAGCCCCCCGCCGGAACTGCGGACCAAGTTCCTGCTGGCTCCCGCCAGCCCTGCCCAGCCCATCCCACCGGGGCGGCAGATCCTGGGTGGGGTAGAGCTGGACCTCATTCCGGTGCCGGGGCACGCAGTAGATATGTACGCTGTTCAGCTTGGAGAGGTCCTCTATGTTGCCGACGCTCTGTTCGGCCTGGAAGCGCTGGCAAAGCACCCGCTGACCTTCTGCTCGGATTCGGCAGCCCAGAAGGTGAGCGCCGCCGGCCTGATGGAGCTGAGCAGTGTGGGCGTCATTCTGCCTGGGCACGGCGACCCCACCGTGGACCTGCCAGGACTGGTCGGGGCCAACCTGACCGCGTATGAACGCATCACCGCTGCCGTGCTGGCGACAGTTCAGCAGCATTCGGGCAGTGTCGACGACCTGCTCTCACGGGTTTCGGTACGGATGGGTGTGCGCACCGGCAGCCCCGCCGCTGCCGTACTCAACCGTGCCGTGGTCAGCGCGCATCTCACCGAACTGCAGGCTCAGAAACAGGTGCAGTGCGTAACCGAACATCACCGGCTGGTGTTCCGTATCAGCCCATGATGCTCTGGGACGTGAGCCTAACTGTAAAGAAAGGCACATGGCACTGTTCGCATGCCCGGGCGTAGCGTGACCGCATGACCAAGAAGAGCGCTTCTACCAAGACAGCCGCCAAAACGACCGCGCGAGGTGGAGCCAGGGGCGCCAAGCCTGAGGGCGAGGCCAAGGCCGACGCTGCGCACCTGCGCACCGCCAACAACGCTCTGGTAGACCACCTCTACCTGAGTGAAGAGGAGTTCGCCACGGTAGCTGAGACGTTGCAGCGCAACCTGGCGACCACCATCTGCCTGTACCTGAAATTCAAGAAATACCACTGGGATATCCGTGGGCGGTTCTTCCGCGATCTGCACCCCGCCTATGACGAATTTATCCTGGAAATCTTCCCGGCCATCGATGAGCAGGCCGAGCGTCTGGTGGCTCTGGGCGGCAGTCCCATTGCGGCGCCGGCAGATCTGGCCCGTTTCAGCGTCGTCCAGGTGCCGACAGAAACGGTCCGGGACGCCCGCACGCAGGTGGCCGATCTGGTCGAGGACCTGAGCCGGGTCGGCAAGGGGTTCCGCGACGACAGCCAGACGGTGGATGAGGCCAACGATCCGGCCACCGCCGACATGTACAACGGTTACGCGCTGATTATCGACAAGATCCGCTGGATGCTGCAGGCCCTGATGGACGACGACCGACTGGACTGAGTCCGGGACAGGTCCTGAGCGGCGTAGCAGGTCACCGGCCCCCATCGGGCCTGGTGACCTGTGCCATACCGCAGGGGAGGGCAGGTGCCGAAATTCGACTACTCGCTGAACTACGCCGAACTGGACCTGCGTGCCCAGCCGCACCTGTACCGCGTCGGCGTGGGCGAGCAGGGTGTGCTGCTGGTGCAGCCCTATAAAAGCGAGCTTCTGCCTCACTGGCGTTTTGCAACGCCGGATCTGGCGCGGGAAAGCAGTGAGAAGCTCTACACCATGTTCGAGGCCTATCTGAAGGACGGAGACTTTGTGGGCGCGGATATGGCCCGCAAGTTCCTGCAGATGGGGTTTACCCGCTCGCGGCGCTATGCCAACCACAAGGGTGGCAAAAAGTACGATGGACCGGTGCCAGCCGACAAAAAAGGGCAGTCCGGTGCTCATGGCCGGGCTGAGCTGCCCCGCAGCCCCGAGGACCCGGTCAAGGCCGAGTCGGCGCGCATCTTCAAACAGAAGTGGGAACAGGCTGAAGCCAACCCGGTGTACGCCGCCATGAAGCGCGAGCACAAGGCCCGCTACGGCTGAGGGGAGGGCCGCTATGGAAGAGCTGTTCAGGATCTTCGCGTCGTACGTGGCCCTGGGACTGGAAGCAGCAGCGGTCCTGGTCGTCGCCATTGCAGGTGTGGAGGCTCTCTGGCGGGCAATGGTGGTGTTTCTCGGCCGCTCCGATGCGCCTGACCGGGTCAGAGAAATTGCGCGTCTGCATCTGGCACGCTGGCTGGCTGTAGCTCTGGAGTTCACGCTCGCAGCCGATATTCTGCGTACAGCAGTAGCGCCAACGTGGGAGGAGATCGGGAAGCTGGCCGCCATCGCGGCGCTCCGGACCCTGCTCAACTATTTCCTGCAACAGGAGATCGAGAACCATGACCGCCGGCACGGAAACGAGACAGACGTGGCCCGTGGAGATCTGAATAATTCCGGTTCGTGAGCGTCACTGGGGCGTCAACTTCTCCAGGCTGAAAAGGCCAGTGCAGGCTGGCCCTGGTACCAGGGCCGGTTTCAGGCCAGTCTGAAACTCAGTGCGACGGCCGGGCGAAGGGTATTGGACACGATGCAGGCGCGGTCCGACATCTCGACCAGTTTTTCCAGGAGCGCCCGGTCCTGCGCCTGGGCATCCACGACAACTTCAATGGCGCTGAATCGGCTGGGGGAACTTTCCAGGGTGCCTGTTACTGTCAACTGCACGTCCGTGATGTCCGCCTCGCGGGCCTTGATGGCTGCCAGCAGATTGCTGATAAAGCAGCCCCCCAGCGACACGAGCAGCTGTTCGCCGCCCATCATGCCGCGGTCCTCGCCGCCCTTTTCCAGCGGCCGGTCGATCATGACCTGATGTGTCCGGGCAGTGGCCTGTGATGTGGCGGGGCTGATCTGTCTGACCTGTACTTCAATCTGCATGGCTACCCTCCAGGAAATCGGTCTTCTGAGTATGACCGGACAGAGGGGCAGCAGGACTCAAGTCAAAGGGTTACAGGAAGGCTCCGCCCAGGATTCTGGGCGGACTGGCCGACCTCTTTTGGCTTCTGATCTTCCCTTATTCGGATGAAGGCAGCGCAATACCATCCAAAACGCGTAGCGGTCATGACGTCGATCTGCATTGAAAACGTGTTGTGCGCCATCGCCGCTCAGCGCCGGAAGGTCATCGCCGGGAGACGCCACACGAGCGTCAGAGGGCCAAGCGCCAGGAGCCACAGGGCATTCTGTACTCCATAACGGTCTGCCAGTACGCCGAGCAACGGCGGAACGGCCGCGCCTAGCATTCCGGTAATGGAACTCAGCGCCATGACAGTGCCGCCGCGATCTGGCAACAACTGGTAGAGCCGGGCCTGAAGCACGGCATGCCAGCCGGAGGTGAACAATCCGATCAGTGCCACACACACCATTTTCCAGCCCAGGCCCGGAAGGAGAAGGAAGGCCACAAAGAACAGGGTGACCAGCGCAGCCGACCATTTCACGAAGGCGACGCCAGAAATCTTCTCCAGCAGCGGGATGATCAGGGTGTCACCCAGCAGGCCCACCCCCGTCAGCAGCGCCAGCGCCAGTGCAGCCTGAGCCAAGGTCGTGTGAGCGGCGTCCACGAGATACAGCGCCAGGAACGCCCGGAACAGGTCGAGCATGAAATTCGATGTCTCCAGTAACAGGAGCGAGTCGATCACAGGTGGACGCCTCAGTGATTGAAAGGCGTGCCGCAGGGTTTCCATGAGGCTGGTTCGCGGAGCGTGCATTTCCTGAGCAGAGCCGGGCACGCGCCAGATCAGGAGCAGGGCGATCAGGGACAAGACGGCCAGCACGCCGAACACCGCACGCCAGCCTGCCCCGAAGGCCACCGCCGCGCCGACCAGCAGGGGCCCGACCACGTTCCCTATGGAACCTGCCAGTGTCCAGCGGGCCATGTTCTGCTCCTGCCTCGCAGGTTCAGCGTCCATCCAGGTGGCCTGGGTAAGGCTCACAAAGGCTCCCGACGCCGGGTAGAACAGCAGGAGCGAGATCAGCAGCCCCCAGAAGTTCCCAGCCATGGCCGTCAGCCCGAGCGCGAGAGCGAAAGCCACGCCGCCTCCAAGCACGATCTGGCGGCGATAACCGGCATCGGCCAGCAGGCCGAGCGCCGGCTCCACGATGTTTGCGAAGACGGCAGGCAGGCCCAGCAGCAGGCCAATCTGGGTGTAGTTGAGGTGCAGGTCAGCCTGCAGGTACGGCCAGGCCGCACCAGTGGCGCCGTCTACCAGCTCATCCGCCAGCTCGATGGTCAACGCGGCGGTGACGAAGGAACTCAAGGCGGCTGAGGCCCCGCGTTGCAGGTGCGATTTCACAATGATGTACTCCTGGAGTGCGAGACAAAAGGCCAGAGGCTTTCGGACTCTTCAGGAGGAGATAACCCTGTGCCGGGGTGTCAGTTTCACCAAGGAGGAAACAGCATGCCTAAGTGTAATAGGTCGCGCTGGCATGCAGTTTGTGCTGCTGTGGCGAGTCTGCGCTTGATCGTGCTGCCGCCGCCCGGATTTCCCCGGCCTTCTATGCCAGACGGCGCGCCGCATGCTGTCCTGGGCTGTATCCCCTGCGACCGGGCTCCCTTTTAGAGAAGGGCACAAGTTGCCTTGCTCTCATCCAACCGATGCGAACCTACACCGTTATCAATCGTGGTCACGCCTGCGGAGCTAAACGGAGAGCGCACGCGAAGGGCATACCCAGCGCCCTTCATAAATTCCGGAGGCTCTATAGCTTCAACTCCGCGAGGTCGGCTGGCGTGTTGACGTTGCGCAGGGCCGCCGGGTTCAGGCCAGCTGCCGTGACCGTGGTGTCTTCCGGCGCGGCCAGCCGCAGCCTCCGTTCACCACTGTCCAGCAGGGCACGGAGACGTGGCAACAGAGATGTGTGATACAGCGCCCCCAGCGGCTGAGGTCGTCCGGAAACATCCTGCGCCTGCACGCTCAGGGCTCCGGGAACGCGGGCAGCAGCCAGCGTCTCCCAGTACGTCCGGGTCAGACCCGGCAGATCCACCCCGGCAAAGGCGACCCAGCCTGTACCTGCGGCCTGCAGGGCAGCCTCCAGACCAGCCAGGGGCCCCTCACCGGGCCGGGTATCTTCGACAGGGGTCCAGCCGCCCAGGACGTAGCGCCCAGGCGGGGCCACCAGCAGGCGCTGCGGGCAGGGCTCAAGCGAAGCCGCCACATGCTGCAGCAGAGTCCGCCCCCGCCACAGGGCCAGGGCTTTGTCCGAGCCGAACCGACTCGAGCGTCCCCCGGCCGTGATGGCCGCCGTGAAGTCCCACAGTGTGGCGGGCACAGTAGGGCTAGCCTCCACGTGAACCGGACTGCCTCTCCAGCTGGCGCAGTGCCCAGGCTGCCAGCCGGGGCAGGGGACGGCCATACGGCGGATACATGAAGCGCACTCCGCTGCGGGGCGTTTCCGTCAGCACGGCGCGCTGGTGGCTGAAGGTGCGGAAACCATGCTCGCCGTGGTATGCCCCCTGCCCACTGGTCCCCACACCGCCAAACGGCAGGTAGGGGTTGGTCAGGTGAATAATCGTGCCATTAACGATCATGCCGCCACTGGTGGTCTCACGCTGGACCCGCTCGACAACGTGATCGTTCTCAGCAAACAGGTACAGCGCCAGTGGCGGATCCAGTCGCCGGATCAGGTTCAGGGCTTCCTCCAGCGAGTCATAGGTCAGCACCGGCAGTACCGGGCCAAACAATTCCTCCTGCATCAGGGGCATGTCGGGCGTCACGTCCGTAACGACGGTGGGAGAGATAAAGCGGGCTTCGGGGTCGAAGTCTCCTCCCAGGGCCAGCCTGGCTCCCTGCTCGAGACTTTGCCGGGTCAGTTGATCAAGGCGCCTCACACTGTGGGCGTCCACCATGCGTCCGTAATCGGTCCCGGCCCGCAGCCGCGGCGCGTCACCAAAGCGGCGGGTGATAACACGCCCGATTTCTCCAACCAGCTGCTCCTGCATGGCCCGTGGCACCAGGGCGTAGTCCGGGGCCACACAGGTCTGCCCGGCATTCAGGAACTTGCCCCAGGTCAGACGCTCCGCGCTGCGGGTCAGATGCGCGCTGGAGTGCACGAGGGCCGGGCTTTTGCCGCCCAGCTCCAGCGTCACACCGGTCAGGTTCTGTGCAGCGGCGCTCATAACCTGCCGGCCGACAGCGGTGCTGCCGGTAAAGAAGATGTGGTCGAAGGGCATGGAGGTCAGGGTGCGGGCGACATTGGCATCGCCCTCAACCACAGCCACCAGCCTCGGCTCGAACACGCTTTCGAGCAGTGTTTTCAGAGCGCGGGCCACATGTGGAGCCTTCTCACTGGGTTTGAGGACCACCGTGTTCCCAGCCGCCAGACTCGCTATCAATGGAGCCAGGGCCAGATTCACCGGGTAATTCCAGGGGCTCAGGATCAGTGTGACGCCGCGGGCCTGCATCTGGACCTCGCTGTGCGAGCCGGCCAGCATCAGCGGGGTGGGAACCCGCCGGGGGGCCATCCAGCGCGGCAGGTGCTGAACCGCGTGCCGCAGTTCCTCCAGAATCGGATGAATCTCGGCAATCTCGGATTCGGCGCGACTTTTGCCCAGATCCAGAGACAGGGCCTCGGCCAGCGCTTCTCGGTGGGCACGCACCGCGTCATGAACCCGCCGCAGGATCACCTGCCGCTGGGCAGCGGTGGTCTGGGCAGCGCGCCAGCGCCAGGCCCGCTGGGTGTCGAACAGGGTCTGCAGATCAGCTGGCGCAGGAGAGTCTGAAGGACTTGAATAAGCAGTCATGGACACCTCGCAGGACCTGAAACGGCACAAAGGGACTTGAACCCAGTCTAAGCCAGTTGTCTCCTGAAAGTGCCAGAATCTGGCCCCTGTACGGATGGTCTGCTACACGGCTTCTTTATCCGGCCTCAGGGCAAGGGGCAGGCCCTTTGAAGCGCCGCCCTGCATTAACGCTGGCGTGCTTCAGGGTACGTAAATCAGGGCCAGAGCCAGCTGACTCTGGCCCTGATTCTCCTCACGCTCAGAACCCGAGCATCGTGCGGTAGCTGCTGATGATCTCATTGCCCCAGACCAGGGCCACCAGCGCACCCAGGGCCAGATACGGCCCGAATTTCACGCGGTTTTCGCGTTTCATGGCCATCTGCACGATTCCCAGCAGGGCGCCGGCAAACACCGCCACCACCAGCGCCACCAGCAGCCGTTCCCAACCCAGGAAGGCGCCGATCACAGCCGCCAGTTTCACGTCTCCAAAGCCCATGGCACTGGCGTCCACATTCTCGTCGTCGGCGAGGGTGTCGTCTTCGCGGTGCCGGCGCCAGTGAATCCACCAGTAGACCCCGCAGACCAGACTGACCGCTCCTGCCGCGGCGAGCGCGCCCTGAACCATCAGAATCATGCCGGGTCCCATGCCGGCGCTGCCCAGCATGACGCTGACCAGGAGCCCTCCCAGCGTCAGCAGTTCCGGGATGCGGATCACCCGGCGGGCCAGCAGGTTGATCAGCGCCGAGACCAGTCCGACTCCTGCACCCCACCAGGGCCCCAGCCATGCGCCGGCCAGCAGGCCCAGGCTGATCTGCTGGTAGCCCAGCGGGAACTCTGGAAACTGCCGCTCACGAAACCGGCGCAGGACCCAGGCCCCCAGGTTGTTGATGGTCACCAGCAGCCCCGCGCCCAGCAGCGCGCCCTGCACTGCCTGGGCGAAAGTCGGCAGGCCCGAGTCCGGCGCGTTGCCCAGTGCGAACAGCAGCCCCAGCGCCACGCCGGGCAGGGTCAGTTCATCGGGAATGGTGTAGGTATCAAGGTCAATAGCGCTGCTGACCAGCAGCAGCGTGAACAGCACCATCAGCCCCAGGGTGCCCCAACCGAAGGTCAGCGGCGGAAACAGCAGCGCAATCAGGGCGTAGCCGGCGCCGGTCAGCAGCTCCACCAGCGGGTAGCGTCTCTTGATCGGGGCGCGGCAGTACCGGCACTTGCCGCGCAGCCCCAGCCATGAGAACACCGGCACCAGATCACGCGGCGTGAGACGGTGGTCACAGTGTGGACAGTGACTCGGCGGGAAGGCGATGTTCTCGCCGCGGGGCAGGCGCCAGATCAGCACATTGGAAAATGAGCCCACCAGCAGGCCGAGCACGCCGGCCATCGCCACAAGCAGCACGTCAGGAATCACCCATGAAGTGTATGCCGGAGGCGGAACTTCAGCTTCGTATAAGGCAAGCAGTCCTGAGACGGGCTTTGCACTGCGTTCAGACTCCCCGACCCCCGCGCCGACATACGGGAAACTATGAACGCAATCTGGCTTCAGCCTTCTCCCACTCTGGCCACCGGCCATGTACCGCACAGGACCTCTTCCATGACCATATCCACGACCACACAGCACGATCCGATTCCCGTCACCCCCCCGTTGCCACGCATCATCCAGGGCGGCATGGGCGTCGCCATTTCCGACTGGCGGCTGGCCAAGGCGGTCTCCAGTATCGGGCAACTGGGCGTGGTGTCCGGCACCGGCATCGACAACCTGATTGTGCGCCGCCTGCAGGACGGCGACCCCGAGGGGCACGTCCGCAGGGCCCTGGCCCACTTCCCCGATCAGGAACGCGCCCAGAAGGCGATTCAGGACTATTTCCTCGAAGGTGGACGCACCCCCGGGCAGGCCTACAAGCGTGTGCCGCTGCCCACCCTGACCCGTCAGGACCCGGCCTGGGGACTGGCAATTCTGGGGGCCTTTGTCGAAGTCTGGCTGGCCCGCGAAGGCCATGACCACCCGGTGGGCCTGAACCTGCTGACCAAACTGCAGCTGCACACCATGCCAGCCATGTACGGCGCGATGCTGGCCGGCGTGGACACCGTCATCATGGGCGCCGGCATTCCGCGTGAGGTGCCCGGCGCGCTTGATGCCTTCAGCCAGGGTCAGCCCTATACCTTCCGTGTGGACGTTAAGGGAGACGGCCCTCCTACAGCGCCACTGACGCTTGACCCTGCCGACTACGGGTTTGGCGGCGTAGCGCTGAGGCGCCCGAACTTCTATCCGATTATTTCCTCGCACGTGCTGGCCGGGGTCCTGACCCGCAAATCGACCGGCAGCATCCAGGGCTTCATCATTGAGGGGCCTACTGCAGGCGGCCACAATGCCCCTCCGCGCGGTCAGGTGGCCTACGACGAAAGTGGGCAGCCTATCTACACCGAGCGGGACGTGGCAGACCTCAGTGAGATGCGCAAGATTGGCCTGCCGTTCTGGCTGGCCGGAGGCTCCGGGAGTCCCGAAGCGTTGCAGGCTGCTCTGGCTGAGGGGGCGACCGGCATTCAGGTGGGCACCCTGTTTGCCTACTGTGCCGAGAGCGGCATGCGCGACGACACCAAAGCACGCACCCTCGATGCGATCCGGGAAGGTCAGGCCAGCGTATTTACCGACCCTCTTGCCTCGCCGACCGGCTTTCCGTTCAAGGTCGTTCAGCTTGAGAACACCCTGTCCGAGCCGGAGGTCTACGCCGAACGTATGCGCATCTGCGACATCGGCTACCTGCGCGAGTTCTACTGGGCCGGGGAAGGGAAGACGGGCCTGCGCTGCGCTGCTGAGCCCGAAGCCGACTATGTACGCAAGGGTGGCAAGATCGAAGACACCGTGGGCCGCAAGTGCCTGTGTAATGCCCTGATGGCCGACGCCGGCTACCCTCAGATCCAGAAGAACGGTCAGGTCGAGCAGGCGCTGATCACCAGCGGTGACGACGTTATCAAGCTGTCCACCTGGAAGCGCGGCTATACCGCTCAGGATGTCGTGAAGTACCTGCTAGGCGAATAAACCATCTACAGAAGGCGGGCGAGGCTGTGATGCCTCGCCCGCTGACTTATCTGATTACCCTTAGTGCTTGCCGAAGTGACCCAGCTGCGGCACGTTGGGCTTCCATTCCGGCCGCTCCAGAACCTCACCGAACAGGTCGTACTCGTCACTGTCCTCAATGCGGGCGCGGACGATGTCGCCGATCTTGACCTGCCCGGCAAAGTCGCCGGCGTACAGGTAGACCTGACCGTCAATGCCGGGGGCGTCGCCCTTGGTCCGGCCGATCAGACGCGTGCCGGGCAGATCGCCCTCGTCGTCGTTGAACTCGTCAATAATCACGTCCATCACACGCCCAATCTTTTCGGCCAGCTTCTCGGTGCTGATACGCTGGGCAACTTCCATGAAGCGCGCCAGACGTTCCTGCTTGATCTCCTCGGGAACGTGGCCTGGCAGGGCTCTGGCGTCAGCTTCCTCCACGTCCGAGTAGGCAAAGGCACCCACGCGGTCAAGCCGGGCTTCTTCCAGGAAGGTCAGCAGCTCCTGGAATTCCTCTTCCGTCTCGCCGGGAAAGCCCACGATAAAGGTCGAGCGGATCACCAGCTCCGGACACAGCTCGCGCCAGCGCCGGATGGTGTCAAGCTGCCTGCCCGCACCGGGGCGGCGCATCAGTTTCAGGATGCGGGGTGAGGCGTGCTGCAGCGGGACGTCCAGGTAGGGCAGGATCTTGCCCTGGCCCATCAGCTCCACAAGCTTTTCCACGTGCGGGTACGGGTAGACGTAATGCATGCGCACCCAGGCGCCCATCTCTCCCAGCTTGACGGCCAGGTCGGTCAGGTGCGCGCGGATCTGCTCACCCTGGAACTCGGACTCGCGATAGCGGATGTCCACTCCGTAGGCGCTGGTGTCCTGGGAGATGATCATGAGCTCCTTGGTGCCGCCCGCGATCAGGCGGAAAGACTCGTACAGCACCGAGCCTGCGTCCCGCGAGACCTGACGGCCGCGCAGCTTCGGAATGATGCAGAACGCGCAGGTGTGGTTGCAGCCCTCGGCAATCTTCACGTAGGCGTAGTGGCGCGGGGTGAGCTTGACGCTGGGAGCCAGCACGTCCCCGTGGCGGGCGTTGGGGTCGGTCAGGGACACGGGCTGCTCTGCGTCGGCACGCATTCCAGGGGCCGCGACCGGCAACAGGCCCGTAAACGCGTCGGTCTCGATAGGCAGCAGCTCGCGGACGTGCATCATCACGTCGTCCACCGCCTCGGAACCAGTAATGGCCGCGACTTTGGGGTGACGCTCCAGGATCTTCTCGGGGCGTTCGCCCAGGCACCCGGTGACAATCACCTTGCTGGTGGCGTCCAGCGCTTCCCCGATGGCTGTCAGCGATTCCTCTACTGCTGGCGTAATAAAGCCGCAGGTATTCACGATTACCGCGTGAGCGTCCTCGTAGCTGGGTGCCACCTCATAGCCTTCAAACCGCAGCTGGGTCAGAATCCGCTCACTGTCCACCAGTGCCTTCGGGCATCCCAGGCTGATAAACCCCACTTTCTTCACGCCTGCCGTGCCAGATTCGGCCGGCCGCTCCATCATTTCCGTCATGCTTGCTCCCCTGGCCCCCTGCTGCGGGACCCCTCCAGCGTTGCTCACGCGCCGCGCCCGCTTGTGCGGGGGCGCGAGGCTCACAGCCAGGCAGTCTACAGGGGCAGAGTGGGGGAAAGGTAGGGGAGAAGTTGCGTTTTAGGGGTGCGGGGTATGAGGAGTGCTTGTTTCCCGGTTTGCCCCGCCCCTCTGGGGTAGGGGGGCGGGGCAATCAGTACAAACTAAGGCACAATCCGTTTCTCACCAAAGACCAGATCCCCTCCCACCTCCCCTCACTCCCGCGCGCTACACTGCCCCCTACATGGATGCCAAGGTTATCGTCGTCACTTCCGGCAAGGGTGGCGTGGGAAAGACCACCACCACTGCAAATATTGGTGCCGCGCTCGCCAAACTCGGGGAAAAAGTAGCAGTCATTGACGTGGACGTGGGTCTGCGCAACCTTGACGTGGTGATGGGTCTCGAATCCCGCGTGGTGTTTGACCTGATCGACGTGCTAGAGGGCAAGTGCCGCATGAGCCAGGCGCTGATTCGCGATAAGCGTGTGGAGAACCTGTTCCTGCTGCCAGCCTCGCAGACCCGGGATAAGGACGCTCTGGACCCCGAGGTCTTCAAGGGTGTGATTCGCGGCCTCATCGAGGACGAGGGCTTTGACCGCATTCTGATTGACTCTCCGGCCGGGATCGAGTCGGGGTTCAGGACCGCTGCGGCGCCAGCGCAGGGAGCCCTGGTGGTCGTCAACCCGGAGGTCTCCAGCGTGCGTGACGCTGACCGCATCATCGGGCTGCTCGAAGCGCAGCAGGTCAGTGAAATCCGGCTGGTCATCAACCGCCTGCGCCCCAAGATGGTCGCCAGCGGCAACATGCTCAGCGAAGGCGACATCCTGGACATCCTGGGCGTCAAGCCCATCGGTATCGTTCCGGAGGATGAGGGCATTATCGTGAGCACCAACGTCGGTGAGCCGGCAGTGCTGGGCAAGACCAAGGCCGGCGAGGCCTTTATGGCCACGGCCCGGCGCCTGAAGGGGGAGGACGTTCCGTACCCCAAGTTCGAGGAAGAGGGCGGGTTCCTCTCGGCCCTGCGCCGCCTGTTCGGGGGTGCCTGAAATGTTCTCCTGGATGAAGCGCGGGCGCAGCAAGGAGACCCTGAAAGACCGCCTGGAACTGGTACTGGCCTACGACCGGGCCCAGATTCCGCCCGGCAAGGTAGACGCTCTGCGCAATGACCTGCTGGAAGTCGTCAGGCGGTACTTTCCCACCGGCAACAGCAGCGTGGAAATCGAACAGCGTGGGGACATGGTGGTGCTGATGGCCAATATTCCCATTGACGACACCCCGCCCGTCCGCAAGTCGTCCTGAACTTCACGCGTTTCACCCCGGCAGCTTTTAGGCTGTGGGGGTGATTTTTCTGTTCGGTGAGCTGTCTTGAAGTACGATCTGCGTTTTCCTGTGGTGGTGGCGGCGCTGCTGGTGGTGGGCCTGATGACGGTCAGCACGGCGGCCCTTTCACCCCGCGCTTCCAGCGGCATTTTCACCAAGCAGATGATGGGTGTGCTGCTGGCGGCGGTGCCGGTCGCGGCCCTGTGGTGGGCGGGCCGGGACCGGATGTACAAGGCCGCGCCCTGGCTGTTTGTCCTGGCCCTGTTGCTGCAGCTCAGCACTTTTGTGATCGGCAAGGAAGTCAACGGCCAGCGCAACTGGATCATGCTGGGGCCGGTGCAGTTCCAGCCGCTGGAAATCCTGAAGTTCGCCATGATCCTGATGCTGCCGGTGGTGTTGCGCGGCGGCTACCGCGGAGCGATGACCTACGTCAAGGCGCTGGCCATTTTTCTGCCTGCGCTGGCGGTCGTGGTGCTGCAGGATTTCGGCGGAGCAATGGTCCTGAGCGTGATGTTCGGGGTCATGCTGCTTGCGGCGCGCATTCCCTGGTGGCATGCGGTGGCCGCCGTGCTGCTGGTGGGCGCCGCCGTGCCGACCCTGCTGTATCCACGCCTGGAGCCGTACCAGCAAAAGCGTCTGACCATTTTCCTGGACCCTTACCAGGATCCTCGGGGCGCCGGGTATCAGGTGATCCAGAGCACCATTGCCATCGGGTCCGGCGGGGTGCAGGGCAAGGGATACAAGCAGGGCTCGCAGTCGCACAACGGCTTCCTGCCGGAGGCGCACACCGACTTTGCCTTCAGCACCTGGGCCGAGGAACAGGGGCTGGTAGGCGCGTTAGTTGTGCTGGTGTTATACGGCTTCCTGTTCTGGGGCCTGGCGGGCATGGCTGCCGAGTCACCGCGACTACAGGACCAGATCCTGTTTGCTGGTGTACTGGGGCAGATTGGGTTTCAGGTGCTGGAGAACATCGGAGCGGCGCTGTCGCTGCTGCCCCTGACCGGCATCACGCTGCCGCTGATCAGTTATGGCCTGAGCAGTCTGGTCAGCACTCTCTCTACCCTGGGGCTGGCATATGTGGTCTACCGCGACCGCTACGACGGAACGATCTAGAGCACAAACGGTCAGACGAGACTTGGTGGAGCGCCGTACGCTGAGGAAGCATGACCGACCGGGTGGATCTCCTGCTGCGGCTGCTTCTGACGAATTTGGAAGGCTCGTCGGGGAGAGAAACTGGCAAAGGCGGCGCATCTTAACCGTGCCCATGCGACGCGGGCTCCCCTTGCCGTCCGAGCCTCACGGCCGCAGCCTGGACGGGCTGGAAGGACAGATGAATGCGGCGTTCCTCGCCTTTACGCAGCCGGCTCATGAGGTGCAGGAGGAAGCGAAGTGACAGCAAGCCTGCGTAGATGCATTGTATGAGCCGGCCGAGGTGTTCCTTAACGGGGGCATGCTGGCACACGTGCTGATCGTGGATGCCCACCGCTGTCACGTGCTGAGCAGTTGGTTATGACGGCTCGACGTCCGGCGGGAGGCTGAGAAGAACTGGCCGGGCAAACAGAGACGCTCCATTACGCGGCGCAGGTCCTGGCGACCCAAACGTCGTTCAGCATACCGGGCAGGTTCTGGATGCTGGACCGCTGGCCCGGCGGTATGGCTTCACGGACCCGGACGGCCGTCATCCGAACTAGAACGCGCAACGCCGGGCGGCGCAGGTGAAGTAGACATCCAGCTTAGTATCGGTAGCGCTCGTCGTACTCGTCCTGAGCAGCCTGTTCGGCCAATCGCACGAAGGGCGTGAGTTCAGCGTCGATTTGCGCCGCGCGGGCCGTGCTCAGGGTGATCCTGGCCGCAGCCGGATAGGCGCGAATGACTGCCAGCCGGTCGGCGGTCGGTGGGTGGGTGGCATCGAGCTGTGAGCGCTCCTGCAGGTAGGCCTCGCGGGCCTGGGCGCGCTGGGCGGGCAGTTGGCTCAGCCACATCCGCTGCAGTTCCAGAAACGTATGTGCTGCCTGGGGAAGGTGCTTTTGCCGTTGCAGCGCGGTTTCCAGCATGGAGGAGTGGTTTAGCAGGTGCACCGCATCCAGGGCACTGAGGGCCGCGTCGTGTCCGGCCACCTGTGCGGCCAGCAGGTCTGCGCGGAACTCGGCCCGCTGGTGTTCGGCGCCCACCAGTTGCAAGAGCAGGGTATACAGCCCCAGAGGCCCTAGGGCCAGCCCCCTCATAACCAGATTGGACAGCGCTGCCATGCCGCCCTCGTGGTGTTCGCGGGCCTCCATCATCATGTCCGGAGTTAGCAGATGAATCACCTGCCCCAGCACGTTCAGGGCGGTGCCGATGAGACGTCCACGCACCGGATCACGGTTTTTCTGGTGAGCCAGCTCATGGGCGATGATGGCCACCCGTTCCTGTGGAGTCAGGGTGTACCACAGCGCCAGTCCCAGACCCAGGGCTGGCCGGGGCGGAAAGCCGCTCTGGCCCATGAAGGCATTCACGTCATGGATCACGGTAACGCGATCCGGTCGCGCCGCGCCTATCGTTGTGGCTATCTCTGTGACCAGAGCATGAAGCTGCGGTGCGTCAGCCTCCGTGACGACCTGCCCGGGGGTCTGCGGAAATACCGGGCGGGCAATCCAGGCAAAGGCCAGCAGTGCCACACCGATCAATCCAGGCATAAACCGCTGCGATGGACCCTTGTCCCCCAGCAGGCCCAGAGCACCGGCCAGCAGCCAGATTCCGCCCAGCACCATGGCGAGGTACCCCAGCAGAATCAGACCGGCCAGCATCACGGCAATCACCGATCTTGGCCCGGGACGGTTGCTGTGGTCCGCGATAAACCTCTCCCGCAGTCGTGCTGCTTCCCGGTCCGCCATACGCTGCCATGCAGTTCCGAGCCGACCAATAGGTGAGAGAGACATGAGCATTAGCATAGCGAACGCTGCAGGTTTATCCGCCTGGGTCTACCTCCGATGCTTTGGGATTTAAAGCAGGCTGGAGTAGATTGGGCCGCATGGAATACCGGAACCTCGGCAGAAGCGGTTTGAAAGTCAGCGAAGTGGCCCTGGGTGGCTGGGTCACCTTTGGGCACAGCGTCCACGACGAGACGATGGTGCATGACATTGTCAAGAAGGCCTATGACGAGGGCGTGAACTTCTTTGATCAGGCAGACGTATACGCCCGTGGCCGCAGCGAGGAGCTGATGGGCGCTGTGCTGCGCGACTTTCCGCGCCACACCCTGGTGGTGTCCAGCAAGGTGTACTGGCCCATGAGCGACGATGTGAACGACCGCGGCCTGTCACGCAAGCACATCCTGGAAAGCGTGGGCAAGAGCCTGCAGCGCCTGGGCACGGACTACCTGGACATCTACTTTGCCCACCGTTATGACGAGACCGTTCCGATGGAAGAAATCGTGATGGCTTTCGACCAGGTCATCCGTGACGGAAAGGCCCTGTACTGGGGAACCAGCATGTGGCCGGCCGCGCGCATTGCCCAGGCGGTCGAGTTCGCCAGGGCCAACGGCCTGCATGCCCCGGTGACCGAGCAGCCCGAGTACTCCATGCTGCGCCGCGAACGGGTGGAAAAGGAAATCCTGCCCTACACCGAAGGAGCCGGAGTGGGCCTGGTGGTGTGGAGCCCGCTGGCCATGGGCCTGCTGACCGGCAAGTACGATAACGGTCTGCCTGAGGGCGCACGCCTGACGGAGAACGAGAACTGGGGCAAGAACTTCCTGACCGAAGAGAACATCCAGAAGGTCCGTGACCTGAAGCCGGTTGCCGACGACCTGGGCATCACCCGCGCGCAACTTGCCCTGGCGTGGCTGCTGCGTCAGAAGGGTGTAAGCAGCGTCATTACCGGCGCGACGAAGGTCGGCCAGATCGAAGACACCGTCAAGGCGGCTGGCGTGCGGCTGACCGAAGACGTTCAGAGCCGGATTGAGGACATTCTCAACCCCGCCTGAAGAGCCTGACTCAGGTGCCCGGCTTTCTTGACGGAGCCGGGCACTTTCGTTTCCTGGGCCGCCTGCAACTTTCCGGGCACGACGGAGGGCTGGCGTGGTCCCTATGCTGGCTGGGTGAACACTCAGCCCTCAGATACAGGCGCGGCCATCGAGACGCGTGACCTCCGGAAGGTGTACCGGGGCCGGGCAGTGGTGGACGGCCTGAGCCTCCACGTGCCGCGCGGGGAGGTGTTCGGCTTTCTGGGACCCAACGGAGCCGGCAAAAGCACCACCGTGAAAATGCTGCTGGGTCTGGTATTGCCCAGCAGCGGCGTAGCGCAGGTGCTGGGCGGGCGTCCATCGGACCCACGGGTGCGGGCCCGGCTTGGCTTTCTGCCCGAGCAGTTCCGCTTCCAGACCTGGATGACTGCCGAGGAGTTCCTGCGGTTTCATGGTCGTCTGGCCGGAGTGCCCGACCCCGAATTGCGCGTGCGGATTCCTCAGGTGCTGGAAACCGTGGGGCTAGGTGGACGGGGCCGCGAGACGCTCAGCGGCTACAGCAAGGGCATGTTGCAGCGCTGCGGGTTGGCCGGCGCCCTGCTGGCGCACCCTGAACTGGTGTTTCTGGATGAGCCAACCAGCGCCCTGGACCCCATTGGGCGGGTGGAGGTCCGCGAGATCATCGAGGGCCTGCGGGCGCAGGGTGTCAGCGTCTTCCTGAATTCACACCTGCTTTCGGAAGTGGAGCAGGTGTGTGACCGGGTGGCTTTCGTGAAAGCTGGACGGGTCCTGATGCAGGGCAGCATGCGTGAGCTGCTGGGCGGGGTGGTGCCGGTGACCCTACGCCTGGGGACCCTGCCGGCAGGACTTCTGGACACCCTGGCCCGCCTGGGCGAGGTCCGTCACACCGACCTGCAAATCCCTGGACGCGCCGAGGTGGAGCTCTGGCTGGCGCAGGAGGATCAGCTGCCGGCGGTGGCGGACGCGGTTCACGCGAGTGGCGCGCAGCTCTACGCCATGACACCGCGCCGCCCGGATCTGGAAACCCTGTTCCTGGAGCTGAACGAGACCCCGGAGGTTTCCCATGCGTAACGCCCTTTTAATTGCCGACCTGTCGCTGCGTGAAGCGGTGCGTAAACGCCTGATGTCGGTGTTGCTGGTGCTCAGCGCCCTGTTCGTCGGATTTTTTCTGTTCGGGATTTTCAAGCTGGATTCCGAGCTTGACGCCCGCGCTGTAAACGCTGGCCTGGAAAGCCGCAGCACCACGGGCGCGGCGAACCTGCCGGTCATGTGGGCCACCGCGCTGGGCATGTACCTGGTGTTTTTTCTGGGCGTGATGATGTCGGTGCTGTCCACGGTCGGGTCGGTCAGCGCGGACATCGAGAACGGCGTCATGCAGAGCGTCATCGCACGTCCGGTGTCACGCGCGCAGCTGGTGCTGGGCCGCTGGCTGGGTTTCGCCGCTGTGAATATGTCTTACATGGCCCTGCTCAGCGCAGCTCTGCTGGGAGGCATCTGGGTGATCACCGGGTACCTGCCGCCCGCGCCGCTGCCGGCCGTGGCCCTGATCATCCTGGCCGTCATGCTGCTCACGGCCCTGACGGTGCTGGGCAGCACGCTGTTTACCACCCTGGCCAACGGCATCGGGGTGTTCGTGCTGTACAGCCTGGGCTTTATGGGGGGCATCCTGAGCTTTATCGGTACCCTGTCGGACAACCAGACCCTGACCACACTGGGCCGGGTGGCCAATGTGGTCATGCCGACCAACAGCCTGTGGCTGGGGGCCAGTTACCACCTGCAATCCCCGCTGATGCTGGAAGTCGGCCGCGTTTCACGCGGTGCCAATCCCTTGTTCGGAACCGAACCTGCCAGCACTGGCCTGATCGTGTGGGCTGCGCTGTTAAGTGTGCTGGCAGTGGCAGGAGGTATGTGGCGCCTGAGCCGGCGTGACCTGTGAGACTGGCGCTCTTGGGCACCTGGCCGACAGAACTCTGCCAGCCGGACCCGCTATAAGAACGGCACAAGGAGGCCATATGAAGCTCAGAACCCTGATCCGCGTGGCGCAGGCCATGCGCACCCCAGAGCCCGCAGGTGACCAGAGTGGCCAGGACAGCCCTTCGCAGGACCCCGTACGTGGAGTGGCCGGAGCCCTGCGCCGCGACGCACGCGTGCAACAGGTCACCAGCGGCTTGCGCGACCGGGCCCGTGACTGGCGCAGCGCCGCGTCTGCACGCGCCGACGAGCACCTGGAGCGGCTGATTCAGGACAGCCATGCCCGGCGCGGCTCGGAAGCTTCCGGGCAGGTCACGGCGCTGCTGGAGGCCCGCCGTCAGGAGCGCGAGGCCCAGGCACGGGCCGAGCAGGCCCGCCGTGAACTGATGGCCAGGGCGAACACCCCCGAGCAGCGCCGCATACTGGATCTGGTTGCCAGCCACACGTCCTGGGCAGGAGGCACTGCCCCGCAGGAGCTGCGTTACACGGCGCTGCTGGACCTGCTGGCCCCGTCAGGCCGCCCAGCGGATGAGATGGCGGTGCACCGGGCCCTGTGGACTCTGGCTGAACAGCGCGTGCTGGCAGTCTCGCCGCATGGCGTGGTGACCGCCTGTGAGCCGCCCGTTGCGCGTGCGGTCCTGAGCCTGCCAGCGTCTACCGCCGCTGAGCCCACCGGGTTCTGAGGTCGCGCCCAGAAGACTTGAAGGCTCTGGAGCCGCGGCCTTCTGCCGCACTCCCTGACGGCCCGCACTGCACCCGTTGGCACTGTCTGGCCAATCAGGAATGAATCCCTGGTTGTCTCAGGCCAGCGTTCCCGAAGATGCATTGATGCGCGAAGCCATCGTCCGGAAAGTCCGCACAATCAGGCGCTGGGCCAGGCTGTCCAGCTGACGCCCGCCAACCCGGGTGACGGTCCCGCCCAACACAGCGCTGCCCTGCCAGTCCAGCAGGGTGGTGCCGTTCCCCTGATCCACCACGCCCGCCTGAGCATTCAGCTCTACCGTACTGCCCAATCCGCCGCCCTGAACGCGTACCCTGACCAGGCCCTGCGTCTGATCAGGCGTCAACTCCAGGCGGAACCTGAACTGACCACGCAGCAGGCCCAGGCCCACCTGAACGGTGGCGTCAGCCGTGTGTGGGTCAATGACCCGGACCTCCCGCACTTCCGGCAGGCAGCGCGCAACCTGCTCCGGGTCCTGTACAAAAGCCCACACGGTTGCCGGCGGCGCTGAAACCTGTTCCTGTCCCGAATAGCTGAGGTTCATACCTCTGTGAATAGCAGCTCTGCTCCACCCGGATAGGGCCATGCCTTACCTGCTGGAGAGAAGTTCAGAAACCTGCGCCCAGCAGTCAGAAGCGTGGAGAGGAGATGGGCAGCTGTTCGGCCTGCGCGGCCAGTGGCTCACCGAAGCGGGAATAGCGTCCTCCCAGTTCCGGACGCCCGGGTCCGCACAGAACAGTCACCTTGGGCAGGGCCTGCACATTGAGCTCTGTGACCGCCAGACGTCCGGTCTCGTAAGCGCCCAGATCCACGTACAGATGCCGGCCCAGGCGTGTGGGGATGGGAACGGGCGTATGCCCGTGCACGCTGTAGATCACGCTTTCCGGCAGGGGAAAAGGGCCTTCGAAGGGCCGCAGCCACAGCGCTGCAGACAGCGGGTTGGGATGCCGCGGGTGCTGGACTGGCGGGGATGCATGCGACACGAGAACACTGGGCGCCGTTGGCAGATCATCGTGTATCTGGCCGTCATCAGTGACATACACCACCCGCCGCAGCACGGCCAGGTAAGCCTCCAGCAGTGGGGGAAAAGCTTCCAGCGTGAGGGGGCTGACTTCGCGGCGAACCGTCTCGCCGCCAGCGCGCATCCACCACTGAAAGCCCTCCATGCCGCGGCGGTAGTCGGTCATGTCCCGGGTGCTCTGATACTGCCGGTACCAGCGCAGGCCTTCTTGCATCATGCGCTCGTGGTTGCCCATCAGCAGGGTCGCGCGGCCCTCGGCATGCAGGTCCATCAGCAGCTGTACGGTTTCCAGGCTGCGCGGCCCGCGGTCAATGGCGTCACCCAGTCCCAGAAAGTGGGCCTCGGGGTAACGGTGCACGGCCGCGCGCAGCAGGTCCGCACGGCCGTGCAGGTCTGGCAGCACCACGACGGTGCGGCCACTCATGGCCCCGCTCATGCCGGATCCCGTTCTGAATCTTCCGACCCAGTGTGATCCTGAAAATCCAGCAGGGTCTGCTTGCTGCGCTCACGCAGGGCGCGGGCCCCGCCAGGGTCAGGCGTGAAGGTCACGCCGCCTGCGTGCACCGTGACCCGGTAAGCAGCGCCGTCGGCGACTCCGGGCAGCCACTCGGCAGGAAGCTGATACGTCCGTCCCAGGCTGTCCTCCACATCGGCGAGGCCGGCGTCTTCGTCCAGCACATCCACCACGAGGACTGCTGCGGCGTGCAGGTCGGTCTGGGACATCATACGCCGCAGTCTAGAGCATCTGTGGTTCAATCTTCCGACCGGATAAAGGGCTTCATAGGGTGGGCAGCGGCAGGGGCCGCAGCCTGCAGGGATGCATCTTCCGGTGGACGTCTGCCGGGTCGCTGGCCGCTTAGCCTGCACCCATGACGCCGCCTTCTTCATCTCAACTGTCTCAGTTAACCCGCAGGAGGCTCCTGCAGGGAATGCTGGGTCTGGGGCTCGGTGGCGCCGTGTTGGGCGGTGCAGGAGTGACCCAGGCTTACCAGTTCGGGGTGGTGCGGGAACAGCAGGGTGTGCGGGGCCTGCGCAAGCCCCTGCGCGCGGCCTTCCTGACAGATCTGCACTACGGACCACTGATCGGGGTTCGCAGTGTCCGGGCCTGGGTGCGGGCGGCCAATGCTCTGCGGCCGGATGTGGTGCTGCTGGGTGGGGATTATCTGGACATCGAGCCGGGAGGCGAGGCCACACCCCTGCTGCGGGAACTGGCCGGGCTGCAGGCGCCGCTGGGGGTATACGGCGTATGGGGCAACCATGATTACAGAAGTTTCGGACGCTCCGGCGCCGGTCCGGGATGGGTAAGCCGGCGAAATGAACTGCACGGGCTCTTTGCGCAGGCTGGCGTCACCATGCTGCGTAACGAGGGCCGTGTGGTGCGCGATGATCTGTACCTGGGTGGTGTGGATGACCTGACCACCGGCGACCCTGACCTGCCGGCTGCCCTGTACGGCGGGGGCAGCCGGGCCACGCTGCTGCTCAGCCATAACCCCGACCTGCTGCCTGACCTGCCAGGACCCGTGGGGCTGGTGCTGTGCGGCCACACCCATGGCGGGCAGATCCGGCTGCCTTGGGTGGGTGCGCCGGTGGTGCCCAGCCGTTATGGGCAGCGCTACGTGATGGGCTGGGTGCAGGGGGCCTTCGGAACCCCCGCCTATGTCAGTCGTGGCCTGGGTGTGACTGGTGTGCCCATGCGCATGCTGTGCGAGCCTGAACTGACGCTGCTGACCCTTACGCCCACCTGAAAGTGGTGGGATCTGGCCGCCCAGGTGCTAGCGGATAGCCACGCCGCCGCGGGACAGGCCCAGCAGCCGCGACCGGCCTGATGCCCCGACCAGCACCCGCGCCCGGAGCTCCCCGCTGGCCTGGACCTGCTCCTGCGCCGCTGTTTCACTGAGGTAGAAGCGTTCCAGACCATAGGTCAGCAGAGCCTGACCATCCACGACTGCCTGGACCCGGCCGCGCAGAAAAATGCCCGACGTGGGCCGGCGGGACGTCGCCCGGTCACCCGTCCAGAGTCCGGCGCGTTCAACCAGGGGTACGTACGCCACGCCCGGGGCCTTGACATCCGGGTCAGCAGCCACGCGGCTGATGGGATATTCCAGGGTCATGTACTGGCCACGAAGCACGTCGCGCGGATCGGCCAGCCGCGTTTCAAGCGTAATTTCCTGGCCATTCAGACGGTCAACTGTTCCCGGCACCAGCAGGCCAAAGGCCAGCGCGAGCTGCGCCGCGACTGCAAGGCTTAGGCGGCGGGCCGCCGTGAGTCTCTTCATGGACGTTTCTCCATGTCCGGATTCAGATGGCGCCGGGCGCGTTCGAGCGACCAGCCGAGTCCCAGCAGAAGCACCCCGGCCCCGACCAGCGCCAGTCCGGTCACGGCCAGGCTGCCCAGCAGCTCGAAGTAGACGGTCAGGATAACCAGTCCGGTGGTCAGCAGACCCCAGTTGATCCAGGCGGCGCGTCGCCAGGTCTGCCCCAGCCAGACCGTGCCGAGGGCCAGCAGCAGACACAGTCCCAGCGCCGGCGAGAAGTTCTGTGCCGTGGTGTGATGCAGGGCATAGATACCTCCCAGCATCAGGGGCGGCCCCCAGAAGGCCCAGGGATGCGACAGGATGTGGTGACTGCCCGGGGGTCCGTGCAGCTGCGCGGTGACAAGCATGGCTGCGCCCACCCCGGCAATCGTCATGCAGGCGGCTTCCAGAGTGCTGAGCCTGGACAGCGGGCTGGACCCGAACACCCCCAGCAGCGGAATAACCACGCCCAGCGGCAGCGCCAGATGCAGTGAGGCAGGCAGCCTGACCGCGTACCCCAGCATCAGGAGGCCCAGACCCCAGAGGGCCAGCAGGGCAGACGTATCGACCGGGGCCTGCTCGGCCTGGGCCAGCAGGGCCAGCAGAGCGCCGAACAGCACGCCCCCCAGCAGATACAGCGCGGCGCCCAGGGCAGGCAGATGATGGGCTTCCCGGTGAGGGTCGTCCCGCAGGCGGTAGCCTCCAGCATAGGCGCCCAGCATGGGCAGCAGCACGCACAGCAGCTTGCCCCAGCCAGGCAGGTCCTGCCAGTTCGTGCCCACCAGTGCCAGCACGCCCAGCCCCAGAACCAGGGCGCCGGTCGCCGAGACGATCACCGCCCAGGGTGCAGGGGCAGGGCGCGCGCCGTGAGGGCTCAGTCCCTCGGCGGCCAGAATCGCCTGAACCTGTTCCATGCTCAGCAGGCCCTGCGTCTGCCAGCGTTGCAGGGCTTCCGGCAGGGCTCTACGCCACGCGTCCGGAGGGGTCATACCTTCATCGTACGAGGCAGGGAGACGCCACCGCAGCAGTGTGATTTACGCTCCTGGGGGGAAAGGGAGGGTGCCCTATTCTTTCGGCAGGCTGCGGATCCTGATCTTCAGGATCTTGGACCCGGACCAAGTTGAATTGTGGTCTTCGCCTGGGACGTTATAAACAACGATCCTGCATAGACATGCGTCAGTAGGTAAGGTAGTTGAAGCAGCCTGCCGCGCCGCGGGGGCCAGCGAGTCACAGTTCACAGGAGCGTCTTCATGGAGAGAACAGAGCAGCGGGTGACTCCGGCTCAGAGCAGGGCCGTACCCCCGACCGTGCATGAAATTGCGCAGGCCACCCAGCAGGGCCTGTATTCGGCTGCAGAGCATGACGCCTGCGGAGTAGGCTTCGTGGCCCATATTAAGGGCAAAAAGAGCCACGCCATTGTTGAGCAGGGCCTGAAGATCCTGGAGAACCTCGATCACCGTGGGGCGGTGGGTGCCGATCCGCTGATGGGCGACGGCGCCGGCATCCTGATTCAGATTCCTGACGAGTTCTACCGCCGCGAGATGGCTCGGGCGGGCGTCACCCTGCCCCCTCCCGGCGACTATGGCGTGGGCATGATCTTCCTGCCCAAGGAAATCGCCTCGCGCCGCGCCTGTGAGCAGGAGCTCGAACGGGCCGTTGAGGCCGAAGGTCAGGTTGTGCTGGGCTGGCGCGATGTGCCGGTCAATCACGAAATGCCCATGAGCCCGGCCGTGAAGGAAAAGGAACCGGTCATCCGGCAGATATTTATCGGTGCCGGCCCGGATACGCTGGTTCCCGACGCCCTGGAGCGCAAGCTGTACGTGATCCGCCGCCGGGCGTCCAACGCCATCCTGGGGCTGAACTTCACCCACGGCGCCGAGTACTACGTGCCCAGCATGTCGTGCCGCACGATTATCTACAAAGGCCTGCTGCTGGCCACCCAGGTCGGCGAGTACTACCTGGACCTGCAGCAGCCCGGCCTGGTCTCGGCCCTGGCGCTGGTGCACCAGCGTTTTTCGACCAACACCTTCCCGGAGTGGCGTCTGGCGCACCCCTACCGCATGGTCGCCCACAACGGCGAGATCAATACCGTCAAGGGCAACTTCAACTGGATGCGCGCCCGCGAGGGCATTATGCAGAGCCCGGTGCTGGGCGAGGACCTGAAGAAGCTCTACCCGATCTCCTTCGAGGGTGAGTCCGATACAGCCACCTTCGACAACGCGCTGGAACTGCTGGTCATGTCCGGCTACCGCATGGCGCACGCCGCCATGATGCTGATTCCCGAGGCCTGGGAGCAGAACCCGTACCTGGACTCGCGCCGGCGCGCCTTCTACGAGTACCACGCCAGCATGATGGAGCCCTGGGATGGCCCAGCCGCCATGGTGTTCACCGACGGCCGCCAGCTGGGCGCCACACTGGACCGCAACGGTCTGCGCCCGGCACGCTACATCCAGACCCGCGACGATCTGGTGATTCTGGCCTCGGAAACCGGCGTGCTGCCCATTCCTGAAAGCCAGATCTCCAAGAAGTGGAGGCTGCAGCCCGGCAAGATGTTCCTGATCGACCTGGAACAGGGCCGCATCATCGAGGACGACGACCTCAAGATGCACTTCGCGTCTGCGCAGCCCTACGAGCAGTGGGTCAAAAACACCCACGTGACCCTGGGCTCGGTGGCGGCAGAAGGTCAGCCTGGTCCCGAGAGTTTCTCGGAACCGACCATCCGCCGTCAGCAGGCGTTCGGCTACACGCAGGAGGACCTGAAATTCCTGATGGGCCCGATGGCGCTGAGCGGCGAGGAAGGCATCGGCTCGATGGGCAACGACTCTCCGCTGGCGGTGCTGTCTTCGCGCAACAAGCCGCTGTACAGCTACTTCCGGCAGCTGTTCGCGCAGGTCACCAACCCACCCATTGACCCCATCCGCGAGTCCGTGGTGATGTCGCTGCTGTCGTACATCGGGCCCAAGCCCAACCTGCTGGACGTCAACGCGGTCAATCCGCAGATGCGCCTGGAGGTCAAGCAGCCCATCCTGGACTTCGCCGATATGGCCAAGCTGCGTTCCATCGCGGAACACACCCGCGGCAAGTTCAAGACCGTTGACCTGGACATCACCTATCCGGCTGAATGGGGCGCACGCGGCATCGAGGCCAAGCTGGCGACCATCAACGCGCGGGCTGTGGACGCTATTCAGAACGGCCACAACATCCTGATCATCACCGACCGCCGGGTAGACCGTGAGCGTGTGGGCATTCCGGCCCTGCTGGCGCTGAGCAGCATTCACCACCATCTGGTGCGCGAGGGGCTGCGTATGAAGGTCGGTCTGGTCGTGGAGACCGGTGACGCCCGCGAGGTGCATCACTTCGCCGCGCTGGCCGGCTACGGCGCCGAAGCCATTCACCCGTACCTGGCCCTGGAGACCCTGTGCAACCTGCACGGAGCGGTTCCCGGACTGACCGGCCTGGAGGGGATCGGCAGCGAAAAAGCCATTGCCAACTACATCAAGGCAGTCGGCAAGGGCCTGAGCAAGATCATGTCCAAGATGGGCGTCAGCACGTACCTTAGCTACTGCGGCGCGCAGCTGTTCGAAGCGGTGGGCCTGAAGGCCGACGTGGTGGACAAGTACTTCCGCGGCACGTCCAGTCAGGTGGGCGGTATCGGCCTGTTCGAGATTGCCGAGGAAGCCCTGCGCATGCACGCGGCGGCCTTCAGCGACGATCCGCTGGCAGGAAATGCCCTGCATGACGGCGGCGAGTACGCCTGGCGCGTGCGCGGCGAGGAGCACATGTGGACGCCCGACGCCATAGCCAAGCTGCAGCATGGCGTGCGCAGCGGTTCGTACAGCACCTACGAGGAATACGCCCGGATCATCAATGACCAGAGCCGGCGTCACATGACGCTGCGCGGCCTGTTCGAATTCCGTGCCGAGGGCGCCACGCCTGTGCCGCTGGAGGAAGTGGAGAGCGCCGCCGAGATCGTCAAGCGCTTCGCGACCGGGGCCATGAGCCTGGGCTCGATTTCCACCGAGGCGCACGCCACGCTGGCTGTGGCCATGAACCGGATTGGCGGCAAGTCCAACACCGGAGAAGGTGGCGAGGACCCCGCCCGCTACGAGCGCGAAATGCGCGGCGAGCAGATCGGAGAAGGCGAGTCGCTGGCCAGCATTCTGGGCGGGGGCCGTGTAGAGATGGACTACCCCCTGCAGGGCGGCGACTCTCTGCGCAGCAAGATCAAGCAGGTGGCCTCAGGACGTTTCGGCGTCACCACCGGCTACCTGGTCTCGGCTGACCAGATACAGATCAAGATGGCTCAGGGCGCCAAACCCGGCGAGGGCGGACAGCTGCCCGGCGGCAAGGTCAGCGAGTACATCGGCTACCTGCGTCACAGCGTACCGGGCGTCGGACTGATCAGCCCGCCGCCGCACCACGACATCTACTCCATCGAGGATCTCGCTCAGCTGATCCACGACCTGAAGAACGTCAACCCGCGTGCGGACATCTCGGTCAAGCTGGTTTCGGAAGTGGGTGTGGGCACCATCGCCGCTGGCGTCGCCAAGGCCAAGGCCGACCATCTGGTGATCGCAGGGCACGACGGCGGCACCGGCGCAAGCCCCTGGAGCTCCATCAAGCACGCCGGTACCCCCTGGGAACTGGGCCTCGCCGAAACGCAGCAGACGCTGGTGCTCAACCGCCTGCGTGACCGCGTGCGCGTGCAGACCGACGGTCAGCTCAAGACCGGCCGCGACGTGATCATCGCCGCGCTGCTGGGCGCCGACGAGTTCGGCTTCGCGACCGCGCCGCTGGTCGCTCAGGGCTGCATCATGATGCGCAAGTGTCACCTGAACACCTGCCCGGTCGGCGTGGCCACCCAGGACCCGGCCCTGCGCGCCCGGTTCCAGGGCAAGCCCGAGCATGTCATCAACTACTTCTTCTTTGTGGCCGAGGAAGCCCGCCAGATCATGGCGCAACTGGGCATCCGCCGCTTCGAGGACCTGATCGGCCGCGCGGACCTGCTGGATACGCGTGCCGGGGTGGAGCACTGGAAGGCGCGTGGGCTGGACTTCAGCCGCGTGTTCTACAGCCCTGACGTTCCGGCCGAGGTGGGCAAGCGTCATCTGGCCACGCAGGACCATGGCCTGAGCCGTTCGCTGGACCTGAAACTCATCGAGAAGTGCCGGCCGGCCTTCGAAACCGGCGAGAAGATCCACTTCCTGCAGGAAGTGCGCAACGTCAACCGCACGGTCGGCGCCATGCTGTCCGGCGAACTGGTGCGCCAGCATCCCGAAGGGCTGCCGGACAACACCGTGTTCATTCAGATGGAAGGTACCGGCGGGCAGTCCTTCGGCGCGTTCCTTGCTCCGGGCCTGACACTGTACCTGATCGGTGACGCCAACGACTACACCGGCAAGGGCCTGTCTGGCGGGCGCGTGGTCGTGCGGCCTACCATCGAGTTCCGTGGCAAGGCCGAGGACAACATCATCGTCGGCAACACCGTGCTGTACGGCGCGACCAGCGGAGAGGCCTTCTTCCGCGGGGTGGCGGGCGAGCGCTTCGCGGTGCGGCTCTCGGGCGCCTCGGCGGTTGTCGAAGGCACCGGCGATCACGGCTGCGAATACATGACTGGCGGCACCGTGGTTGTGCTGGGCAAGACAGGACGCAACTTCGCGGCCGGAATGTCGGGAGGCGTGGCGTACGTGCTCGACGAGGACGGTACCTTCGAGCAGCGGTGCAATACGGCCATGGTCAGCCTGGAAAAGGTCATGCCCGAAGACCAGCAGCTGGCTCTGAGCCCTGCGCATACCCTGCACCGCGGCCTGTCCGACGAAGCTCAGCTGCGCGCCCTGATCGAGTCGCACCACCGCTGGACCGGATCGGCCCGCGCCAGCGACCTGCTCGACGACTGGGACGCCGCCCTGAAGCGCTTTGTCAAGGTGATGCCGCACGAGTACGCCCGAGCCCTGCGCGAGCGCGACCAGCACGACAAAGGCACGGTGCATGCCGCCGATACCACCAGCATGCAGGCCGGCCCCAGCTCCCCTCTGGGCGAGCAGGGCACCCTTACGAAATAACTTCCAGGTGTCTGGGGCGCCTTTGCGCGTCCCGGGCCCCTGTTCTTAGCGGAGACCTCCATGAGCAAAATCACCGGATTTCTGGACCAGCCGCGCGTCAAGGAAACCTACGCGCCGGTCGAGGCCCGACTCCAGCACTACCACGAGTTTCTGCTGCCCCTGGCAGCGGGTCCGGCCCGCTTGCAGGCCAGCCGCTGCATGGACTGCGGCATTCCCTTCTGCAACAACGGCTGCCCGGTCAACAACATCATTCCCGACTTCAACAACCTGGTGTACCAGGACGACTGGAAAGCGGCGCTGGACAACCTGCACAGCACCAATAACTTTCCTGAGTTCACCGGTCGCATCTGCCCCGCGCCCTGCGAGGCCGCCTGCACCCTGAACATCAATGGCGATCCGGTAGGCATCAAGTCACTGGAACTGTCCATCATCGAGCGCGGCTGGCAGGAAGGCTGGGTCACGCCCCTGCCGCCCAAGACCAAAACCGGACGCAAGGTTGCCGTGGTGGGCGCCGGACCTGCCGGAATGGCCGCCGCCCAGCAGCTGGCCCGCGCCGGTCATGACGTGACGGTGTTCGAGAAGAACGACCGCGTGGGCGGCCTGCTGCGCTACGGCATTCCGGACTTCAAGATGGACAAGGTTCACATCGACCGCCGCGTGGCGCAGATGGAAGCTGAGGGTGTGACCTTCCGGACCGGCGTGCTGGTGGGCACCATGCCCGAAGGCAGCCGGGTGACCAACCTGGCCAAGGAGACCATCAGCCCTGAGCAGTTGCGCGCCGAGTTCGACGCCGTGCTGCTTTCGGGCGGCGCCGAGCAGCCACGCGACCTGCCGGTGCCAGGCCGGGAGCTCGACGGCGTGCACTTTGCCATGGAGTTCCTGCCGCAGCAGAACCGCGTCGTGGCAGGCGACAAGCTCAAAAAGCAGCTGCGCGCCGACGGCAAGCATGTGGTTGTGATCGGCGGTGGGGACACCGGCAGCGACTGCGTGGGCACCAGCAACCGTCACGGCGCCAAATCGGTCACCCAGTTTGAGGTCATGCCTCAGCCCCCCGAGCAGGAGAACAAGCCTCTGGTGTGGCCTTACTGGCCGCTGAAGCTGCGCACCAGCACCAGCCATGAGGAAGGTGGCGTGCGCGAGTTCGCCATTGCCACCAAGGAGTTTATCGGCAAGGGCGGCAAGGTGACGGGCGTCAAGACCGTGCGGGTAGAGCTCGAAGGCGGCCAGCTGCGTGAAGTTGAAGGCAGCGAGGAGATTCATCCGGCTGATCTGGTGCTGCTGGCCATGGGGTTTGTCAGCCCGGTAGGCACCATCCTGGAAGCCTTCGGGGTCGAGCGTGACACCCGTGGCAACGCCCACGCCACCACTGACGAGCAGGGCGGCTACGCCACCAGCCTGGAAGGTGTCTTTGCCGCTGGTGACATGCGCCGCGGCCAGAGCCTGGTGGTCTGGGCCATCCGTGAGGGCCGTCAGGCGGCGCGCGCCATCGACGAGTACCTGATGGGCGAGAGCCTCCTGCCACGCTAAGATTGAGAAAGAAAAGGGCTCCGGGGTCATTCCCGGAGCCCTTTTTTGAGGCTGTTTTTTCGGTGCAGGGA
Source organism: Deinococcus deserti VCD115 (assembly GCF_000020685.1). NCBI lineage: Bacteria > Thermotogati > Deinococcota > Deinococci > Deinococcales > Deinococcaceae > Deinococcus > Deinococcus deserti. The sequence goes on along the minus strand of NC_012526.1, from coordinate 2,531,681 downwards.
GGTCTCCAGTCGCCTTTCTGGCACCCAGGCTATGACACTGCCTACTCAGGCACCTGCAGAGCCTGTTGTTCAGTTGTTCAGCTACTCAACAGAGCCCGGCTTCCGTGGAGGCCTCTGAGCAGACAAAGTGTTGCTGACAGCAGGTGCAGTCAAAGGGGCATGATGCGGTGTGCAGTCCACATCATGCCCCGGTGCGTTGCCTCTGCTCAGGGCAGGGGGAAGCGGCCTGCGAAGTCATGCACCTCAGCCTGCACGTCCTCGCCCTTCAGCGCACGGTCAATCAGGTCGGCGATGACCTGCATATGCTCCTCGGTCATGCCGCGGGTGGTTACCGCTGGGGTGCCCAGGCGAATGCCGCCGCCGTGCAGGATCTTCTCGGTGTCGTAGGGCAGGGTGGATTTGGAAATGGTGATGTGATTGGCGTCCAGGCGTTTGGTGGCCTTGGTGCCGTTCAGGCCCTGAGCCCGCAGGTCCAGCACCAGCAGGTGATTGTCGGTGCCGCCCGAGACCACGCGGTAGCCCCGCTGCTGAAAGGCGATGGCCAGGGCCTGGGCGTTGCGGATGACCTGCCGGGCATAGTCCTTGAACTCGGGGCGCAGCGCCTCGCCAAAGGCCACGGCCTTGGCAGCAATCACGTGCTCCAGGGGACCGCCCTGATAACCGGGAAAGACGGCGCGGTCAATTTTGGCCCCCAGTTCGAGGTCGTTGCTCAGGATAATCCCGCCGCGTGGCCCGCGCAGCGTCTTGTGGGTGGTGCTGGCCACCACATGGGCGTGCGGCAGGGCGTTGGGGTGCTCGCCAGCGGCAATCAGGCCGGCGATATGCGCGATGTCTGCAAACAGGATCGCACCGACCTCATCGGCAATTTCACGGAAGGCCGCAAAGTCGATGCTGCGCGAATAGGCGCTGGCCCCGGCGATAATCATCTTGGGACGGTGCTCGTGCGCCAGCCGCCGGACCACGTTCATGTCGATCAGTTCGGTTTCGGGGTTGACCTGATAGCCGACGATCTTGTAGCGCAGCCCCGAGAAGTTCACCGGGTTGCCGTGCGTCAGGTGCCCGCCGTGCGAGAGGTCCATGCCCAGCACCGTGTCGCCGGGCTCAATCAGGGCGTTGTACACCGCGAGGTTCGCACTGGAGCCCGAGTGCGGCTGCACATTCGCCCAGGCTGCCCCGAACAGTTCCTTGACGCGGTCGATGGCCAGCTGCTCCACCTGATCTACGATCTCGCAGCCGCCGTACCAGCGCTTGCCGGGGTAGCCCTCGGCGTACTTGTTGGTCAGTACGCTGCCCTGCGCCTCGCGCACCGCGGCGCTGGTGAAGTTCTCCGAGGCGATCAGTTCCAGCCCTGAGCGCTGTCGCTCGGCTTCCTGGCGGATCAGGTCGAAAATGGCCGTGTCGCGCGTGGCGGGGGATTCGGCAGTCGTCATACAGGTACGGTAACACCCCCGCCCGGGATGCTGGCAGGGGTGTCTTTGCAAGGGAGACGAGGTTTATACAAACCTCACGGTGAGCGGCAGACGGGTTCAGGCAGATCGGGGAGTAAGACAGCGCTCAACTCCGGTCATAAGGACCCACCGCTGGGGTCTGCTGGTAGCCGGAAATCAGGAGATGGAGCTGATTGCCCGCCGTGGTTTCGAACCATCAGCGCCAGGTGCGCAGCCCGTATTACAGATCTCCGGCCAGCCAGCGCACCACGTTCTTGCCCAACGTGGCATTACTCAGGTTGGGCCAGTTGTTGTAGCTGCCGGTGGTGCCGTCCGAGTAAGTGTTGTCCCCAAAAGTGCTGCTGTCACCCCACATGGCCACCCGGCCCGCGCCCACGGTGTTTACGCCCAGGTAGGTTCTGCCTCCCGTTCCCATCAGGGCAGTGCCCTTCAGGACATCCACGCTGGTACCTACATAGACGCCCGCACTACTAACCCCGTTCAGGATCGGGTGGGTGGTCAGCGGCGTCGCTGTGTATACCGGATCACTGAAGCTGGAGTTGAACGACGCCCCCAGTCCAAAAAGAATGTCACTGTTCAGGCTGGCCTGCAGGCTGGTGCTGACGCTGGCGGGGCTGCTTCCATCCCAGCCATTGAAGACTTCGGGGCTGTCCCAGCCGTTGTTGTTGCGGTCGCTGACCCGGTGATCCGTGATCAGGAACACTCCGCCGCCGTTCTGGACGAAACCCTGGATGGCCGCGCGCTCAGTGTCGCTCAGGGGGTTCTGCGGCTCGGGAAGCACCAGCACCGACGCGCCTGACAGCGCAGCCGAGGTGATGGCCGTGCCGGTCAGGGTGCCCACCGTATAGCCCAGGCCGCGCAGCGCCGAAGCGTAATCGCTGTAGGCCCCGTCGATGCGCCAGTCGGCCTTACCGGCATCCTCAGCCTTGGTCAGGTCGAACAGCACTTTCTTGGTGATGGCGGTGTTCCCCCCGTTGTTCAGTCCGGGTGTACTCCCCTGAACCCTGAAGTCCACATTGTTTGCGTTCGTGTCGGAACCGTCGGGTACGCGGGCCAGCGCACTGCCTGCACCCGTGGTCGGGGCGGGGCTGCCCTCGCCACGGCTGGTGCTGGGGGTGCCGTAGGCCACAGCATCAATGACGGTCGAGCTTTTCAGCAGACGCAGACTGGCGCTGCCGTTGTAGAGGTCTGCGCCAGCGTTGACCAGCGTGCGGTTGGGCACGGTCGTGTCCTGGGCCACCACGAAATACCCGCTGTCAGGAATGCTTCCTGACAGCGTGATGGTGCGGTACTGGGTGCCAGCCGCGTCATAGGCCGCCAGGGTGTAGCCGCTGAGGCTCTTGCCGGCCGGGCCGCGCAGCTCAATAAAGGTGCCGGCGTCAGTCCCGGCCGAGTCATAGAACAGCTCGTTGATGACCGGTTCACCGGCCAGGGCCTGAGCCTGTAAGACCACCTGATCAGTGGGAGGCTGACCACAGGCGGTGGCCAGCAGAGATACGGACGCAAGCAGCACACAGCTGCGACGAATCAGGACAGGAAAGGACATGGAACTTCATTCTTCACAGCAATGTGATGACCATGTCATTCGTTCGTTTCAGGACTGTTGACCCTCAGGACCTGCCGGTTACTTGCAGTTTTTGACGGCTTTCAGGGCCTGGGCAAAGCCCTTGACCGGAAAGGTGTAGGTCAGCTCCCGCCCACCGCTGCGGGTTACGCGCAGCGCCACCCGGGTCTGTGCGTTGCGGAAGGCGTTGAGCAGCAGGGCGTCGTTTTTGTCGGTGACTGCCAGGCTGCGCAGGTGCGTTTCGTCTTCCGGGTCTTCGGATTCTTCCAGCAGGGCCGCCGGGACTACACGGACCTGCTGGCTGTCGACGCGGTAGGCCAGGGCCGGAATCTTGTCCTGGTCATATTCGTCCTGGGTCAGCAGCAGGCTGGCGGTGTGCAGATAGAACACCGGCACCCCCTTGCTACAGAGGAACTCGACATAGGTGTCGCTGCTATTTTCATCGAGATAGATGCTGCTGGTATTGCGGTCAGTGATGGGGTCCTGGGTAACCTGGTACGACACCTTTGTATTGGGAATGGCCACTTCGGCAGCAGAGAAGGACAGGGTGCTCAGGGCCAGCAGGGACAGGAAACGGCGCATAGCGCGAGTGTAAGTGACACCCTCTCCACCTGGGTGCTGATTTGACCGGAGGCAGATGCCTGGGGCTGCGTTCACCCCGAAAGGTCTGCTACCCTGGTCCGCATGACGCCCCGCGCCGGTACACCTTCGCCGTTTTTCCGCAGCGGGGTTTCGCTCGCCTGAACAACGGGCTGAGCGCGTCACCCCGCCCACCACAGGGCGGGGTTTTTCTTGGTTTCAGGAGGATTCATGCAGCAGCAAGCCATCAGCGAAATTCAGGCGGCGGAGACACTCGACGCCCTTCAGGCGGTCAAGACGAAGTATGTCGGCAAAAGCGGGCTGGTCACCAGGGAACTGGGCAGTCTGGGCAAGCTGCCCCCCGAGGAGCGCAAGGCCCGTGGCGCCGAGATCAACACCGTGCGGCAGGCCATTGATGCTGCGCTGACGGAGCGGGAAGGCGTGCTGAAACGTGCCGCCCTGGACGCCAGACTTGCCAGCGAGGCCATTGACGTCACCCTGCCGGGCCTCCCCCTGCCTGCTGGCGGCCTGCACCCGATCAACCGGGTCTATGAGGACCTGACCGGGATCTACGAACGCATGGGCTACGCAGTGATCGAGGGCCCCGAGGTCGAGGATGAGCACCACAACTTCGAGGCGCTCAACGTGCCGTGGTACCACCCCGCCCGCGACCTGCAGGACACCTTCTGGCTGGAAGACGGGCGTCTGCTGCGCACCCATACCTCACCGATGCAGATCCGCTACATGGTCGATCATGAGCCGCCGCTGAAAATTGTCGTGCGCGGCAAGGTCTACCGCTACGAGGCCACCGACGCCACCCACGAGGCGATGTTTCATCAGCTCGAAGGCCTGGTGGTGGGCGACGGTATCAGCATGGCCGACCTCAAAGGCACCATTGCCGAGATGGCACGCGGCCTGTACGGCCCATCGGCCAAAGTGCGTTTCCAGCCCAGCTATTACCCCTTCGTGGAGCCGGGGGCTGACTTTGCGGTGTGGTGGGACAACCCCCGTGGTGAAAGCAAGTGGCTGGAACTGGGCGGCTGCGGCATGGTGCACCCCAACGTATTCAGGGCGGTGGACGATCTGCGTGAAGCGCAGGGCAAGCCGCGGATCTACGAGGGCAAGACCGGCTTCGCTTTTGGCTTGGGCCCGGAACGTATTGCCATGCTCAAGTACGGCATTCCTGACATCCGTTACTTCTACGCCAACGACCCACGCGTGATCGGGCAGTTCCGGGGAGAGCTTGGGTGAGAGCCCGCGCTGCCGGCATTCTGTTGAATGCTCAGCGGGAAGTCCTGCTGATGCGCCGATGCAAGGAAGGCCGCATCTCCGCCACCTTGCCCGGGAGCGGCATTGAAGAAGGCGAAACGCCCGCCCAGGCCTGCGTCCGTGAGCTGCTGGAAGGGGTCAATCTCGTGGTAGACGTGCACGAGGAAGTGCTGACCCCGGAAAATCAGGACAACCGTGAACACGGCTTCGGCGGAGCCTGGCGCAACGGCCCCCAGGGCGTGCGCCACAGCGAAGAGAACTGGTACAACCCCGAGTGGGTGAGCGTAGATGACCTGGACGCGGTGAGCCTCGTGCCCGCCGAACTGCGCCCCCTGATCCGCACACTGCTGGAGACTGCATGAAACTTCCTTATTCCTGGCTGAAAGACCTGATTCCTGCCCTACCCCCTGTGAACGAGCTGGAGCCGGTGTTCGCGCAGATGGGCCTGCCGCTTGAAGGCATTGAAGAGGTCGCTGCTCCCCCCGAAGGCGTGTTGCTGGTGGCCGTGACGGTCGCCGAGCCCATTGATGGCACCGCCCTGACCAAACTGACACTGGACGTGGGCCCTCACGGCGAGAAGACCATTGCCAGCGGCGCTCCAAATGCCGTAGGCCTGAGGGCCGGGACCATGCTTGCGCTGGTCACGCCCGGCACCACCCTGGGCGAGATGACCTACGGCGTGCGGCAGCTGCAGGGCGTGGAGTCCTGGGGCATGGCCGCCAGCGCCAAAGAACTCGAGCTGGGCGAAAGCAGCGCCGGACTGATGCTGTTCCCGGCGGGAACGGCCGCACCCGGCACGCCCATGCGCGACCTGTGGGCCGCCGACCAGGTGCTGGATGTCGAGGTCACTCCCAACCGCGCCGACGTGCTCAGCGCCCTGGGGCTGGCCCGCGACCTGGCCGCCTTCCTGAAGCTGGATCTGCGTGAGCCGCCCGCCCGACCAGCAGCCACTGGGGAAGGGGAGATCCGGGTATCGCTGCCCTCGCGTGGCCTGACCCTGGAGAGGGATCCCTCCCGCAAGCTGCGTTTCGGCTGTGACCACTTCGCGGCCCGCACGGTGGGTGCGCTGACCAACGGTCCGGCACCCCTGTGGATGCAGCGCCGCGTGACCCTGTCGGGGATGCGGGCCATCGACCTGATCGTGGACACCAGCAACTACGTGATGCTGGAACTCGGGCAACCAACCGCGCTGTATGACCGCCGAGACGTGCAGGGCGACCAGATCCTGGTGTCGTTCGGCCTGCGACAGGGCGAAATCGTGCGTGACCTGCTGGGCAACGAGCACACCGTAGGCCCCGAGGACCTGCTGATTCTGGATGGCCGCGAGCGTGCCATTCCCAGCGTGGCGGAGGCCTTCACGACCGCCCATGAGCCGCAGCGCGGCGCCGGCGTGCTGGGCATTGCCGGCATCATGGGCGGCGACCATGGCCACGTGCGGACCGATACCCACGACGTGGTGATCGAGTCCGCGCATTTCGACCCGGTCCTGCTGCGCCGCACCAGTACCCGCCTGGGCCTCAAGACCGACGCCGTGTACCGCTACGAGCGTGGCGTGGACCCCCTGCTGGCTCCCCGCGCTGCTGACCGGGTCGCGGGCCTGCTGGCCGAGTATGGCCACGGCGCAGCCCACCCCGGCGTGACCCTGGTCGGGGAGCCGGAGGTACCTGGCCTGATCGAGGCGACCGGCGAGCAGATCCGCACGCTGCTGGGCATGCATGTCGACACTGCCGAGATGCGCGCCATCCTGACCCGCCTGGGCTGCCGTGTGGAGGGCGAAGGCGACATGCTGCGCGTCACGCCGCCCTCCTGGCGGGTGGACATGAGCATCTGGCAGGATCTGGCCGAGGAAGTCGCCCGGCTGCACGGCTTTACCGCCCTGCCCGAAACCCTGCCCACGCTGCGCGTGCACGAAAGCAATATCGGAGCTGCGGCCGAAAGTGCGGCGCGTACTCACCTGCGCCGGACCCTGGCAGGACTGGGCTTCCAGGAAGTCGTGACATATACCTTCACCAGCGACGACGAGGCTGCCAAGGCCCGCACCGAAACGCCGGGTGTGCGTCTGCGCAACCCACTGAGTGCCGACCGCACCGGCCTGCGCACGGCGCTGTATCCCAGTCTCCTGAAAGCCGCCCAGGCGCATCCCAAGGGCGAGCGGGCGCTGCTGTTCGAGATCGGTCATATCTTCCCCGGCTCCGGTGAGACCGAACGCCTGGGCCTGCTGATGCGTGGCCCCTTTGCCGCCAGCACGCACCAGCCGGGAGTGGCCGGGAGCTTCGGCGTCTTCAAGGGGCTGGTCGAGAGCCTCGCGGCCACGCTGGGGGACAGCTTCGAACTGCGTCAGTTGCGCGGCGAGGCGGTGCCGGGTGCGCTGCATCCTGGGGTTGCCGGCGAGATCCTCTGGAACGGGCAGGCCGCGGGCTGGCTGGGGGCGCTGCATCCCGAGATTGCGCAGGAATTCAGCCTGAAGGGCGACACCTTCGTGCTGGAGGCGGCGCTGCCTCTGCCGGGCCGGACCTGGGCCTTCCGTGATCCCAGCCGCGCACCGGCCGCGTGGCGGGATCTGGCGGTCATCGCGCCGCAGAGTGTCAGTTACGGGGAGATTGCCGGGCTGCTCAAGCAGGCTGCAGGTGAGCTGCTCGAAAGCGTCGAGCCCTTCGACGTCTACGTGGGGGCGCCTATCCCCGAGGGCCAGCGGTCCATCGCGGTGCGACTGGTGTTCCGCGGGGCCCGAACGCTGACCGACGAAGAAGTCGACCCGGTCATGACCCGCCTGATGGAGACAGTTCGCGCACAGAGCTGGAGTATTCGCGAGAAGTAAAGCAGAGGCGAACTCTGGCTCCAATCATCCAGCAGATTCCAGGCCCAGAGCTCTTTTCGAGATGCCTTTTTAGATATCCATGAAATAGACGCAGTCTGCTTGAATCTCAGGAGTCTGCACGGCCAGGAGTGATGCTCCTGGCTGTGCCCTGTTGTAGGCAAGATCTCTGCTCAGCCGCAGCCTGTCGGGGCCATGTGGATGTTCTACGGTCCGGCGAAGGTTCTCAGTTCAGCGGCGGGAACGTCGACACAGGTGGCGGCGTCCCCACCTTCACTGGCCAGATAACGCTGCACCAGTTCAAAGCCCAGCGCATAGCCTGCCCAGCGTGGAAGGTGCTGCGCGGCAGAGCCGTAAAACCAGGCGTTGTGGTCATAATCCTCGCGGTCGAGCAACGGCTCAGCTCTGGCCCAGAGGGAATTCAGACCACCTGGCAGGGTCGAGTAGGGTGGGAGTACGCCGCCACGCTCCCGCAACTCGTGGTGCTGTGCCAGCCCTTCGCTGACCATCACTTCCAGCAGGGTCCGTCCGTATCCCACCCCCTGCCACCGACGGGCGTGATGCAGCTCATGGGCCAATGTCGCCGGAACTTCCTGTCTCCAGCAGGCATCGAAGCTGGGATGGTCTGGGGTGAGCGTGACCTGTACCCAATGTCCCAGCGGCGCGTACCCGCCCACACCCGTCTCGGGAAGCGTCCAGGGTGAGACATACACCGCCACATCAACGCCACCCAGGTTCAGCAGCTGAGCCTGACGGCAAAGCTGCTGCTGAAGCAGGTGATGCAGTTCCGCAGCGAGCCCTGGCGGAATTTTTGCGGCGGCATTCATCAGGTGCAGCTGGTTGGTCTTCATCATGCTGCTGATCTTCGGAGGCCACTTCAGGTGAGCGCATCAGCCAGCTGGCGCATTCGTTCAGGTGATCGGTCCAGGTAGCCTGCGCCCGTGCCTCCTGCAACGCCTGGACCCGAAATGCCCCATTCCCGCGAGTGGTACGCCCGCCTGGCCCGTGAGCTGGGCGGGTATCGTCTTCCCTGGACGCGGGTGCTGTCAGGACCGGACCCGGAACTGACTTTTGACCAGAAAGCCCAATGCCACAGAAAGTGGACAGAGGTAGGCGTGGTTAAGCGGACAGCCATACCAAAGGCGCAATTGCACATTTAGATTCGGCCAGGATTGAAGACCGATTGCGCAGTTGTGCGATGAGTGAATGGGGGGGGTGGCCGAGCCACCCCCCCCCATTCACGTTGTGTTCTGTCAGGCTAGCTCTGGGCTCCGATTCAGCGTCCGGAGATTGACCAGGCCCGCAACACAGCCCCAGAACATCCCGTGGCGGCCCGTGTCATTGCGGTAGAACTCCCTACAGATCCGGAACTTCTTGATCTTGCACACCACGTTTTCCACCGTGATGTGCACCTTGGAGATTTGGTGGTTGAGCTCCCGGTCCTCCTCGCTCAACGCGCCTCCTTTGGGACGCATCCGGGGCACGATCAGCTCAAGTGTTGGGCACAGCTTCTCCAGGCCGGTGTACCCCCGGTCCCCCAGAGCCGGATACCTCTCGGCAGGCGGGGAAGCAATTTCGACTGCTTGAGGACGTTCATGTCATGGTGCGACCGCAGGCGGTCGCACTGAGGTGCGCTACCAAGCCATCCGGGGTCACCGCCACCTGGGTCTTGAGGGTATGTGTGCCCTTCTTGATGCTGAAGTACTTTTTCTGGTCTTTGGGACGCCCCACCGCCTTTTTGCCGGGACCGCTTCCTTTCTTTTTCTTGGGTTGTCCCCGAGGTTGCTCGGTGCCGTCAACGATGATGTCCGCGATCTCCGGAAACGCGTCCAACACGTCCTCAAGCGTGCGAAGACGACGACGCACTGCGTCGTCGGGCGTCACCTTCCGACTGTCGAGCGTCCGGGCTCGCAAAGGAGCAGCAGGGCATGAATGTTTCGGCAGACGTTCGCGGCATCTATCTCAAACAGCACACCCAGGAGATGCATGGGAAGGTAATGCCGCAGGTAAATCAAGGTCAGCAGCAGACGGTGGGGCACATCCAGCTTGAACTGACGCCCCGCCCCGATGCCGCGCCTTCGTCCCTCCCGCAGGAGCGACGTCCGGTGGGCTCTCACCCAGAGGGGTTCGAGCTGCTGGGCCAGGGTGTCGAACTCGTTGAGGGTCAAGCCGCAGAGTGACTCGAAGGACCGGAAACGCCCAGCCAGGCGCGGCACCTGAAGCATGTTTCTACTGTGCCTCGCTTACCTCAACTGCGCAACGGATCCTGAAGCGTGTGGCTGCTGGGCTTGCCGATCTGAAGGGCATAACGCTGGGTAAAGTGGTTGCGACAGCCCTAATCAGATACCCCAAAGCTGCCATACGTGAGGAAATCGAAAAAGGGATCTTGCTAAGTTTTGCATTGCCCCGTTTCTTACAACCATGAAGTGGGATATCCACGGATATCCCACTTCATGACGATTTGAAAGGTACAAACTATTTGCTAATCACACTCGAGATTTCTTACTAGTACGGCCCTTAAGTGCATTTGACTCAAGAGAAATGGTACAGTGTTCTTCCAGAAAATAATTTATCTTAGCAAGGATAGGATTTCTGACCAGCGTATTCAGCATACTTTGACCCTTGTGGTTGGTTCCAAGTATTGGTAACGACTTCTCTTCCAGAGTGCCACACTTGGACACGCTCATAAGTTATATAGTCTTGATACCAATTTTGCCACCACTGATAGCAAACTCCTGGATACTGAGATTTGCCATCATGGTAGGTGGTCTCGATATACATCGAGAAGCTGTTGGTGGCTCTGGTGTAGTAACTTACCACCCAGTCGCTTGTGCCATTTGTGCTGTATGGCTCACCTTTATTATAAATAGAACTATTGCTGCTAGCGAAAGCGTGAGGTGCAGCAGTCATGCCCGAAAGGACGATCAAGAGAAAGACACTACGGATTCTTTTCATTACGCTTCTCCTTAGGAGGATAATCCATCCCTAAATGATTCTGACTAGCACTCTTTTCTGGTGTTGCCAAACATGACGACTTTCATTAGGACATTAAGAAAAAGTAAAAATTATGGGTATTATTTATCACGAAAGAATTTCCGCTGGCTACCACTCAAAACTTTATATAAGTGTGTGTAATGCCCGCTAGGACGATGACGATAGAGCCTGACTACCCCTCAAAACGCGGCATAAGGCCCGCCAAAGTCCGCCAGGACGACGGCGACAGGTGGAGCAACAGATCCTGAAGATGATCGAGTCCCTTTCAGAACACGGACACCGCACGGTGTCCGTGTTTTTTCAGCTGCACCCCCTGCTTGACCTCTTGGAGTTCACCGGTGACACATGCCCAGATAAACGCTATGGAAACGACCGCCAGGAGCGTGGAGGCGCGTTCGGCCCGAGTCAGGCCCGTATCCTCCAGGTTGAACCCCCTGGTTTTCAACGCCGCTTGCAGATTCTCCGTCTGCCAGCGCTGGGCGTATCGCCGAAGGTTGCTGCGGGCGTGTCCCCGGTAGGCCAGATAGAGCGGTTCGCCTACCTGATTTTTGGTCGCGGCCACCCGGAGGGTAACCCCGTAGATCGTCACCGGACGGTGCCAGATGCGTACTTCACCCGGGTGCAACTTCTTCAACGCGGCCTAGACCGGGAACCGTGCGCCCCCGATGGTGGCGCGAGTAGGCAGGCGAATACACGGCGCGATGCCATGCTGCTCGAGGAACACGAACCAGTGCTGACCGATGAAGTCACGGTCAGCCAGCACGCCCCGGATCTTTCGTTGGCGACAGGCTGTCATGAAGCGCTCCACGAGCGCTTCCCGGTCCTGTTGATCACTGGCGCCCCTGTGGGGAAGCACGGTCCACATCAAGGGGAAACTACAGCTGCTCCATACTGCCGAGAGCAGCAGGATGTTGACGTCCTGCTGACCAAGCTTCCAGTTAGTCCGGTCCAGGATCAGATCCAACTCTTTACCTGGCAGAAAGCTCAGCGAGAATCGGGCAAACAATTCCTCGGGTAGCGGAAACTGCACGAAGCGCAACAGGCGTTGGTACCGTGTCTCCAGGCTTCCTTTCAGGACGACATGATTCTTGAGGGTGTACAGCACCACGGTCCGTGCCAGGATCAGTGCGGCCAGGACCGTCAAGCGTCGGGTGTCGATGGGAAGGCAGATCGCAGCGCGGTCAGCAAGCTATCGTGTGGCTGTCGGCTCTTGGGTGATTTCATCGCAGAAACACCGTACCGGAGCCGACTTTCCCTTCACTCTACGAGTTTTGAGGAGTAGTGAGGTCCGTGTTCCTTGCGTTTCACTGATTGCGGGGTCGCCAGCGTCTGGCCCGTCACGCAGGCCCAGATGAAAGCCGTTGAGACGAACGTCAGCAAGGTCGAGTCATGTTCAGCCTGTGTCAGGTCAGTATCTTCGAGATTGAAGACCAATTGCGCAATTGGGCGGTAAGTGAAAATGGGATCACCCGTGAGGTTATTTATCAGGCCCTGTATATCTCAAGCCGAGAGGAACTGCGCCGGGAAATGTCCCCATGCCTGTGAACGGGTCGGACTTTGTGTGTCCCGCGGACACGCAGCCATCGTCAGGGGAAGCCAGTTATCACCCCGGAAGTCATGATCCATCACCGTTCGAAAGAAGCAGCAGGCCGGGCGTCGCCCAGCCACCGGGAGGGAAATCTGATCCTTGTATTGAGCAAGTCTGCTATTGGCACGCTTGTGGAGCGCTCGACGCGGTTCATGCTCTTACTGCATCTGGATCGCCTGCCTGACCATAGCCAGGAACTCCGCATTAAGAATAGACCTGCGTTGGCCGGACATAGCGCTGAAGCCGTGCGTCAAGCCATCACGCGCACGTTCACCAGTGTACCGCCGCAACTCCACCAGTCACTCACCTGGGATCAGGGCGCGGAAATGAACTAGCACGCTCAACTGCGGGTGGAGACCGGCGTGGAAATTTATTTCTGTGCCCCGCAAAGTCCGTGTCAGTGAGGCACGAAAAAGAATACCAATGGGCTGTTGCGGTAGTACTTTCCGAAAGGCACGGACCTGAGCCTGCATAGTGCGGAGGACCTGGCCGCTATAGCCATGACCTTGAATGCCAACCTCGCAAGGTGCTCGGCTGGCAGACACCCAACGAGCCTTTTGACCAGGCGCTGCAATCAGTCCACGCTGGAGTTGCGACGACCACTTGAATAAATTCAGTATAACCAGGAACGTGACGCCTCTGGTGGCCTAGGTCCGTACCTGGGTGTGCGACAGGTGCCCAAGGGCCTGGAGGCTGTCGGCTGGCAGCTGGGATCAGAATGGCGGATTTCAGTTCTGGCCCATGCGCCGACCTGGGATGACTGGCGGACCCGCTGTGCCTTCCTGGGGCAGGAGGCGCATCAGGAAGAGTGGGACGCCCAGGCCGGGTCCCTGGGCATGCCCTACCGCGAGGAACGTTACGTGGTGCTGGCACAGCGCGACAAGGCTGGCTGATCAGCAAGCCAGACTTCCACTGCCTGTTGCGTCTGGAGCCCCAGCAGATCGAGCTGACCAAGCTCGTGTGGGCTGAACCAGCGGGCGTCAACAACTTGATGAGCTCCGGTCACCTTGCCCGTGACCCCCACGGCCTGAAATACCATGCTTATGCTGTCCCACACATCTGAGCTGTCCTCATAACGGAACTCTGGACCTGCCAGCAGCGCCCTGGGCTCCAGCAGCTCTGCCCGGAGGCCCATTGTTTCCAGCAGTTTGCGGTGGGCACAGGCCTCAAAGGATTCGGCCGGCTCCATCCTTCCGCCGGGCAGCGCCCACTGTCCAGTGGCGGCCTGCCTGAGCAGCAGGCGACCGTCAGTGTCTGTAACGACAACGCTGGCCCCAGGAGCAAACAGGGGACGCGGGCCGGCTGCACGCCGCAGGTCGGTCCAGTAGGTGCTGGCTGCTTCAGGACTGCTCACCGCAAGAAGGGGCAGAGGGGAGAGCCCGGCCCGCTCGCGCAGCACGTTCAGGTTGGCCCGGTTGATGTTGCTGCTGAGCGCCGGCAGATGGTCCAGGGCAAACCAGCGCAGCTCCAGTGTCTCGCCGCTGTCATCAGGGCGCGCGTCTTCAAGGGCAGAAGCTGGCAGGTGCCCCAGCATGCGGGCGCCCACCAGGTAGACCTCGTGCCCATTGGGATAGCGGTGCCAGAATTGGGGCCCACTGACCACGCCGTCGTGCACGCCCAACCACGTGAGATCCGGACAGCTCAGCCCGGTCTCCTCGCGTAGTTCCCGTCGGGCGGCAGTCAGAAAATCCTCTCCAGGGTCAAGGCCGCCGCCCGGCGTACCCCAGAGGCCGTCGTCGCCCCGTCGCTGCAGCAGCACCCGCCTGGTCTCGTCCTGAATCAGGACGCTGACGCCGACGCTCAGCAGTGGACGTGAGCCCCATACGGCCCGGAGATTTCCAGCACTCATCCGGCTCACTGTAGCCCGGGCATGAGGAACGTCACATTTCAGCGTGCCCTTTTTAGGAACCTGCTGTCTCCTGGCTCAGAACCAGAAGAAAGGCGAGATGTCCTGGGACGCGGCGGTGGTCAAATAAACGCTGTCACTTGTCGGTCTGCGGTGTGCGAGGGCATTTCGAGCTCCCAGATGATCAATCTGACAGTCCTGATGGGAAAGTGCAGGTGAGTGCATGAAGGACTTACACACCACCTGATGGAGCTTTCCGTCCAAGGTCGCATGAATTCCTGTCGTGAGTCGGGCAACCGGAAAAATGTTTGCACGTGCAAATGCCGCTTTGGCAGACTCGCGGCGAAGAAAGGTGTCAACCGTCATGCCTTTCTCGCCCAGCAGGCGTGCCAGGTGCGCCGCTCTTTCTTGATCACCGATGTTGGGCATGATGAGAGAGGCTGGACCTTGAATTCCAGCCAGGGTTGGCAGCAGCGCCTCGCAATAGACATCTTCACGGCCCCGGGCGCAGGAGCGCGCGTAATCGCGGGCATCGACCGGATCATAAAGGTCAAGCCCCTGTGGATCGCACGCCGAAAGCATCAGGACGAGCCCCAGGCAGCGGAGGGGGTGCCGTTTTGCCATGTCAGCAGGCTACAGCGGTCGCATCCCTTAGTCTGTAGGGTTGAGGCGGAAGCCCGGGGACTGCATGTCCGTATTTCAAAGCCCACAAATATGGTGCTTGAGCGGCTTCCCTGCGGCAGCCCAGCTGACATGGCACGCTACCTTGGGCCGGATGACCAGTTCTGCCTCTACCCGCGTGCTGTTCGTGACCGATGCCCCGGCGGTGGGCGGCAGTGAGGTCTATATGCGCGAGATCATTCCGCCGATGCGCCCGTTTGGCGTGCAGGCCGAGGTCGCTATGCCAGCCGCCGCCGGCACTGCCGATTTCCGCGCGCAGCTTTCAGAGCGCGGCATTTCCGTACATGCCTACCATGACCTGCAGGAGGTGGTCACGGTCGAGCGCGCGGGGACCTTTGATCTGACAGTCCTGAGCAGCTGGAATGCACTGGGTTACCGCAAGTACTACTTGGCCCTGCGGGGCCCTTTCGTGTCCCTGGTGCACGATCAGCTGATGCTGCACATTCCGGGCCTGCCACAGGCGCTGTACCGCGCTTTCTACGAGGTGCTGCAGGCCCGTGACATTCGCGGTGCACAGCATGTCGTGACGGTGTCACACTGGGCGGCAGCGTACCTGAGGCGTCATCACCGCATGTCGCAGGTTCATGCAGTTCCCAATGGTGTTGACGTGCACAAGTTCCGCCCGGCGTCAGAGACGGAGCGCCAGACCCTGCGCGAGGTGTACGGCTTCAGGCGCTTCACGGTACTGGTGCCCGCCCGCATGAGCATCGAGAAGAATCACCCAGCTGTCATGGCCGTAGCCCGGGCTGCTCCGGAGCTGGACTTCGTCCTGGTGGGCACCGGGTATCTGGAAGGAGTTCTGCGGCGTGTGGCGACTCCCAACGTGCGTTTTTTCGGCAAACGGCATGACATGCCGGAGCTGTACCGCGCCGCTGACGTGGTGCTGCAGCCCACCATCGCGGAGAACCAGTCTCTGGCGACCCTGGAGGCGCTGAGCAGCGGAACGCCTGTGGTCACCAACGACATTCCAGCGCAGCGTGAACTGATGACCTTCGGGCAAGAAGGCCTGCTGGTCGGCAGCGGCGTGCATGGGTACGCCACGGCCCTGCGTGCGCTGGCAGCGCATCCGGAACACCGGCGCTGCATGGGGGAGTCTGCACGGTCCCGCGTGCTGGCTGGGCATACCCTGGAGCAGAACGCCGCCACTCTGGCCGGGTTACTACGCGAACTGTCCGCCCGGCCATAAGAAAAGGGCCACACCGCCTCAACAGTGTGGCCCTGCAGGTGAAGACCGACCTCAGGGAGCGATCAGGGCTTCAAGCGTCGTGGTGACCAGGGCGCCGCCTTTGATGTACTGCACCTTGACCTGATCGCCGGGCAGCGGGTTAACGTTGCTGCTGGCGAGTTCGCCGAAGGCGGTCAGGGCGACTGTGCCCTGGTGACTGAGGCTGGCGTTGATCCGGCCACTGACCGCTTTGAAGGGTTGCTCGGCCTTCAGAGCGCTGTCGCTAATCACCATGTTTTTCAGGTCACGCAGGTACAGCGTAGCTTGAGCATTGTGTCCAGGCACATTGACCTGGGCGCTGACGTCGGCTCGGGTGGGCGTGAAGCTGAAAGCCTGCGGGGTGCAGCGCCCGGCGGTGGTTCCGGTGACGTTGACATCGAACGCCGCATTGGCCACGCGTGACTTGGTGTGGTAGGCGACAGCGCCCTTCAATTGCACGCCACTCTCGGTCCAGCTGTAGCTCAGGTTGGCCTTGGCGGGTGGAGTGTTCTCGCGGCCAGCCCAGCCGGTCAGGGTCAGGGCGTCCGGGCCGCCCGAGCTCAGGCAGCCGCCTGGGGTCATGGCGTGGGTCACCTGAGCAACCACCTTGCCGCCGTGGTTCATGGTGGCCGTAGCGCGGGTGGGCAGTTCTGTGTGGTAGGTGCCGTAATGGGTTTTCTGTTCTAGCCAGACGGTTTGGGCCCCATTCACTTTCCAGTCAATCTGGAGCGTGACGTCTGTTTTCAGGTTCCTGATGATCAGACCTGTTCTGGGCTCTGGGCTCGTGGTGAGCTGGCCGTTGGCCGAGAAGGTGATTGTGCCTGTCGCCAGGGGGCTGTTCGTGACTGGTGTGGTGGTCTGTACCTGCAGCTTCCCGGGAGTTGGCAACCCGAAAGCTCCTAGCAAGGAGCGGCCAACGGTCTGGGCAGGCTGGGTCAGGCTCTGCATGCTGGGGCTGGGAAACAGGTTCAGCAGTGCGCGCAGGTCCGGATCAAAATCGGTGCTCTTGGGATCGAGCATGGTCTCGACCACCAGGCTGGCAGAGGCTGCCGCCTGAGGTAGCGCAGCGGCTTCGGTGGACTGGCCCGCAACCGGAGTGGCAGGGGCTGTGGCGGCTGGATCGGTGACAGCAGGGGGCTGCGTGCCATTGCGGTTCGGGTCGCAGGAGGCCAGCAGCAGGGCGGTGACAGTAAGAGCAGCCAGGGCAGGAGCGCGTTTAAGAAGCATTTATATAACGTAACTACTTCTCATACTCTTGTCATGCGAAGTTGACCAGAACCAGTTGGGTCGCAGGATTCGCCAGAACCCCCCAGTCCGGACAGGTTCGCACCTCCGCACTGCTATGACGCCTACCATGCAGGGCATGATTCCTGACCCATCACACGCGTACGAGACCCAGGCTGTTCAGACCGGTGTTCCACGTGGGCTGGGACAGACCGTTGGTATCCCGATTCATGCTGCTGCAGGTTTTCAGTTCGAGACGCTGGAGCAGGCCCAGAGCGAGTTTCAGCAGAACACCGGCCTCAGCTATGCCCGCTTGCAGAACCCTACCGTGCGTGCCCTGGAAGAACGCCTGACAACCCTGGAGGGCGGCGCCGCCACCGTGGCATTGGCCAGCGGTCAGGCCGCGACGCTGACGGCCATCCTCAGTGTGTGCCGGGCCGGCGACCATGTGGTGTCCTCCAGCAGCCTCTTCGGCGGAACTGCTGGGCTCCTGAACAACATCTTGCCCCTGATGGGCATCAGCGCCACCCTGGTGCCCAACACACCCGAAGCGGTGCGCGGCGCCATGCAGGACAACACCCGCCTGGTATGGGCGGAAATTATTGGGAATCCTGCCGGGGACATCCCGGACCTGCGCGGGCTGGCTGATGTGGCTCACGCGGGCGGCGCGCTGCTGGCCGTGGACAGCACCTGGGCTGGTGTGGGCTTCCTGAGCCGGCCGCTGGAGCATGGTGCGGACATCGTGACGCACAGCCTGACCAAGTGGGCTGGCGGGCACGGCAGTGTCATGGGCGGCAGTGTCACCGTGGGCACCGCCCATGACCTCAGCCGCAATCCTATCTACACCGAAGGCGGCGAGCAGAGCATCCTGAACGTCCGTGGCGAGCAGGCTCTGGCGTGGCGCCAGCGCTGGTTCGGTGCGCACCAGCTGGGCATGACCCTGGCTCCGCACAGCGCGTTCCTGCTGGCCCAGGGCCTGGAAACCCTGGCCCTGCGTCTGACCCGCCAGTCCGAAACGGCACTTTCCCTGGCGCAGTGGCTCGGCACGCATCCCCGCGTGGGCAAGGTCGGCTACCCGGGCCTGCCGGGCAGTCCCTGGCACGCCCAGGCGCAGCAGTACCTGCGTGGAGGTTTCGGCGCAGTCCTGACGTTTGAAGTGGAGGACCCGGCCACGTTCCTGAGCCGCCTGCAGATCCTGCGGATCGTGCCTAACCTGGGAGACAGCCGGACGCTGGTGGTTCACCCCTGGACCACCACCCATGGCCGCCTGCCCGAGCCTACCCGCCTGGCTGCCGGCGTAACGGCCCGCACCATCCGCATGAGCGTGGGTCTGGAAGCTGTGCAGGACCTTCAGGCCGACATTGAGCAGGCCCTGGGCTGAGCAGGCTATGCCAGAGGCCGCCTCGGAAATTTCCGAGGCGGCCTCTGGCTTTTTGGCGTTATAACCAGGACTTTTTGCCTGTCAGGTAATCCCGCTCGAAGTCGGCGTCGGACTTGGTGAGGTACAGGATGCCCTCGACCAGACCAAGAAGCCCTACGGCCGAACTGACCAGCCCAGCCAGAGGAAGCGTCAGAACCAGGGCAAAGCCCAGAGTCAGTAACCCCAGAAGCAGCGCCAGAATCCACACGCCCGCCTGTACGCCCAGCATGGTCAGGCCTGCCCCCGTCATGCCCAGATAGAACTTGTGTGCGCCCAGCCAACCCAGGAAGATGCCCAGCAGGCCGGCAATCAGCTTGCGCTGAGCCACGTCACCCGAAACGGGCGCCGCACCCTGATAGGGCGTCATGGGTTGACGTTGTACGTAGGTCTGCGCCTGGCGCACGGCGTCCCCCCAGGGATCCGCCTGAGCTGGCGGCGCGGCGGGGGTCCCCTGCGGCATGACCGGGGATTTGGCTGTGCCGCCGGTCGCGCGGGCAATCCAGTCGTCCGCGTCGAAAGGCTCTTGTACGGTAGTTGTCGCGCGGGGTGTGGAAGACGCCGGGGGCGTCAGGGGCACGCGTTGAGGTGCCGGGTCCGAAAGGCGCAGGTCCTGCTCGCCGGACAGCTCAGGCACCTCCAGGGGCCGGGGTGGTGAGGGCTGCTGCGATTGCACTGGCGCGGGCTGCGGCGCTGGAGCGGCGCGTGAGGTGGTCAGGACGTCATCAATCCATGAAGGTGCGTTGCTTTGCGGCGCCGGGTCAGGGGCCTGGCCGGCGCGGCTCTTGTCATCCGGGTTCGTCATGCTTCTATTACGCCCCAGGAGGTGGAGAAGTTGCATCCCCCGAAAGTTCTGCGCCCGGAACTGATGTCAGAAGGTACATCGCTCAGTTCCGGCCACGCGCCACGATGACGGGCAGCGACACGGTAAGCGGCCATCCCGGAATGCTGGTTCGCAGCCGCTGAAGGTGCGCCTCGCGCAGTTCCTCCTGAACCCGGGCGTCCAGGCTGGCTAACGGGGCACCTTCCAGGCCAGCAATGATGTCTGCCCATCTGGCTTCCGGGGAAGGAATGGAATACGGCAGGTCATCCAGCGTGACTTCGGGACTCTGGAAGTCTGCTTCTTCCAGAAGTGCGCGGGCAGCCTCGACCGTTGGCAGGCGGCCCAGTGGGGGTGAGACCGGCGTGCCGCCAGACGTCGTCAGGTCTTCCCGCCACAGGCCCGGCAGGTCGCCCAGCAAGCCAGGCCCGAACGACGAGAAGGTGACCGTTCCCCCTGGCCGCAGCACCCGCCTCCATTCGCGCAGCGCGGCTCCCATGTCCGGCATAAAGAACAGGCCCGAGGCACACACCACGTGATCGAAGCTGGCGTCCGGATAGTGCAGGGCTGTCGCGTCAGCTAGCTCGAACCTCAGGCCAGCGGTGCCTTCCGCGCGGGCCCGCGCCTGTTCCACCATCTGTGGGGCAAGATCAGTGCCCACTACCTGCCCCGACGGGCCCACCCGAGCCGCGAGTTCCAGTGCCACGGTTCCGGTGCCGCTGGCTACATCCAGCACCTTATCCGCTGGCTCGACCCTGGCCTGGACAGCCACATGCCGCGCCACCTGAGCCAGGAAACCCAGGTGGTCATAGGTGGCTGCCAGCCGGCCGAACACCGCTGCATTGTGCTGGGCCTGTTCCTTTGGGAGCATAGGCGCAGGGTAGCGTAACGCACGCGCAGGCCGTCATGGCGCAAGATCACGTGCGGCTGCTGAGGAGAGGAAGTCAGGGAAGAGGCGCCAAGTCAGGGCTATGGAGGCTGCAAGAGTTTCTTTCAACGGGAATCCTGATCATGAAGAAGCGGGAAGAGAGCACTGTCTCTTCCCGCTTCATAAGTTCAGGTTCAGGCTGTCGCGGCGGCTGTCTCCTGAGAAACAACTGCTGCTTCCTGAGGCAGCGGCTTTTTCAGCACACCAAGCAAAGCGGTGCTGACGAGCGTCCCGGCCACCAGGGCCACGATGTACATGGGCAGATTGGTCACCGCGTTCGGAATGAACAGCACGAAGATGCCGCCGTGAGGAGCGCGCAGCAGGCACCCGGCCGCCATGCTGATGGCTCCGGCTACGGCCGACCCGGCGATCAGCGCGGGAATGACGCGCAGCGGATCGCGCGCCGCGAAGGGAATGGCCCCTTCGGTAATGAAGCTGATGCCCAGCACGCCCGCAGCCTTGCCGGCCTGGACCTCGTCACGGGTAAAGCGGTTGCGGAACACCAGGGTGGCTAGGAACAGCGCCAGCGGCGGAGTCATGCCGGCAGCCATCGCAGCGGCGATCGGACCGTAGACCTTCTCGCCCAGCAGGCCGGTGCTGAAGGTGTAGGCGGCCTTGTTGATCGGCCCGCCCATGTCGAAGGCCATCATGCTTCCCAGCACGGCGCCCAGCACGCCTGCCGAGGTGTTGCCCAGGCCCTGCAGCCAGGCTGTCGTGGCACCCAGCGCCGCTGCAACAGGGCGGCCGATCACCAGCATCATCAGCAGACCCACGATCAGGGTGCCCAGCAGCGGCAGGATCAGCGTGGGTTTCAGGCCTTCCAGCGTGCGCGGCAGGCGGATGTTGCGGGTCAGCCAGCGCACCGCGTAACCGGCCAGGAAGCCGGCGATAATGCCGCCCAGGAAGCCGCTCCCGGTCAGGCCAGCGAGAAAACCGCCCACCATCCCGGGGGCAAGCCCTGGCCGGTCGGCAATCGAGAACGCGATAAAGCCCGCCAGCACCGGCACGAACAGCCCGAAGGCTCCGTTTGCTCCGATCTTGAACAGCGTGTTGCCCAGGGTGCCGGCGTACCGGTCCTCGTAGATGAAAATGCCCTGGTCCCCGAACTGGAACGAGCCGATAGCGAAGGCCAGCGCGATCAGCAGCCCGCCCGCCACCACGAAGGGCAGCATGTGCGACACGCCGGTCATCAGGTGCTTGTAGAAGCTGGGAACGCCCGCGTTCTTGGCAGCCTTGGCGGAAGCAGCCTGGGCAACGTAATCCCCTGCCCCTCCGGCATCTGCGGACGGGGCTGAGCCGTACACCTGAGCGTCGCTCAGGGCTGTGCGGATCACGGCCGATCCGTCCTTGATGGCGGGTTTCGTGCCGGTCTGGTATACCCGCTTGCCAGCAAAGCGCGACAGGTCCACGTTGGTGTCGGCCGCAATCACCACCACGTCTGCCTCTGCGATGTCCTGCGGCGTCAGGGCGTTGCCGGCCCCGACGCTGCCCTGCGTTTCGATCTTTGCCTGGTAGCCGAGCGCCCGGGCACCACCTTCCAGACCCTCGGCAGCCATGAAGGTGTGCGCAATGCCGGTGGGGCACGAGGTGATGCCCACGACCTTCAGCGGTGCCTGACTGGTGGGGGCACTCTGGGCATTTGTGCCGGTCGCGGCAGAGGCGGCGGAGACCGTGGCAGCCGGACCCGGAGCACCGGTCTCCGCCAGGGTGGAGGTCACGGGCTGTACCGGCGCACTGCCGGTTGCCTGGGCAATCAGTTCCGGAGCACGGCGGATGGCGTCCTGGGTGCTGCCGCGCACCACTGTCTTGCCGGCAAAGCGGGCCTCGTCGAGCGGCACGTCGGTCACCAGAATCACCGCGTCTGCGGCGGCGATCTCAGCGGCGCTCAGAGGGTCCTGGGGCGCGGCACCGGCCTGCGTTTCCACGCGCAGGAGGTGGCCGGCGGCCTGAGCGGCGCGGCGCAGCGCTTCAGCGGCCATGAAAGTGTGGGCGATACCGGAAGGACCGGCGGTCACAGCGACGAGTTTTGCCATGGGTGAAACCTCCTGTGAGGTTGGAAAGTCAGAGCTTAGGGTGAGGTGCGGACTGAAGAGCGGGGAGAGGATCAGGCGCTCTGCACCTCCACCTGAGCGGCGAAGGTGTCCAGCTCGGCCCGGGGCGGCAGGTGCGCGCCCAGGCGGGTGATTGTGCCGAGGCTGAAGCTGGTGGCCCGCCGCACCGCTTCACCCAGCGGCAGGCTGTCAAGGTGCGCGCTGATCAGTCCAGCCACCATCGCGTCCCCAGCTCCGACCGTCGAGACCACATGGACCCGTGGGGGCCTGGCCCGCACCGATTCCTGCGCTGTCAGGAACAGCGCCCCCTGCTCACCCTGCGAGACCGCAACGACATGTGCCCCGCGCTCCAGCAGGCCACGCGCGGCAGCGCGCACGGAGGTCTCGTCTTCCAGCGGGCGGCCCAGGGCACTTTCGAGCTCATGCACGTTCGGTTTGATCAGGTGCGGCAGAGTCGGCGCGTCCAGCACCGCCCTGAGCGCCGGACCGCTGGTGTCCACCGCTACGAACTTGCCTTCGGCCCGCAGCCGGGCGACCAGCGAGGCGTAGAAGTCCGGTGCTACGCCCGGCGGCAGGCTGCCGGCCAGCACGAAAACGTCATGGGTGGGCAGCAGGGTGCTCACGGCCTCGTTCAGTAACGCGAGTGCTTCGGGCGTGGCGTGCAGGCCCGGCAGGTTGATATCGGTCGTCTCCTGGGCCGTGCGGTCAACCAGTTTCACGCCTACACGCGTGCGGCCCGGCACGCGCACGAACGCGTCGGTGATGCCTTTGGCGCGCATCAGGGTCTCGAAGGCTTCGGGGTTGCCGTCGCCCAGCAGGCCGGTCGCGGTGACGTCCGCCCCCCAGTCGGCCAGGAAGGAGGCCACGTTCACACCCTTGCCGCCCGCATCGATCTGCATGGCCTGCCCTGCGTTCACCTCTCCACGCTGCCAGCCGTCAGCCTGCACGGTCATGTCCAGCGCCGGGTTAAGGGTCAGGGTCGCCACCCGGCGCCGGGGCGCAGCAGCCGGTGAACTCATGCGCTCTCCCGCCGCCCCTGTACCAGGGCGCGCACGGCCTCGGCGGTGGGCTGCGCCAGCGCCTGCTCGGCCATCTCACGCAGCTGTGCGGCGGTGTGCCGGCGCAGGGCCGCCTTCACGCCCGGGACCTGCGGCGCGCTGACCGACAGTTCCTTCACGCCCAGCCCGGTCAGAATTAGCGCACCCACCTCGTCGCCGGCAGCGCCGCCGCACACGCCGACCCATTTGCCCTCGCGCCGGGCGGCCTCCACCGTCAGGTGAATCAGGCGCAGCACAGCGGGGTGCATGGCGTCGGTCTGGCGGGCAAGTTGCGGGTGCAGGCGGTCCATCGCTAGGGTGTACTGCGTCAGGTCGTTGGTGCCCACGCTGAAGAAATCCACCTCGCGCGCGAGCTCATGCGCGATCAGGGCGGCGCTTGGCACCTCGATCATCACGCCCAGGGGCACGCGGGGGGCGCCCAGTTCCTCGCGCACACCCTCGAACATGGCGCGGGCACGCCGGAAGTCCTCCAGCGTGGAGATCATGGGGAACATCAGGTGAACGTTGGGGTGGTCCCGGGCGACCCGGGCCACAGCGCGCAGCTGCGGCAGGAACAGGTCCGGGCGCTCGAAGCACAGCCGGATGCCGCGAATTCCCAGGAAGGAGTTGTCCTCGCGTGCCAGCCCCAGGTACGGCACTTCCTTGTCCCCACCGATGTCAAGCGTACGGATAATCAGCGGGCGGTCCCCCATGGCGGCGGCCATGGCCCGGTACTCGGCTTCCTGCTCGTCCTCACTGGGTACCGAGTCGCGCTCCAGGAACAGGAACTCGGTGCGCATCAGCCCCACGCCCTCGGCTCCGGCCTCTAGCGCAGCGGCCGCGTCGGCCGCACGGTTGATGTTGGCCGCCACTTCCACGCGCACTCCGTCACGGGTGGCTCCAGGCTGGTGACGTGCGGCGCGCGCCGCTTCACGTTCACGCTCCAGTACCACCTGATGCTCGCGGGCGCCGCGCAAGTCAGCATCGCTGGGGTTCAGGTACAACCTCCCGGCGCTGCCGTCCAGAATTGCCGGAGTCGCGTCGGGAATGTCCAGCAGGCTGTCGCCGGCAGCCACGACGGCAGGTAGCCCCAGCCCACGCGCGATGATGGCAGTGTGGCTGGTCGGGCCGCCCTGCGCGGTCACGAAGCCCAGCAGCGAGTTGGGACCCAGGCGGGCGGTGTCACTGGGCGTCAGGTCGGGGGCCAGCAGGATGACTGCCCCCGACTGCTGCGCGGTTTCCTCGGGCAGGCCCAGCAGCTGACGCAGAACCCGGCGCTGCACGTCACTGAGGTCCACGGCGCGCGCGGCGAGGGTGGGGTCGTCGAGTTTCTGAAGCTGAGCGATGCGCTCGTTGCTGGCCTGCTGGTAGGCCCAGGCGGCACCGTGCCCGTCCAGAATGAGCGCTACGGCGTCCTGCACGGTGCCCTGGTCGGCCAGCAGTTCCTGATGGGCGCGGAAGATGGCTGCCTTGTCGGCTCCGAACCGCGAGTGCACTTCGGCCACGACGTTCTCGAGTTCGGTGTGGGCGCTGCGCAGTGCGGCGTCGAGCTTGGCGGCGTTTTCCACCGGGTCGCCCGGTTGATCGTGAACATCCAGAGGCCTGGGGGCGTGCTGGCGGGTGACGCCCACCACCAGCCCGTCAGCTGCCGGTACACCTTCAATGGTGGCGCCCACCTGGGCGGGCACCCAGTCGGGTTCGCGGCGGGCCGGTGCAGCACTGGCCGGGGCGCTCAGATCGTCGCCCAGGCCGCCACGGATGGCGTCGGCGACCAGTTGCAGAGTTTCTGGACTGTCAGCGCTGACCGTCAGAGGAGTGCCCCGTGTGAGACCCAGAGCCAGCACTTCCATCATGCGGGTGGCGTCGGCACTCTCGCCGGTGTCGCGGCTCAGGCGTACCTGGGCGCCGCGGGCCTTGACCAGGTTGGCCAGCATGGTGGCCGGACGGGCGTGCATGCCCAGTGGGTTGGGCAGCGTCACCTGCACGCTGTGGGGAAGACCAGGACCTGCAGCAGCGACAGGGGCGGCCGGCCGCTCGCCGGTCAGCGCTTCTTGCAGGTCGGCCGGGTTGTCAGTCGTGGACAGCCGCTCGACCAGCGCGTCGTCGGCCAGCACCCGCGTGAGGCGGCGCAGGATATCCAGGTGCTCGTCGCTTGCGGCGGCAATGCCGACCACCAGCCGCACAGTTTCGCCTCCTTCACCCCAGGCGACTCCCTGTGGCAGTTGCACCACGGCAATGCCGGTCTGGCGGATCAGGCGGCGGGTATCCGGCGTGCCGTGCGGAATGGCAATGCCGCTGCCCAGGTAGGTGTTGGCCTGTCCCTCACGGGCCAGCATCCCCTGCAGGTAGGCCGGATCGGTGGCGCCGCCGTCAGCCAGCAAGGCTGCCACCTGACGGATGGCGTCCTCCTTGTCACGGGCCTGGGCTCCCAGGCGGATCAGTTGTTGCGGAAGGTTGATCATGCCGCTCCTTGCCCTCGGTCAGGGCGGTTGCCAGGATCACGCACTGTTGCGCTTTTCTGACGAACTCTGATTAATTTTGATCAATTGATAGCATAAGTTGACGCCGGTATTCCTGACAAGGCCAGGACCCTTCATCGTTTTGGCCTTGCTGCTGCCACTGGGGCAAGTCGTTCGTACAGCCTGATGATTTTTGAGCAATTCTGCGCCGTTGTGCTCTAGCATGCAGGAGCATGAGCACTCCACTTGCCGAAGACCGGCTTCAGCGCATCCTGGACCTTCTGGCCCAGCACGGCAGTCTGAGGACCACGGCGGTGACTGCGGCCCTGGGCGTCAGCGGCGCGACGGCCAGGCGAGACCTTGATCTGCTGGCGCAACGCGGACTGATCCGTAAGGTGCATGGCGGCGCTACCCTGGCCAGTCAGGATCAGCAGTACCGGGACCGTCAGCAGTCGCAGCAGCAAGCAAAGACCCGACTGGCCCAGGCAGCCGTGACCCTGCTGCGTCCCGGACAGACCGTATACCTGGATGCCGGCACGACTGCCCTGCATGTGGCTCAGGCCCTCCGGCGGTCGCCGCAGCTCACCAGGACCCTGCGTGTGGTCACCCACGGTATCGACGTGGCGTACGAACTCAACGGCGAGTGCCCTCTGTATGTCGTCGGTGGTGAGGTCTACGGCAGCACGTTCAGCATCACGGGTCCTGACGCGCTGGCCACAGTGGCCCGCTACAGCTACGACGTCTTTCTGGTCGGCTGCACCAGCATCGACGCGCGGCAGGGTGGCCTTACCAACAGCAATCTGGTCGAGGCGCAGCAGAAAACTGCCATCATGCGCCGCGCTCGCCACAGCGTCCTGATCGCAGATCACAGCAAATGGGATCACCAGGGATTCGCAGTCTTCGCTCAGCTGGGTGACCTCAGCCACTGGGTCACGGACGACGCACCCCAGGCAGCCCGGCAGGCCTTCGAGCAGGCGGGAGTCCAGGTTCTGACCGCCGCCGCTGATGCCGCCGTGCCGAACCTGGCCCTCTGACCCGGACAGCCCGGCAACAGCCTGAACTACAATTGCCCGCGATGACTCCCCACGCGCGCGGCATCCTGCTTCTGGTTCTGGTCACGGCGCTGTGGGGAAGCACCTTCGCTGTGGTCAAGGAACTGGGCGAACAGTTACCGCCCAGCGTGCTGATCGCCTGGCGGTTTACCCTGGCTACCGTGGTCCTGCTGCCGGTCCTGGCCGTAATGGCCCGCAAGGCCCCGACCCGCAGCATTCCTGCAACCGGCGGCTTTGCAGGCTGGAAAGAAGGGCTGGCCCGGGACGGCCTGATTCTGGGTGCCTGGCTGATCGCCGGATACGGAACCCAGACGGTGGCTCTGCAGACCACCAGCGCCAACCGCGCTGCCTTCTTTACTGCGCTGAGCGTGGTGCTGGTCCCGGTGTGGCTGACCTTTGCCCAGCGCCGACGCATGCCATTGAGCCTCTGGGTGGCCCTGCCCTTGGCCGTGTTCGGGCTCGGGCTGCTGTCCTGGGAAGGTGGCGCGCTGGTGGTGGGCGACGCCTGGGCACTGGCCTGCGCGGTGACCTACGCCGGATTCATCGTGGCGCTGGAGGGAACGGCCACGCGTCACCATCCGCTGCAGTTCACGTTCGCACAGGTCCTGGTGGTGACTGTTCTTGCCTGGATCTGGGCCGGACTCAGCGCACCCGGGCAGTTGTGGCCTCCGGAGTCTGCCTGGGCACCGCTGCTCTATCTGGGTGTCCTGGCGACCGCCGTCACCACCCTGCTGCAAACCATCGGGCAGCGCACCGTCAGCGCCGCCGAGGCCAGCCTGATCTACGCCCTGGAGCCAGTCACGGCCACCTTTTTCAGTTTCCTGCTTATTCAGGAAAAGGTCGGTCTGAGAGGCGCGGCAGGTGGTCTCCTGGTGGTGGTCGCGACGGTGCTCAGTCAGCGTACCCAGCCGCATCCTCAGCCTGAATTGCCTGCCCCGCAGGGGCTGGACCCCGGCACCCCGGAAACAAACGCGGCAGCAGCCAGTCAGCGCAGCCGGGCCTGATCAGGAATCAGCAGCGTGCGCAGCGCCGGGCTGGCCTTCCATACCCGCAACAGCTCATTTTTGATCTGCGACTGCGACACTGCGTCATAGATTCCGGGGGGCAGGCTGACCGACGGGTACGTCGCAACACGGCCCTTGGGCGTCACCCGGACATCAAGTGGAAAGCTCAGCGCCACAGTGCTGATCAGCAGCGCCCCCAGCACAAAGCCGCCCAGTGCGCCTGCGGCCAGATGCCACGGCGTTTCTACTGGGGCGCGGATCAGGCGGCGGGTCACGACAGCCCCTCCAAAGCCCAGCGCCGCCACAAGCAGCACCGAGACCACAGGCGAGGAGCTCACGCTGTTGGCCAGATAGCACACGACAATGCCGCCCAGTCCCCAGCTCAGGCCGGAGAGGCCGCGCCGCACACCGAGGGCCGTAACCACGGCCCAGAGGGTCACGAGCAGCGCGTCAAACCAGGTCATCACGGGCCTCAGTGTACCGGCTAAGTGCTTACTGAACTCTTTGCCCCCTGTGTGAGGGCAATCGGCAGAATCGTTGCCTTGTGTCTGCGCGTGGAGGCCTACACTATGGGCATGATTCGAGTGCTGCTTGTCGATGACCATGCCCTGTTCCGTCAGGGGCTCAGAAGCCTGCTGGAGTCCGAGGGCATGCGCGTGATCGGCGAGGCCTCCAATGGCCGTGAAGCGATCCGTTACGCCGCGGATACCCACCCCGACGTGATCCTGATGGATATCCAGATGCCCGAGCTCGATGGTGTCAAGGCCACCCAGAGCATCCTGGAAATCGACCCGAATGCCCGGGTGATCATGATCACCATGTACCGCCAGGACCGCTATGTGTTCGAGGCCGTGAAGGCTGGAGCCCGCGGATACATTCTCAAAGACGCCGACGCGGCCACCCTGATCGACGCGATTACCCGGGTCGCTGCGGGCGAGGCCCTGCTTGACGCGGACATGGCCCAGAACGTTCTCGACGATTTCCGTGACAAGCGCGAGGAACTGCCCAGCGAGAAACACGCGGACCTCAACGAGCGTGAGACCATGATTCTCAAGCTGCTGGCCCAGGGCTTTTCCAACCAGGATATTGCTCTCAGACTGGACATCAGCGAGAAGACCGTGCGCAACCGTCTCTCGGAGATTTTCACCAAACTGCAGCTCAACAACCGCACCCAGGCGGCGCTGTACGCCATCCGGGAGGGCATCGCCAACCTTGAGTAAGAAGGGTCGTTCCGGTTCCCCGGTGCGTACGCCGCAACCGGTCACGTTCCGTGCGGGCTGCGGGCGTGAATGGTCCATGACCAGCGCCGAGCCGGACCTCGCCTACACCGAGCAGGCTTTCCCCGAATGCCCGGCCTGCATGCACCGGGTCGAGCCGGAAGGGGGCCCGCCCTTCTGTACGCTGCGCCCAGCTGGCACCGCGCACCCCTTTGCTGCCCTGGCTGGTCTGGTTCTGCCGGAGTGAGAGAAGCGTTTCTGGCCCGCGCGCGCCAGCGTGGGTTCGCTGGTGACACCGGGCTGCGGATCTGTGACCTGGACGGGACCGAACTCTACGCCCTGAATGCCACCCGGACTTTTCCTGCAGCCAGTACCATCAAAGTTCCTCTGCTGATCCAGGCCTTACAAGAAGCGCAGACGGGCCGGCTGAATCTCCGTGAACGCGTCACGCTGGAGGCGGCTGACCGCGTGCCGGGGTCTGGGATTCTCTATGAACTGGGTGCTGGCCTGCAACCAAGCTGGCTGGACCTGCTGACTCTGATGGTGATTGTCAGTGACAACACCGCTACCAATCTGGTCATCGCCCGGCTCGGACCTGATGAGATCAACAGCTGGCTGGCGCGCGGCGGCTGGTCTTCCACCCGTCTGATCGGCAGGTTGCAGCTGCCACCTGAACAGCAGAATGAGGCTCAGCGGCGTGGAGAGCGCAACCGCACCTCAGCCCATGATCAGGTGGATCTGCTTCTGCGGCTGGCAAACGGTGCCCTGCTGGACCGCACACATACCGATCTGGCCTTGTCTATCCTTTCGCGTCAACAACTGCGCGACATCATCGGGCGCCGGGTGCCGCGCAGTCCGACGGGTGAACACGTGTACCGGCTGGTAAGCAAGAGCGGAGAACTGACAGGCGTTCACCACGACGTGGGAATTCTGTATACGCCGCGGCCTCTGGTGATCGCGTTGCTTTCAGAAGCTGGCCAGGACCCACGCGAGCATCCTGAAAACCGGGACGTCCTGGCCCTGGCCGACGCCCTGTGGCCGCTGCTGAGTGAGCTGGGTCAGGTAGTCCCGTCCGGGGACATTTAACCGCCCGGTAAGGCGCACGATAGAGGCTGCCGAAAGACTTCCAGCGAGCCGGAAAGGACGCGCTGGGCGCAGGTTCGGTGCGTGCTATCCTAATTGGGATTAGGCCGTTTGTGACCCCAAGCCGCGAGGCAAGAACACAGGCCACTTCACGCATGAGGGAGAGGGAACGTGGAAAGAAACGACGCTGTCATGCCCTGGGTCGCTATTGTGTGCGCGGCCATTATGTGGATCATTCTGCTGTTCCTGTTCAACAAGGAAACAGCCCCTGAGCCCGTGGTGGTGGATCCAGCGGTCGTGGCCAACATCAGTAAGGAAGTTCCTACGGTCGGCAAGTCGGTCTATGAGGCCAACTGCTCGGGTTGCCATGGCCTGCAGGGTCAGGGCGGTGCTGGACCCGCCCTGGCAGGCAATGAGGACATCACTAAAGACCCGGTCTACGTCCACTCCACGATTGTCAAGGGCAAGGGTGCCATGCAGCCCTTTGGCGACAAGCTCAAAGAAAACGAGATCTATGCTGTAGCCAACTACGTGCTGAACTCGTGGGGCAACAAGATCGAGGAACCCCTGACCCCGGCTACGGTGGCTGCCGGTCAGGCCAAAGTCGATCCGGAAGTGTTGAAAAACCGCAGCCGCTTTGTGCCTGACCACATACAGCTGCCTGAAATCTTCCTCGCCACCTTTGTCATGGTGCTCCTCACCTACGGTCTGATCGGTCTGTACAGCGTCTGGACCGAAGGCGTGGAACTGCATCCTGGCATTCACAAGGTCCGCTCGTCGCCAATGGCCATGCTGGCCATGCTCACCACCCTGGCCCTGACCCTGCTCTTCAGCGTGCTGTTCGTCCGGCAGATGGTCACCGACTATGCCGGCTGGGGCGCTGCTGAGCAGGTGATGCCCAACGTGACGGCTGAAGGCTTCTATGCAGCCATGATCCTGCTGCTGCTGGCTCTGGCCACAGGGTTGTACAAGAAATTCTTTATGGACGGCGAAGTGCTCGTCGAGGACGCCAGCGGCGAGTTCCCCTGGTGATCTGGAGAGGTTGAAATGACTCGCTACAGAAAAGAAGATCCGGAAATCACGCGGCGCAAGTTCATCAATGTGGCAGTCGGCACAACCGCGACGGTGGGTGTAGTCAGTCTGGTAAGTGCGCTGGGCACCGCCAACCCGGTGTTTCGTCTGACCCGCGACAAGATGCCTCCTGTCAAAGGGGACATCCTGGTTCACGCGCTGGAAAGCAAGGAAGGTCAGCCCATCCGCCCCGGCGAACTGAGTGACGAGCTGATCCGCGCCTGGCCCATGGGCAAGGACGAGCAGGGCAACAACGTCATCCGTAAGGGCGACCCAAACAACATCCTGGCGGTCTACCGCTTCCCGAAAGGACAGCTCGTGGAGCCCACCAATCTGGAAGCCACGGTGAACGGTGAGATTGTGGTGTACAGCGACGTGTGCACCCACGCCGGCTGCTCGGTCAGTGATAATGAACAGCGTCCTGGGACGATGAATTGTCCCTGCCATTCTGGCCAATATGATCCAAAACAGGGGTGCAAGGTCATCGGCGGGCCGCCACCCCGTCCGCTGGCGCAGCTGCCGGTTCGACTTGAAGGTGAAAATCTGGTCGTGGGCGATTTCTTCCTGCAGCATCCCTATCCCTTCAGTGAAGAGGGCTGGGAAGCGCGCAAGGAGCAGGTTAAGGAGCAACTCGGATGAACCAGTGGCTTGACGAGCGTCTGCACATCTCGCGTCTGAACGACAAGGCCCTACGCAAAGCCTTTCCTGTTCACCACAGCTTCTTTCTGGGTGAAATCACGCTGTTCAGCCTGATCGTCCTGATCATCACCGGTATCGTGCTGGCCCTGTCCTACGAGCCCAGCAACAGCATGGTGGTCAACTCCTTCGATCCTGGAACGGCTGACAAGCCCAACCTGCTGCCAGCTGCCTACCACTCGACTCTCAAGATTAACGCCATGCCCTTTGGTGACATGCTGCGCCGTATCCATCACTGGATGGCCAACATCATGATTGCGGCGGCTGTCATTCACATGATGCGCATCTACTTTACGGGTGCGTTCAAGAAGCCCCGCGAAATCAACTGGTGGATCGGCATGCTGCTGCTGATCTTCGCTTCCCTGACCGCGGTGACCGGTTACATCCTGCCTTACGACAACTACGCCTACAACACGGCCAAGGTCGTTTACGGCATCGCCGCTTCTATTCCCTGGGTTGGCGCCTGGGTGGCGCAGGCGGCATTTGCAGGGAACTTCCCTGGTGAAGGCATCATTCCGCGTATCTACGGCTACCACATCATGCTGCTGCCCGGCATTCTGCTGGCCACCACGGCTGCGCACATGCTGATCATGGTCAAGCAGAAGCACACCCAGCCGCAATACGCCAAGCGCATTGCCTACAAGAAGATTGTCGGTGTGCCGCTCAGCACGCAGCAGACGCCCATCATGATCATGCTGACTCTGCTGTTTACCGGCATCGTGGTTCTGTTCAGCGCCTTTATTCCAGTGCACCCGGTCGAGTACTTCGGGCCGCCCAGCACCACCCCGATCAACAACATCAAGCCCGACTGGTATCTGCTGTGGGTCTTCGGTGCCCTGGCTATTATTCCCAGCTTCGAGTTCCATATTCTGGGTGGAGCTATCGGGTCAGAGTTCGTCGGTGCCATCCTGCTGCCCACGCTTGTTATTGGCCTGATGTTCGCAGTGCCGATGCTGGACCGCAGCAAGGACAACATGTACTACGCCGAAAACCCCACCAACCATCCGGTGAGGCTGGCGGCGGGTGTGGCCTTCATGGTCATGATGGCCGTGATGTCGGTGGCCGGCTATAAGCCTGAACTGATCAGTTCGGGGCTGCTCAACTCGTCCAACGCCAACACCATCCTGTGGATCCTGACCTTCCTGCTGCCGGCCCTGAGCTATTTCGGCACGCTGGCCATCGTGCGTGGTATTCGCAAACTTCGCGAAGCCGATGAACGTGACCGGCAAGCACACAGTCAGGGTAGCGCCCTACCCTCCCACGACTGAGATCGGAAATTTCAAACCGCCCTGGTCATTTGCCCGGGCGGTTTTTTCGTCTGGTCTTGCGAGAGGCTGGGGATGCTGCCTGTCAGGTTCCCTGGCCGATGCACTAGGCTGATCAGATGGATGAGCTGGCGCTGGAACTGGCCCGGGAAGCCAGGCGCTTACGTCTGGACGCACGTCAGTGTCAAGAAGCTGACCCAGAGGCGCTGCAGGCTTTTGCTCAGCTGGTCCTGACAGAGCTGGCCGCGCGCGGTCTGGTTGCTGGAGACGATGAAATCGGGTGTTATGCCGCGCCCCGTTCTGGCAGGCACTGATCCAGATCCCACATAGGACGCGCTGAGTTATGCAGCGTGTCTGAATCAGGAGAAAGGGCAGGCTGCAGTGGAGCGAACCCGATCTTTTCCCTGCTGCAGAGAATCCAGCCTGGTGGATGTCAAAAGCCCTTACTCCACAAATTCACCGCCACGAAAACAGACGTGGCGGTGATGCTCTGAAAGGATGTGGGCTCAGGCCTGAACGCGGCCAGGCCGTGGGTAAGCCGCAGGTGCCGCATTCTGTCGGCTTCCGGCGGCATAGCCCACTTGCGCGCCAAACTGCCAGGCCAGTTTGATCATGAATTGAATAGCTTCTTCGTCATGTTGATCAATCAGGGCCCGCAGATGTTCTGGCAGCCCTTCGGGCAGTGGCATGGACCCGAGCTGCTCACCATACTCCTTGCGAAGCTGCTCGAACCACTCGGCATAGGGGTTCGTCATGTCTCTTATCTTAACATAACTGCACTCAAGGAATGTAACAGCGGCTCATAGGTCCCTGACTGAACAGCCCTTTGCTGCGAGGGTCAAAAGTGCCAAAAACGCACGATTGTGTTGCGCCAATGGTGTTAGGCTTCACGCATGACTGCGACCTTTCCTACCGACATCAGCGGCGAGGCCCTGCATAAGGACATCCGCATCAGCGAATTTGGCGCCCAGAAAGCTCTGGGCATTCTGCAAAGCAGTGGTAAGGAAAATGCAGGCGTGCGCGTCTTTATCAAGAGTGGTGGCTGCAGCGGTTATCAGTACGGGATGGCCATTGATGACCGCGAGCTCGAAGGCGACACCATCGTGGTGGACCGGGGCGTCAAGCTTCTGGTTGACCGTATGAGCATCGATCTGTTGCGCGGCTGCGAAGTGGACTTTGTCGAAAACATGATGGGGGGCGGCTTCACCGTGAACAACCCCAATGCAACGTCCTCCTGCGGCTGTGGCCATTCATTCCGCACCGACGGTGCCCAGTCACCCGATGGTGAGGGCAGCGGCGGCTGCGGTAGCCACTAAGCCTCTTTCTCCTTTCCATACCACCCGCCCTGACTGTAAGGCGGGTGGTTTTTACGTACTGAGACGGTATTTGCCGTATGCTCTCAGACATGATCGTGCTTGGCATTGACCCTGGCCTGGCCAACCTGGGCCTGGGCCTGGTAGACGGAGATATCCGCAAGGCCCGGCACCTGCACCATGTTTGCCTCACTACAGAAAGCGCCTGGGTGATGCCCCGCCGCCTTCAATACATCCACGAGGAAGTGACCCGGCTGCTTGCTGAATATCAGCCGGAGGCGGTGGCGATCGAGGATCAGATTCTCCGGCGTCAGGCCGATGTTGCGTTCAAGGTGGGACAGGCGTTTGGGGTTGTGCAGCTGGCCTGTGCACAGGCAGGCGTGCCGATTCATTCTTATGGCCCCATGCAGGTCAAAAAGGCGTTGGTCGGTACTGGCCGGGCCGACAAGGAACAGGTGATCTACATGGTCAAGGCCAGCCTTGGAGTGCGTGAGCTGTTCAACAACCATGCAGCCGATGCGCTGGCACTTGCACTGACCCATTTAGCCCACCAGCCGATGCAGGCGGCTGCCCGACTGGCGCGAGCCTGATATGCCGCTTCTGGTTCCGCTGCTGATCACAGTCACGTTGACCTTTGCGTGGCTGTGGTTCTTCGTGCGGCGGGACCGCCATCCAGAACCACTGTGGTTGCTGGCCCGCACTTTTGCCTGGGGGGCTTTCGCCTGGCTTGTCGCAGCGGCGTTCGAGGCCAGTCTGGGCCGCGTTCTTCATTCGCCTTTGCCCCTGATGTTCTTGCTGCTTGCATTGCTGACGGCGGTGATTGAGGAAGGCAGTAAGTTTCTGGCGGCCGCAACTGCCGTCACCGAAGTGTCATTCGATGAACCAATGGACGGTCTGGTGTATACCGTCACCGCTGCGCTGGGCTTTGCTCTGATGGAAAACGTCACCTACACGCTGGGTTTTGGAACTCCGGCAGCGACTTGGCATGCTTTATTCACTACCCTTGCCCACGCCCTGTTCAGCGCCCCTCAGGGCTACGCACTGGGCGGTCTGCACTGGGCCCGGGGGCGGTGGTGGGTGGTGCAGGGCGTGCTGCTGAGCATCGTTCTTCACTTCGTCTTCAACGGCATTTTGAGTGGCGCTGAAGGCCTGCCGTTGCTTCTGGCGCTGGGAACGGTAGTGGCCCTGATGATCGTGCTCGCCGGGCGGTACTACCTGGCTTTTGAAGCTCACGCGCGTCAACACGGCCCGCCGGTCAACTACACCCTGCTCAAAGAGCAGCGCAGCCGTTGACAGACGGGACCGGATTGCAAGGTTCTCTGATGTTCTGGCAGCGTTGAAGCAAAAGGTGACTGGTTTCGCCGGATGCCAGGTTCAGCTGTGCCTCTTAAAGAGTGGGATGTGGTGTCTGGCCATCCACCCAGTGCTCGCCATCCTCGTCTTTTTCGTGTTTCCAGACAGGCACATGAACTTTCAGATGCTCGATCAGGAAATCACAGGCCTCAAGTGCAGAGCGGCGATGAGCACTGGCCACGCCAATCAGAATGCTGGCCTCTCCTGGGCGAAGCCGGCCAAGGCGGTGCTCGATATAGATACGTAATTCTCCGTACCTGCTGCTGGCTGCCTGAGCGGCCTCGTGCATGACCTTCTGGGCCAGAGGACCGTAGCCCTCGTAGTCAATGAATTCCACTTGCCGGCCCTGATTGGGGCTTCGTACCGTTCCAACAAAATACGCCTGCGCACCGCACTCCGGGCGAACGAGAAAAGCATCGGCATCCTGTAGTTGCAGCGGCGTCTCAACCAGGGCGCAGTGTGTATCAGCACCAGAATCGCCACCTGCAACAGGAGGAAGAAAGGCAACCTCGTCTCCTTCCTTCAGAGGCTGTTCGGGCGTTGCGTATGTTTCATTCACTGCCACCATGCAGCCTTTCAGGCTGATCCCGTATTGCTCTTCAACGGCTTTGGCAATGGCGCGCACATCTGATCCCTCTGGAACATTCAGGCTCAGGTGCTCGGCGCCGATTTCCCGCTTGAGGCGGGCAAAAAACACCACGTT